>JBGSIF010000281.1:0-24320 GCA_041742635.1 Phycisphaerales bacterium
GCGCGGGCCACGCCGTGGCCGCGGATCCGGCTGCATCGGCTCCACATCACTCGCCACCGCTTCTCCGCCCTCCGATTCCATCGCACTCGTTCCGATAGCACCTGTTTCAGGGGGTTTTGGTGCGGGCGCTGGAACCGGTGAGGGCGAACTGCCTTCTTTCGGCTTCTCGTCCTTCTTTTCCGTGTTCTCGTCGGCTTTGGCGCTCTTTGGTTCCTTCTCGGCCCGTTCTTTGACTTTCTTCTCGTATTCTTCCAGTTCCTCTTTGTAGACCTCAACCGACTCACGGTAGTCCAGCGCCCCCCGGAACTGCTTCCGGACCCGGTCGAACGTCCCGAGCCGCTGAATCGGGCGGTCCCCCGACCCAAGATCCACGCACAGCGCGGCCTCTTCGAGCGCGATTTTTCCCGCCCAAGGCCCGTCCCCTGGCTCCAGACGCACCACCGACCCCACTCCGGTTATCCCCGCCATCGATCGCGGCGAGATATACACCGTCGTCACGCCATTCCGCACCGCTTCCTTGAAACTCCGGGTGTTATACCGATCGAACGAATCGAATGCCCTGTGAATCGCATCCGCCGGCGAACTACCACCCCGCGCAGTGGAAATCGTCAATCCCAGCGAACCATCCACATCGATCAAGCCCGGCGTGATCGTCATGCCCGCCGCGTCGATCACACGGGCATTTTCGCCGGGTTTCACGTCTTTGCTTATTTGACGGATCGCCCCGGCTTGAATGACGATCGATCCCCCCTCGATGGGGTTCCCGGCCATGGTCAGGATCCGTGCGTTCTGAAGAACAATCTCCGGTTGTCTGCGAAACCCCCCTTGACCCAGCGCGCCAGCGGTGCTCATCAAGCACGCGAGCGCGAAAACAGTTGCGTAGGGTCGAGCGGGGCATTGCGATCGTGTGCTCTTCAGGCCCATATTCGTCCTGTTCCTCTCGGTTTCGCCCCGATATCCCCCGGTTGTTCGACTCATCCGTTCGTTCTGCCCGGATACGCCGACTGTTGGCGGTCGCTCATGCAGTGTACAGCCCGGACAAGGGTCCACCGCTCTACGGCCCATTGTGGGTATCTTGGGCAGTACCTCGGCGTGGCTTGTACCCGAGTACGTACAAATGGTTGCGAACACAACTCCCCGGTCCACACCCAATTGACTCCCAACCGCTCGCTCCGACCCCATTCATCTGCTCCGGGATGATTTCGGGTATGCTGTTCCGCGGGAACACATACTCCGGATACCCACATGGCCCTCCCCCCAGTATCGTCAAACAATCCAGCCGCTAATATGCCCCCCCCCACCCCCCCTACGCCCAACCGTGGACATCCCAAGGGGCTGTACCTGCTGTTCATGGTCGAGATGTGGGAACGGTTCTCGTATTACGGCATGCGCGGGCTGCTCATGCTGTACCTGATCACCGTGATCGGGATCCACCAACTCAGGCCCGGGGTGTACACCAACGTACTGGATATCGCGGAAGTAGTGGATGTTCAGGGTCAACCCGAACCCACGATTGTTTCCCTGGAGACACGGACGGCCCATATTCTCGTCGGGCAACCCCCCGGCACGACGATTCCGGACAAAGTGTCCGGCAATGGGACATTCCCGCTGAAGATCCAGCGCCTGAAAGCCGTGTATCAAACAGATACCAAGACCGGCAAGCAGAGTATCAAAGAGTGGGTGCCCGATGAAGGGGCGAACGCGGATGTGGACCCGTTGGTGATCAACGTCCAAACCGGCGCGAAGCCGGGGGAGTCGGATTCGATCGTCAAGTACCGGTTGTCCAATCCGACCGACAAGACGATTAAGGTACGAGCGGAGATTCGACGAGATAAGAAGGACAAAGACGCGAAGACGTTTTTCACAGTGAACGATCAACCGGCGGGGGTGACACTCGATATCAAGCCGGATGCACAGCGAGCGGAGTCGGAGCCGCCGAACGACGTCACCATCGCGGTGCGCACGGGCGACGGTGGCAGGAACTGGCCGGCGCCGTCGGCGTCGGTGCTGTATGCGTGGTACACGGGGCTGGCGTACTTGTTCCCGATCCTGGGGGGCATCATTGCCGACAAACTCATCGGCACGCACCGGTCGATGCTGGTCGGCGGGCTGCTGATTTCGCTTGGGCACGTCATCCTGGGCATATCGGGGTTCGGCGATTTCGCGTTCAACCGCGAAGGGATGGCACTATTTATTCTGGGGCTGGCGGTGATCGTGCTGGGGACGGGGCACTTCAAGCCGACGGTATCGGTGATGGTGGGTCAGTTGTACGCCCCGGGCGACCCAAGGCGAGACGGCGCATTCTCGATTTTTTACATGGGGATCAACCTGGGTGCGTTCCTATGCAACATCGTGTGCGGGTGGTTGGCGGTGATGTACAGTTGGCACCATGGATTTGCCGCGGCGGCGGTGGGGATGCTGCTGGGGCTTGGTGTGTATGTGATCGGTCGGCCGCGGCTGCTTAGGGGGATCGGGGAATCCCCGCGTCCCAAACCGTTCGGGACGTGCCTCTTTCTGTTCGTCGGCTCGCTCGTGCTGTCGGCGTGTTTCGCCGCGTTGTACTACTACGGGGCGATCGCGCAACTCGGTGAGTTGATGGAGCGGATAAGGAAGAACGAAGTGCTTGCGGTGGGGCTGATCGTTGGTCTCATCGCGGTGATACTGGCGTGGGCCGGGTGGTTTCTGTCGATCAACCGGCGAGAGGATCGTGCGCCGGTGATGACGATCTTCATCTTTATGCTATTCAACGTGCTGTTCTGGTACGGGTTCGAGCAGGCAGGCTCGAGCATCAATGTGTTTACGGAAACGAACACGGATCGGCATATCCTGGGGTACGAAGTGCCGACGCCGTACTTCCAATCGATCAACGCCGGGATGATCTTCATATTTGCGCCGCTGACGGCGGTGCTGTGGACACGGCTCGGGCGACGGAAGATGAACCCGAGCCAGCCGGTGAAGATCGCGCTGGGGCTGATATGCCTGGGGATCGGGTTCCTGTTCATGGTGAAAGCGGGCATGATCTCGAAGGGCGGGCTGGTGAAAGCGAGCATGATGTATGTGGTAGCGGCGTACTTCTGGCACACGATCGGCGAGTTGTGCTTGTCGCCGACGGGGTTGTCGTATGTGACGAAAGCCGCGCCGGTGAAGTTCGTGTCGCTGCTGATGGGGATTTGGTTCGTGTCGAGTTTCGTGGCGAATCTGGGCGGGGGTCTGATCGCGTCGAAGGTGGAGGCGATTGAGAAGGGAACGGTGAAACTGCCGTGGAATCAATGGAATCTGGGGGGGCTGGCGGACTTTTTCTTGCTGTTTGTGGTCACATCAATCGCGGCGGGGTTGTTGATACTGATACTGACACCGATCCTGAAACCGATGATGAGAGGGCGGGATGTGTGAATCACGAGTGAGGGGATATGTAGGTCGCGGGAAGAGGACGGATTGAATCCCGTGTCAAGATGACGATGGGCGGTGCGAGATGACAAAGATTCCGGCGCGAACTTCGAGTGCGGTGGAGCCGCCGCTGATATTGATCGGCGGGGGCGGGCATTCGCTGGTGGTGGCGGAGGCTGCGATGCTGCTTGGGCACGCGCTCATCGGGTTTTACGACGATAACGAGGGAGCGGTGCTGGGGAGCGGGACGCCGAGCGCACCGAGGCTCGGGTCGCTGCGGGATGTCGAAGCAATCCGAGCGCGGTTGCGGGCAGAGCGTGACGCCGGGTGGATCGTAGTGATCGGGGACGCGGGGGTACGACGGCGTGCGATCGATGCGATGGAGGAGTTCAATGCGCGCGCGGTCACGGTCGTACATCCGGGAGCGATGGTGTCGGCGAGCGCGGTGATCGGTCGCGGGGTGTATGTAGGGCCGCGGGCGGTTGTACACACGCGGGCACGGGTGAGGGATCATGCGATCATCAACACGGGATGCATCGTCGAGCATGAGTGCGAGATCGGCGAGAACGTCCACTGCGCGCCCGGGAGCGTGCTGGGCGGACGAACGGCCGTCGGGCAGGATTCGCTCGTGGGGATCGGCGCGAGGTCGTTGCCGGGTGCGAAGATCGGCGCGGGGGCGGTGGTAGGAGCGGGGGCGATGGTGCTGAAGGAAGTGGCGGCGGGGTGCGTAGTGATGGGTGTACCGGCGCGAGAGGGAAAGCCGAGATAGTTACGGCGGGACCGAGAAAGTTTCCACTGGCTGCGGGATAAGTGGGTAAAGTTGACATATGACAACGGGGACGAAGCCGCAGGTGATGTTGTTTACAGATGGGGCGTGCTCGGGGAATCCTGGGCCGGGGGGGTGGGCGTTCATCTTGCGTCACCCTGCGAGCGGGAAAGAGCGAGAACGATCGGGCGGGAATGGGGACACGACAAACAACCGGATGGAACTGCTGGCCGTGATTGAGGGGCTGTCGTCGCTGAAGTCGGCGTCACGGGTGGAGTTGTATTCGGACTCAAAGTATGTGCTCAACGGGCTGCGAGAATGGATGGCGGGGTGGAAAAAGAAGGGATGGAAGACGGCGAACAAGCAGCCGGTGAAGAACCAGGATTTGTGGATGCGTCTGGACGAGTTGATGGGGCAGCATGAGTTGTCGTTCCACTGGGTGGAGGGGCACGCGGGGCACCCGGAAAACGAACGGTGCGATGAGTTGGCAGTGGCAGCGCGGGACGCGGCGGCGGCGGGGCGAATGTAACTCAGGTTCAGCGAAACGGCGTGCTGACGTAGCGCGGCGTGGATATGCCTAGGTGATGGGTGCGCGGCGTGCCGGCGAAACGCGCGGAAGTTGCGCGGTGAGTGGTGGCGTTGTCGAGAGGTGCCATATCAGGTGGCAGTGGGTATGGGGCCGGGCGATTCGAATTGCCCGGATCGCTTAACCCTGGTAATCGAAGGTCCGATGAAAGATTCGACGCAACGTCGTCGGTCGCGGTCGTCGCATGTCGGCGGAGCGAGCGACATCGGCGGACGCAGACCGAATCCGAAAACGCAACCAAGCGGAGCAGCAGCGTGAGCACGAAGATCATCGATATTCTGAAGGCGGCGATGGACGCGGACGCGTCGGACGTACACCTGGTGTCGGGGCACCCGCCGGTGATGCGGGTGCATCAAGTCATGACGCCGATGGATTTTCCGGTGATCCAACCAGAGACGGCGCGTGCGTATCTGGAAGAGATTGCGTCGAAGGAAGCGATTGCGACTTTTGATAAGAATAAGGACTCGGACTTTTCGTATGCCGCGCCTGGGCTGGCACGGTACCGCGTGAACGCGCACATGCAGCGGGCAACGATCGGTCTGGCGATGCGAGCGATCAAGACGAAGGTGCCGCCGCTGGCGCAGTTGAACCTGCCGGACGTGATCGCGCGGCTGACGTACTTGCCTCGGGGGCTGGTGCTGGTGACGGGGGACACGGGGTCGGGCAAGTCGACGTCGCTGGCGGCGATGATCCAAGCGATGAACGAGCGGTACCGCAAGCACATCATCACGCTGGAAGACCCGGTGGAATATATGTTCCAGAGCAACCGGTGCGTGCTGGAGCAGCGGGAACTGGGCGTGGACATGCCGAGTTTCGCGTCGGGGCTGAAGCACGCGCTGCGTCAGGATCCGGACATTATTCTGGTGGGCGAAATGCGCGATCTTGAAACGACCGCGCTGGCGATCTCGGCGGCGGAAACGGGGCACCTGGTGCTATCCACACTGCACACGGTGAACGCGTCGCAGACGGTGGAACGAATCATCGATATGTACCCCGGTGCGCAGCAGAATCAGATCCGGTCGATGCTTGCCAATACGCTACAGGCGGTGATCTCACAGACGTTGTTCAGCCGAATCGACAAGCCCGGGATGGTACCGGCGGTGGAAGTGCTGCTGTGTACGCCGGCGGTGCGGAACCTGATCCGGGAGGCACGCACGTTCGAGATCCCGAACGTGATCGAGACGAACCGAGCGATCGGGATGACGACGCTGGATACGGCGATCGCGGAGTTGTACTTCAACGGGATGATCAGCCGGGAGGATGCGATCGCCCAGTCGGCGTACCCGGACAAGTTGGAACGGCAACTCGTTGCGTAAGAGTGTAGAGAACAGCGTTGAGCGTGAGACTGCAAGCAACCCATCCGGACCGAAGCGAACATGGCAAACTATCGATACCAAGTGAAGACGGCGAAGGGTGAGTTGCAAGTAGGCGTGGTGCAAGCCGAGAACGCCTCGGCGGCATCGATGGTGCTGCGAGGGCAGGGACTGCGGGTAATGACGATTGCGCCGGTGCAGGCGGCAGAGCGAGGGACGCTGTCGCAGCGGTTCAAGGAACTCAACGCTGGGAAGCCAAAGACGAAGCATGTGCTGGACTTCACGACGCAGTTAGCGGTGATGATCCGGGCGGGGATTAACCTGCGGGCCGCGCTGGACGGGATCGCGGAGCAGACGGAGCACGCGCGGTTTAAGAAGGTGATCCTGGGCTTGAAATCGGACGTGGAGTCGGGTAAGCAGTTCTCGGAAGCCATCTCACGGCATCCGAAGTTGTTCAGCCCGCTGTACGTGAACATGGTGCGTGCATCGGAAATGTCCGGTTCGTTCGCGGACATGCTGAACCGAATCGCGGCGTACATATCGCAAGAGATCGAGACGAAGAAGATGGTGATCGGAGCGGCGATTTATCCTGGGATTATCGGGACGATGGCGGTGCTGGTGACGGTGTTCCTGCTGACATTCGTGCTGCCGAAGTTTGCTGGGGTGTTCAAGGGCAAGGAAGATGTGCTGCCGTGGGCGACGAAGTTCCTGATGGGGCTGTCGTCGTTCATGGTGAACTACTGGATGTATGTGGTGGGCGGGATCGTGGTGCTGCTGGGCGGGCTGTGGGCGTTCCTGAAGACGGAAGTGGGGTCGCTGGTGTTTGACCGGGTGAAGTTGGCGGTGCCGGTGGTAAAGAGCATGTTCAAGGCGCTGTACATCAGCCGATCGCTGCAGACGATGGGGCAGTTGATCAACGCGGGTGTTCCGATGCTGGACACGCTGGCGATCACAGGTGATATCTCGGGCAACTCGCTGTATAAGAAGATGTGGCGGAGCGTGTACACGAGCGTGAAGCAGGGCAAGAAGATCTCGGCACCGTTGAATAAGACGACGCTGCTGCCGCGGTCTGTGTCGCAGATGATCTCGGCGGGTGAGGAGTCCGGTAAACTCGGGGAGGTGCTGGACGAGATCTCGGCGTATTACGGGAAGTTGCTGAAGGACCGGATAAAAGCGGTGACGTCGATGATTGAACCGATCATGATCATTGTGATGGGTAGCGTGGTGGGGTTCATAGCGATGGCGATCATTCTGCCGATCTTCAAGATGAGTTCGATTGTGAAATAGCCGATGGCAACGGTGGAGGACGTCGGGCCAAGGCGGAACGCGGGGCGAGAGGCTCCGCGGCACTGCGGCTCGCTGGTCGCGCGAGTCCGCCCCGGCGGTCGTAGCGCGACCATGAAAGGAACGCCGATGCGTCGTCCCACCCAAGCACAACGATTGCAGAACCGAGCCGGGCGAGTACGCGCGGGTTTCACGCTGATGGAGACCGCGCTGGCGACGGTGATTATCGGCGTGGGTGTGCTCGCGCTTCTTGAGTCGCAACAAGCGTTCATGCGATCCAACGACTGGTCCACCCATTCGGCGACCGGGACGTATCTGGCGAACGAGATTCGGGAGATGACACGACGTCTGCCGAAGCACGACCCGGTGACGGGGCTGTGGCTGGAAGTGCAGGGGGGCAACACGACGGTTCGCGGGTGGGGTCCGGACACGGGGGAGACCGTGGTGAGCGACTTTGATGATGTGGATGACCTGGACGGGCTGACTTTTGGTTCGGATGGGACGACCGATCCGAGCGACGGCGACTTGCCTGGTCCGATCGACGCGTTCGGGCAGATCATCCCAGAGATATTGGCGAGCGGGGCGGTGCTTACGGACGAAGAAGGCGACGCGCTCGCGCTGCAAGGGTGGAGCCAGACGGTGACGGTCGAAAAGATCGATCCGTATGACACGTCGGTGGTGCGGGCGGATGGGTATCAAGAGCCTGCGGTGCCGCCGGACTTCCCTGGGCTGGCGGTACATAAGTTCCCGCTGCGTGTGACGGTGGTGGTGACGTATCAAGCACCGCGAGAAGAGACGACGACGGAAGTCGCGCGGGTGGTGTGGATTGTGCCTTGAAGAGGCACGGAGAAGAGCGGCACGGGCGGAGCGACGGGGGCGGGCCAACGTCGGAACGGTTGAGTCTGAGGTTCGGAGGCCGTGGGTATACATATGAAGCACACTCGTAACGAATGTGATGCCGGAAGCGTGCGAGCGGGCGGGCGGGGCAGGGCACGGAGCCGGCTGCGATGGTCTCGTCGGGGCGTGGCGTCGGTGCTTGCGATGATGTTCGTGGTGATATTCGGGTCGCTCGCGGTAGCGATGGCGATCGTGAGCAAGGGCAACCTGCGGACGGCGCAGACGCACCTGCATGTGCTGCGGGCGATGGGGGCGGCGGATACGGGGATGGCGATTGCGAAGGCACGGCTGCTGGAAGCGACCAAGCGGTTCGTGGTGGATCGTGGGCAGATCGATGGGGATCTTGGGCCGAAACTGTGGAGAGGGACATGGTCGGCTTCGGATGGACAATCGCGTGTGATGGCGACGACGGCGGGGTACAGCGAGGCGCGGGTGCCGACGGGGATCGCGGAGGCACTATCGAATGCGTTCGGCGCGGATGCGAACATTGTGTCGATCGCGGGGATATCGGATGATCCGGAGATTCACGCCGCGCCGGGGAGCGCGGATGCGTCGGTGTACGGGGCGGAAGGGTGGCTGACGTGCCCGGCGGTGGCGATCGACCTGGACGCGGGAGTCTCGACGAACCATCCCGCGGCGTTCCAAGTCACCTACGCGCCGCTGGCGAACGGAACGGACGTTCGGATTATCGTGACGGGGTACAGTTCGATCAGTGCGCTGGGCGGGTCGGATTACCACTACGGCGGGTCGGGGACGTCGAGTACGACGCTGCGGCCGTTGACCCGCGTGATCCAGCAGGACTTCCGGATTACTAAGCAGCATGAGCACGCCGTGCTCAGCCCAAGCCGGATCATGCTGGGGAAGAACGTACATATCACGGGGAATCTGGGCGGGCGGTATACGGATGTGGCACAGAATGATGGGCACCCGATCGTGATGCGGTCGGACTTTCAGCACCTGAACGCGACGCTGGGGTTGAAGTTGGAGGCGTTCTACAACGCGGTGTCGACGGGAGATCGTGATAACGACAACCGGATGCGTGTGTCCCACCCGGTGGAAGGTGCGGCGTTGCCTGGAGCGGCGGAAGACTATGACGAGGACGGGCAGCCGGATAATGCGTTCGCGGATGCGACGGGGGACGGGTATGTGGACGAGTTTGATATATTCCTGAATCACTACGACCGGGACGGAGACGGGAAAGTAGTGCTCTCGTCGCGGCTGACGGCGGGCACGCCCGCCGAGGGATTGACGACGGAGTTCGATGACGACGACGACCTGGCTCAACTGATCGATGCGAACAACCCTGATCGGAATCGCAACGGGGTGTACGGGTTCATCGACGATAACCGCAACGGCACCTGGGACGAGGGCGAAACGATTCTGGACCGCGACGCGCGGAACAACTCGTACCCGGATCAGGTACTTGGGTGGCGAGACGGCGTGATCGACCGCAAAGACGCGTATGTGAAGATGAACGGGCGGATCATGCTCTCGGCATCGCAGAGCGCGTGGAACACCGCTCAGGGTGATTATCACCAGTACATACAGGGGGGCATCCAAACCTCGAATGGGGATGCACCGCTGCGGTTCGATGCTTCGGCGGATGAGTTGCCCGAGATCAATGCCGAGTCGTTCAGCACAAACACCGCGCTGTTTGAAGCGGCGGACGGGGCGGCGTTTGCGAATCAGGTGGCGGCGCAGTTGGGTGTGTCAGCGACGGACCTTGCGACGTACACGGAAGCATCCACGAACGCGACGGACGCACGCTACTTCCGAGCGGACATGGACAACGCGACGGTGTACAGCATGACCGGACGGCATATCTATGAACGGATGCCGTTCAACGCGCCGGTGCAGGCGTACTCGGATTGGTACTACCGGGCGCGATATGAGAACATGGTGTTCAATAACGTTCAGATTCCAGAAGGGAACAACGCGCTGTTCATCAACTGTACCTTCGTGGGCGTGACGTTTGTGCGGACGGAAACGGCGAATACGCATTCGAACTGGTCGCAGTACGGAAAGATGGAATGGAACGCGTCGCAAAATCGGCCAGTTGAAGTGACAACGCCGCTGGATAAGAGCGACTTTGCGAGGTATTTCACAGGGAATCCGATTGATGGACCGACGAACTACGACGAGTTCCCCGACCCGCCGGTGATCGACGGGGTCGTGCGCACGGGTGCGGCACGGAACACGAAACTCTACAGCAACAACATCCGGTTCCATGATTGCCTGTTCGTGGGTTCGATCGTGAGCGACACGCCGACGCAGTACACGCATGTTCGGAACAAAATGCAGTTTACCGGCTCGACACGGTTTGCGACGCAGCACCCGACAAGCCCGGAGGATCCGGATCTGAATCCGTCGCTGGAGGACCTGGTGCAGATCGAGAAGACATCGATGATGATGCCGAACTATTCGGTGGATATCGGGCAGTTCAACAGTCCGACGGATTCGTATGTGCCGGCGGAGGGCGAGGATGCACCGTCGCCGCAGGACGTGAAGTTGAAGGGCACGATCGTGGCGGGTGTGCTGGATGTGCGCGGGAACAGCGAGATCGACGGGACGCTGCTGCTGACGTTCATGCCGGTGGCGGGTGAGGGGCCACTGCAGAACAACGGCGTAGCCGTGGGCAACCCGGCGGGGTTCAACTGCACACTGGGGTACTTCGGCCCGGACGACGGGGACGGGGAATCGTTGGATCCGACGACATTGCCGATCGTGGATGGAGTGCGGGTGGTGGGGTGGGATACGGACGGAGATGGGATCGCCGATGTGCCGCACGATCAAGCGAGGCCGTCGGGCGCGGCGGCGGTGCCGTTCTATGGGTACGGGCGGATCGAACTGAAATGGAATCCGAACTTGCCGATGCCGGACGGGATCATGCTGCCGGTGAACATACTTTCGCTCGCCACCACGTACCGAGAGGGCCGCCATTGAGCCGCAAGAAGTACAAGGATCGATCGCGCCGCGGATTCAGCATTGTTGAAATGCTGATCGCGTTGACGATCAGCGCGATGCTGCTGACGGCGACGCTGGCGGCGCTGGACGCGTCGTGGCGGAGTTACAAGATAACGACGGAGTCGGCGTCGACACATGTGGTGTCGCGGATCGTGGTGTCGAGGATATTGACGCTGATCCGGACGGGTACATCGTTTGGGCCGTATCCGGCGGACGTGCTGGACGCGAGCCAGAACCCGGTGCCGGACAATCACGAGATCGAGTTTATCGCCGAGTCGGATCGACTAGCGGGGAACGAGAACATCGTGACGCGGATCGATCGACGTGCGGTGTCCGGGCAGACCAATACATATGAGTTGTGGTACTCGAGGCTGGATAACTCGTCGGATCCACCGACGCTGATCGATGAACGGCCGATGCTTCGGAATGTGCGAGAGGCGTTGTTTATTCTGGAGTATGCGCCGGGGCCGCGGCTGATTCGTGCGACGCTGGACCTGACGATCCAACCCAACGACGACGAGGACATGAACGTGGGGGTAGGGGGCGAAACGCCGACGATTCGGCTGGTGGCGTCGGCGGTGCCGAAACAGTTGGACGAGTAGGGGGTGACGGGCGTGTCGTGGAAGCGGTCGCGAGCGGGCGGTGGAGAAATCGGCCCGTTTGCGTCGTGGCGCATATGCTCCGGCTTATGCCGTCAATGCTGGATATGCCCGAGGGTCTGCTGCCGCTGCAACAACTGCTCCAGAGGTCGCTTGCGCGGGTGGAGCGAGTGTTTGATCGGCACTTGCGGAGCGACCTGCCGCCGGTGAATCGGCTGTGCGAACACATCGAGCGTTACCGAGGCAAGATGCTGCGCCCGATGCTGGTGGTGCTGAGCGGTGTGGCGGCGGCCCCGGTGCTGGCACGCAGCGAAGCGGGGTGCGGGTCCGGCGATGGTGCGATCTTTGACGATGGGCTGGTATCGGACTCGCACATCGCAGTAGCAGCGGTGTGCGAAATGATCCACATGGCCACGCTGGTTCACGACGATGTGCTGGACGAAGCGGACACTCGGCGGCGCGGGGCGACGGTGAACCGACTGAACGGGAACGAAGCCGCGGTGATCCTGGGTGATTATCTCTTTTCCGCGGCGTATTACTTATGTTCGTCGGTGCCCGGCGACACGGGGCGAGAGGCGTCGCTGCTGATCGGTCAGACCGGGATGACGCTCTGCGCCGGGGAACTGCTGCAACTGGACCGGCGGGGGGATTACTCCCTGAGCGAAGAAGTGTACTTCGAGATCGTCGAGCGCAAGACCGCGTCGCTGATCGCCACGGCGTGTCGGCTGGGAGCGTCATTGAGCGAAGGGGCAAGCGGGGCGATGGCGCCGAGGCTGCACGCCGTGGGGCTTCGGTTGGGAGTTGCGTTCCAAATACAAGACGACCTGCTGGACTTGACCGGCGTGCAAGAAGTCGTGGGTAAGAGTGTGGGGCGCGATGTGGTGCTGGGCAAACTGACGCTGCCGATCATTCATCACCTGGCACAGGCGACACCGGTGCAGCGTGGCCGGTCGCTGGCGGTGCTGCGACAGAGCGGGGACTTCGATCGCCCGCCGAGCGGGATGCTGCGAGAAGCGATCGAATCGACCGGCTCGCTCGCGTACTCACGGGCCGTAGCCACGCGGCTGGTGGATGAATCGAAGGTGATCCTGGGCGAACTGCCGGACACCGCGGCAAGAGCGTACTTGCTGATGATGGCGGACGCGGTCGTGAATCGAACGTTCTAACTCGTTGCTCCAGTAGGAGTCACTGTAAAATTGCTTATGTTCGGCGTCTGAACCAGACAGGATGTCCGCCGTCGAACCGAGAAGAAGCAGACGAGTCGTCTTGTGCCCCACACAGAAGAGAATCAAAAATCGACGCCCGGCAAAGCCGGGTGTCGATTGTCTTGTTATTCAGAAGTTCGAGTGTAAGGGCTTAGCGCCGACGGCGGCGGGCCGTGATGCCCAGACCGGCGAAAACGGCGATGGCAGTGCTGGGGGCCGGCACGGCGGCCGAGAACACGAGATCGTCGATTCCCAGCCCGTCGTCTTGACCGGTGATGTCCTGGGCGGACCACTGGAGGACAAGCGTGGAGCCTGGGGTCCAGTTCAGGCTCAGGACGGTGTCGGAGACGAGCACGCGGTTTTCTTCATCGTTGCCGAAGAGAGCGACCTCGGTGGGGCCAGCCTGGGTATTGGGGGAGAAGAAGCCGAGGGACGCAACGGCGGTGAAGGGGTTGGCCGGCGTGATGTCGAAGAGGTCGTTGGTAAACCCATATGAGAACTGCAACTGGTTGCCGGGAACGGCGACGTTGCCGCGGCGCCACTGCTCGCCGAAGTAGGAGAGTGTGAACTGTGTGAGTGTGTCGGCGGAGTCGTTGCGGATGGAGAGCCCGAATGTGGAGATCTGAGCACTGGTAGACAGCGCACCGAGCGCACGGTCGGAGCTGCCGTTGCTACCGAACGAGAGGATGCCGCGGCCGGCGGAGCCTGAGAGGCTGCCGTCCTGAGCACGCAGTTCGGAGTTGGCACCGGACCCATCGAACTGAGCGCCTTGCCAGCCGTCAAGGCCGGGCACACCACCGAAGCCAGTGCCGAGGTTGAACGGCCCGCGGCCGGTAACGGTGAACGAGCCTGTGCTCGGGAGTGCGTCGAAGTTCTGGGAATAGGTTCCGCCGACGTAGGACAACTGGGCCAACGCGGATGAAGACGCACCGGCCAGCACGATCAAGGCAACATATCGCGACATGTATCTCTCCTGAAAAAAGTGTACAACGCCGTCTCTCCCGGCGTGTAAGGAGCGAAACATATCCGCACAGCCCGCTTGGTTCTCTGCGGGCGTGTGAGGGTTACGTGAAGAGTTGAATAGAGGCATCGCCGGGGAAGAACCCAGCGGCGAGTCGCAAGTCACACGCGGCACTTTCGTGCGGCGTGTGGGGAAGATCAATAGTCCATGTCGTCCATACCACCGCCGCCGGCCCCACCGGCTTTGGGCTTCTTTTCTTTGAGTTCGACGATGGCGGCGTCGGTCGTAAGGAGCAAGCCAGCGATGCTGGCTGCGTTCTGCAGGGCGACACGCTCGACCTTGGTCGGGACGATGACGCCCATCTGCACGAGGTTGCCGTACTCGTGGGTCATGGCGTTGAAGCCGAAGTTGGTGTCGTCGGATTCAGTGACCTTCATGGCGACCACGGAGCCATCAAGCCCGCAGTTGGCGGCGATCTGCTTGATGGGATAAACGATGGCGCGATCGACGATGTCGATGCCGACGCGCTCGTCACCGGTTGCTTTTTTGCGGATTTTGTCGAGGACTTTGCGGGCACGCAGCGGGGCAACTCCGCCGCCGGGGAGGATGCCTTCTTCGACGGCCGCGCGGCAAGCGTGCAGCGCGTCTTCGACTCGGGCCTTCTTCTCTTTCATCTCGACTTCGGTAGCAGCACCGACGTTGATCTGGGCCACGCCGCCGGCGAGTTTCGCGAGGCGTTCTTCGAGTTTTTCACGGTCGTAGTCGCTGGAAGTGGCGTCGATCTGATGGCGGATCTGCTCGATGCGGCCCTTGATGTCGTTGCCGGAACCAGCACCTTCGACAATGGTGGAGTTGTCCTTATCGATGGAGATTTTCTTGGCACGGCCGAGGTCGGCGAGTTCGACTTTTTCGAGTTCGATGCCGAGTTCTTCCATGATGGCCTTGCCGCCGGTGAGGACAGCGATGTCTTCGAGCATAGCCTTGCGGCGATCGCCGAAGCCCGGGGCCTTGACGGCGCAGATCTTCAGCACGCCGCGCAACTTGTTAACAACGAGGGTGGCGAGGGCTTCGCCTTCGATTTCCTCGGCGATGATGAGAAGGCTGGCACCCTGCTCGGCGATGCGGCCGAGAAGAGGGATCAGGTCTTTGGCGGAACTGATTTTCTTCTCATAAATGAGGATATAAGGTTTATCGAGGACGCATTCCATCGTCGCCTGGTTAGTGACGAAGTGCGGGGAGAGGTAGCCCTTGTCGAACTGCATACCTTCGACGAGTTCGACCTCGGTGTTCAGGCTCTTGCCTTCTTCGACGGTAATGACGCCGTCTTTTCCGACCTTGTCCATGGCGTCGGCGATGATCTTGCCGATGGCGGCGTCCTGGTTGGCGGAGCAGGTGCCGACCTGGGCAATTTCCTTAGAACCGGCGACGGGCTTGGACATCGCATGGAGTTCATCGACGAGAGCGGCGACGGCCATGTCGATCCCTCGCTTGACCTGGTTCGCGTTCGCGCCAGCGGTGATGTTCTTGAGGCCTTCGGTGTAGATGGCCTCGGCGTAGATCGTCGCGGTGGTGGTACCGTCGCCGGCGTCCTTCGACGCCTTGCTAGCGACTTCCTTTACCATCTGCGCGCCCATGTTCTCGTAGGGGTCTTCGAGTTCGATCTCCTTGGCGACGGTCACGCCGTCCTTGGTGACGGTCGGAGCGCCGAAAGATTTTTCAAGCACGACGACGCGGCCGGAGGGGCCGAGCGTGACCTTGACGGCGTGGGCGAGTTTCTGCACGCCGCGGAGGATCCGCTCGCGGGCGTCGGTATCAAATGCAATCTGCTTGGCGGCCATGTTCTGTGTTCCTTTGTTGTATATGTTGGTTATATGTGTTGAATGCTTGTTATGAGTTAGGAGTTCGGTACTAGGCGTTTGCTTTTCCAAGTCCCTAGTCCCATCTTCATCCGATCTTGATCCAAGCCACATCACCTGCATCGATGATGTACACATGCTTTCCGTCGGTCAGTTTCACCAGATGGTCCGGCTCGTCGGGCAGGAGCATCGCGCTCGTTACCATGCACTTTTCGGCGTGCATGAAGTACACCACGGCGTCACGCTTGCCGTTGAGTTCGCGGAGGGATTGGCGGAGTTGATCAATCTGCATCGGAGAGGCTCTGCGGGGTGAAGTTGATGTCGGCGAGGTCGATCATCCTGATATGTTCGGCCTGAAACACGAGCCGGCGATGGGTCGAAGCACCGGCGGAAGTGACCATAAACGCGGTTTCGTGTGAACCGCGAACGAGTACTCCGCGTTGGGCGGCGGCCTCGATCGTGGGGACAAATGTTTCGCCGGTGTCGACGACTTCGGTCGGAGCGATGACAATCGCGGGCGTGATCTGGATCGGTTCACTGCCGATGTACAACCGAACGGACTGGTTGCTCAGGGCGGCCCCGCACAGGATTTCAGTAAGTAGGACGTCTTCCATGTGGTGTTCCAGAATAAAGCCGTATCCGAACGCTCAATCGATGACGGCGAGCACCTCGTCCTCGGCCATGACGAGCAGTTCCTTGTCGCCGAGTTTGACTTCGGTACCGGCGTAGGACGAGAAGATGATTCGGTCGCCCTTCTTGACGGTGAGCGGAACAAGTTCGCCGGTGTCGGTATTGAGGTTGCCGGTGCCGACGGCTTCGACGACGCCGGTCTTCGGGCGGTCCTTGGATTTTTCTGGGAGGAAGATGCCCGACTCGGTCTTGGTTTCGGCTTCGTCGCGGCGGACGAGGATCTTGTCGTGCAGCGGGCGGATCGCCGTGTTCGAGGGGGCCGATGTTTTCGGCGCGGTTGCGGTCTTGGCCATACGTGTGTGCTCCTGAATCTTGGAATCAATGCGGATCAATAAACTAAATCCGGACGGGCGGCACAACCGCCTGTCCGGCAAACGTTCCGTGAAACAAACGCAGGTCGTTGATCATCGGATACCCTGCTTTCCTTGTTGCCCCTGAGAAGGGGAGTCGCCGGATTCGGGCCAGCGGTCCTGATAAAAACGTGCGAGGCAACGCCGAAGAATGTCGAGCATTCGCTCGAGGTCCGCGGCGGAACGATCAACGACGGCAAACGCTCCGCAGCGAAGAGCAGCCGAAACGTGGCGGCAGTCGTCCCGGTGCGTGCGGGGAGATTTAACGATCACGGTCGGGGGCGGAGAGTCTAAGCGGCGGAGCAACTCGAGCAGCCGAGGCCCGGCCTCTTCGGCGTCTGTGAGATTGGCAGACCGAACGCCATCGGTCGTGGTGCGGGAGTCGGCACTGGGTTCGTCTAAAGGCAGCCCCATATCGACGACAGCGATATGAACCGGGAGGGTACGGATGACTTTCTCGGCCTCGCGTGCCGAACGGGCGCGTACCGAATGGATCCCCATCGGTTCGAGGAGGCAAGGAAGCCGATCGGCCCACGAATCATGCCGCCACGAGCCATAGGAGATGAGCAGATTGAGGCGCCCGCCCAAGGGGAGGTCGCGCGGCGTCCCGCCGTGGTTGGGCGGGAGACCGGCACCGTCATGTGAGCAAACCGACACCATCGCATGAAACATGTCGCAAGTTGTGTGCCGGTTCGGAGAGCGAAAAACGAACGGAATCCAGGCGGATCGGGAAGATGAAAGGCGAAAACATCTCAAAATCGGCTGCCACCCGATCAACAGCGAAACCAATGGGTGCCATTTCGGCATCCAGACACAATACTAATAAGCGACACGAGAGCGATCGCTCCGAACTGACACCATTGTAAAACAACCGAGCCAGAGGCACGGTTGTCGGGAATCAGACGCGAGATGAGGAGACCGAATCCGGAATCGAGGCCGGGTTAGTGCGAAGAGCCAGCGGCGATTCGCTTTTGCTGAGCGGTGTAACCGTATTTACGCTTCAGGGGCTTGACGACAAGCCCGGACTTGATAGCCCGGGTGGAGGCCTTGATGCGAGTGGGGACGCCGTCGATGATGGCGGTGACGTCCTGCAGGTTCGGGCGGAACTGTCGGCGAGTGATCCCGGTGGGCTTCAGACCGAAGCCACCCTTGCTGATTTTCTGACCACGGTAGACGCGGGACTTGCCGTAGGTGGTGCGCTTACCGGTGAAGTGACATTCGTATGGCATAACTTGCTCCGTCGAATCACAATTGGCCCCAACTATAGGCAATTCACCCGTCAAGGCAATCGTGGCGCCGCACGAATCGAACGGGGCAGGACGGGCTTGGCCCGGAAACAGGTTGCAAGGTGATCATCAACCATACCCACCGCCTGCATGAATGCGTAGCAGATGGTTGAGCCGACGAAGTTGAAGCCATGTTTCTTCAGATCCTTGGACATCGCGTCCGATTCTGCGGTTTTCGCTGGTATTTGCTTCAAGGAATCCCGACGGTTCACTCGCGGAGTACCGTCGCCATCGTTCACGAATCGCCAGATGTAGGCGTCGAAAGTGCCGAACTCCCTCTGAACGGCGATGAAGGCGCGAGCGTTCTTGACGGCGGACTCGACCTTAAGCCGGTTGCGCACAATGCCTGGGTTAGTGAGGAGCGTTTCGATTTTCTTGGCATTGAAACCAGCAACGGCAGCGGGATCGAAGCCCTCGAACGCGGCGCGATAACTCTCGCGTTTTTTGAGGATGGTTTCCCAACTCAGCCCTGCCTGGGCACCTTCGAGGATGAGGAACTCGAACAGCCGGCGATCGTCGTGGACGGGCCGGCCCCACTCGGCATCGTGGTACGCGATCGAAAGGTCGGTCTTGGCCCAATCGCAGCGTGATGGTGAGTTCATGGTGAGTGCTTCAGAATCGGAATGCGGCGTTGTTTTGTGGTGAACGCGTACCATGATCGTGTTGGACAGATCGCATTATTGGTGAGGGCGACATGCGACGTGGAGCAAACGGCTCATTCTGGTTCTCCAAGTGGCCGTTGGCGGCGGGGTGGTGGGTTGTGCAATCGGTGTTGATATCGGGGTTGGCGACGCTGTGGGCGATCAGCGCATCGAACACGAGTAAGACAACCCCGCTCGGTTCTGTGTCGTGGCAAGAGTTCATCGATGCGGCAAACCAGCGCGACTGGGTGGTGTGGTGCGTGCTGATGTGCGCCGGTATAGCGGGAGCGCAAGCGGTGTTTCTCTGGCCGGTGCGCAAGCCGATGCCGAAGCAGACGCGGGGGTGGGGGCTGTGGGTGAGCCTCGGGGTCGCCGGGCTTGCGATTACTGGCTTGTTGGCGGGGGTCGTGATGACGTTCACGCACGCGATTGATCTTCTATTGTTGCGCCCCGCGAGTCTAGATTGGAATACGTTTGTGCCTGGTGCGTATAGGTCGGCGGGGTGGTACCTTGTCGGAGCGTGTGTCGTGAGTTGGTGCGTGTTCACGCCGCTGCTGATTGTGTTTTGCAAACGGGGGCCGCGAGAATCGTTGTTGGCGCGTCTATCGGCCCGGCTGCTGCTCGGGACGGTGATCGAAGTCGTGGCCATCATTCCGCTGGATGTGATGATCCGGCGGCGCGAATCGTGCTACTGCTTGGCGGGGACGTACTTCGCGCTGTCGGTGTGTGGAGCCGTGGCGGTGTTCGTCATCGGACCGGTGGTGCTGCTGCCGGTGCTGGCGCGGCGGCGCAAGCGATGGTTTATGAACAAGTGCGACGCGTGCGGGTACGACATGTCCGGATGCCTGGGGGCACCGAAGTGCCCGGAGTGCGGGAGCGGTTGGCGGGTACCTGCATGAGCGATAGAAACGATGCCGCCCTTTGCGAACCAGAATCGCTGGTGTCAGAACAACTTGGGTTCATCGATGCGGATCCATTTGCCGTTCACTAATCGCATTCGGGGCTTGCTTGCCGGCGAGGGGGTAGGAGCCGTGGCGCGTGGGGATGGAGTCGGAGCGGGCATCGCGGGGGTGCTGGCTCTCTGGGACGATTCTGAACGTGTCGGTTCTGCCTGCGTGGGCGAGCCGGAACGGGACGAAGATGATGACGATGAGGTTGTGCGGGCCGATTTGCCCTTCTGGTTCAATCGCTTCACCGGCTTGGTATCGATCAGCGATGGCTGCTCGTCGTCGTCTCGCATCGCGGCGACTTTCAGCATCGCCGCTTCGGCGCTGGACTGCTTGAAGGGATTGTCGGCGGCGGGTGAGGTGCCGCGTGTACGGGGGGAAGCCGGGCGGGACGCCCGGTCCACTGGGCCGGGTTGATCGGGGGCATCGACAGCGGCGTCGGGCGCGCCGGGTTGCTGGACGATGATGACGCCTTCCTGATCCGCGGGGTCTTCCGCGCGGATGCGTTTGCCGTCTTCGTCGAGTTGCTGGTCGGCGACGGCGGTTTTCTTCTTGGCTTGTTCGAGGAGCGAGTCGTAGATCCGCTTGGCGTCGTCGCCAGTGATCGCGCTGATGGCTTTGGAAATCTCGCCGATGTACTTCTGGAAGACATCGCGGCGTTCGCCCTCACGGCGCATTTTGGCACGCTTCTTCAAGTACGTCCCGAGTTTGCGCCCGCACTCCATGAGCGCGAGTTTCATCTCCTTACGGATTTCATCGTAATCGGCGATCGCTTCTTTCGATTCGCTCGTGAACGGTACCCACACACTGGCCATGTGGATCATGATGACCAACGGGCCGACGGGGACCGAACTGCGCGGCTGCTGCAGGTCGTAGTTCCGCCAGTTCGTTTCCGCGACGCTCTTGAACGACGAGCACGCGGACTGCTGGAAGAGCAGCGGGACGCGGTTGGCGAAGCGGATGACGCGAGCGGTGTCGTCTTTGGGCAAGTCGCCGCCGAAGGCGATGGCGGCTTCGATCTGGAACGGCCGCCCGCGGTACACGTCGGGCTCGCGCGACGACGCGGCGTAGAACTCGGCACGGACGCCTTTGAGCATACCCGCGAGGAGTTGTCGTACGCCGATGGGCGCGAGGCAGTCGGTGGGCGGGGGTGCGAGTTTGGCGTCCTGAAACGCGTTGAAGAGTTTCTCTGCCTGCGGGGGTTCGATATCCCCGGCTTTCGTGCGGCTGGTGACGCCGATCTTCTCGCAGAAGGACGCGGCGGCTTGGTGCGAGACGCGGCAGAAGCGGTCCTGTAGGAACTTGTAGAGGGTGCCGCCGCGCTCGGCCTGCTCATAGTCTTTCAGCATCTGAAGGAGCGTCCCGAGTTCGATGCCCTTGGGGTGGGGCTGGATTTCTTTGGTCTCGGGGGGGAGTTCGTGGACGGCGCGCGGGAAGAGGGTGACGCCGCCGGTCTCAAGAGTTGTTGTCGCGGCTGGGGGGGAGGGAGGGGCGGATTCAGAGGGAGAAGCAGGTGCAACGTCGGGGTGGGAATCCTGGGACGCGGGGTCGCCGCCTTCGGTGCGTATAACGCCGCTGCTGCGTGGGGCACTGACGGCTGAGCGGGATTTTTTGGCGAGGTCGATGAGCGTTTCTTCGTCGTCTGCACTGACCTTGCCGGGGGGGACGAAGGTGATCTTGGCGTGCGGGTTGGCGATCGCGGTGAGTTCGAGGAACTCATCGACGGAGCCGCGGCCTTTTTGGTAGCGCCCTTCGAGTTCGATGCTGACGCTGGTGCCGGTGGGGTAGTCGTGCGGGCTGAGAAACTGGCTGGTGGCGGCGAGTTCGCGGGTGCCAGCGGAAAGTTCGCGGAGGCGAGCAAGGGGGAAGTCGTCGGTCTCTTCGTCAACCGTCACCTCGGCACGGTTGGTCTTGGTGTTCATCGCCAGTTCGATGTGGTGAGCGGGCTGGTTGGCCTTGGGGCGAGTTTGGATGAACATCGGCTTGCCGGTGGTGATGAGACCGTACATGCCGGCGGCGGAGATGCCGATCCCTTGCTGGCCGCGGGACATTTTGAGCCGATGGAACTTGGACCCGAAGAGGAGGCGGCCGAAGACGTTCTCGACCTGTTTGCGGACGATGCCGGGGCCGTTGTCGACGACGGTGACGCGGTAGCGCGAGGATTGGCTTGCCTTGGACTTCTTCGTCGGCTTGTCTTCCCCCTTCGTAGCTCCGTCGCTCCGTCCCTTCGTCGCTTCTTCCAGGTCTTCGATAACGATAGTAATGTCGGGGAGTATCCCCGCTTCTTCGCAGGCGTCCAGCGAGTTATCTACTGCTTCTTTAACCGCGGTGAGCAATGCCTTTCGCGGGTTGTCGAATCCGAGCAAGTGCCGGTTCTTGGCGAAAAACTCGGAGACGGAGATATCCCGCTGCTTGGTCGCCATCGTCTCGGCGGTGGCCCGAGGGGCAGTGGCGGCGGGTTTGGATAACGACGTGGATCGAGGCAGTTTCGACACAGATTCCTCGGCGAGAATAGCGGTCATATGCGTGCCCTCCGTGGCAGGTTCGCCCGCGGCGTTTGCAGCGGCACGAAACAAGAGAATAGCCACGGTGAACCGGTCATGTTTTGCCAGGTTGTTCACCTTGTGCGGGACGCCGCGGCCCGAACGCACAACTGGGCTGCGGCTTTGCCGAATAAGCACAAGTGGCCAAGTCCGCTTCCGTTCCTGACCCGCTCGGGTTATAGTCTTCAAGCATGTCGAGCGATCAACCATCAAAGTCTAAAGAGAACAAGCCCGGCGAGCCTGCCGACTGGCGCACTATGCACCTGTGGCATATCCAGCCGGTGCGAGATGTGCTGGTGATCCTGATCCTGATCGGTCTGGTATACCTTGGGTATGTTCTGCGGCCGGTGACGGTGCCGATGCTGCTCGCGCTGATGCTGGCGTACTTGTTCGAGCCGCTGGTGAAACGGCTGACGCGGATCCGTCGCGTCACGCGCCCAATCGCGGTGGGCGGGATCTTGGCGACGTTCGTGCTGCTCATTGTGCTTCCATTCACGATCGGAACAGGGTTCGCCATCGTGCAAACGGCGAGCCTCGCCGGGAGTGTGGCACGCAATACCGGCAATCTTGTGACGTCGATCCGCGGCGGTGACGACACGGAACGCAGCGCGGCGCTGCGGACGCTGCCATCCGGGTGGCGCTGGATCAGCCGGAACATGAACGAACTGCGGGTGGAGGTCGAGGCCTACCGCGAACATCAGCAGCGCAAGACTGGCGTTCCTTCGGACGGCCACGGGGAACAAACGCCGCCGCCTTCGGAACCGCCCGCTGAGGGTGCGAAGGCGAAGGACGACGCCGCCGATCACACCACCGTCAAGCCAATAAATAGAACTGATGTCAATCCCGCCGCGGCGGTCGAGCCGCTCGCAACAGAACAGTCCATGTCCGACGACGCGCCGCTGCGCGACCACATCGACAGCGAGTGGAAACTCAGTCTGTACCAGACGATCGACCGAGGGATCGATTGGGTGCGGGGGAATGCGGAAGGGATCGCCAAGTCGGCGGGCGAGCGTGCGATCAACAGCGGCGCGGAAGCCGCCCGGTTGGCGGTCGGCGCGATCCTGTCGGTCGTCGGGATTGGCATGACGGCGTTCCTGACCGGGTTCTTCTTTTTCTTTTTCTCGACGAGTTGGGGCGGGGTACTGCGGTTCAGTGCCGAGTTCATCCCGCGCGCCAAACGCACGCAGGCGTTCGACCTGGTGGACAAAATGGACGGGGTGATCGCGGGCTTCGTCCGCGGGCGGCTGACGATCTGCGCGATCCTTGCAATCGTGATGACGATCCTGTACTGGTTCATCGGGGTGCCGATGCCGCTGGTGCTTGGGGGCGTCGTCGGGCTGCTGTTCATCGTGCCGTTCATTCACGTCGTCGGCGTGCCGATTGCGATGCTGTTGCTGTTTCTGGATCCGTCGCGCGGGCCGTTGGGGCTGATGGTCGGGGGGATCAGCCTTGGGGGGCAAGCGACATGGTGGTGGGTCGTGTTCGCGCCGATCGTGGTGTACATGATTGCGCAGTTATTGGATGACTGGGTGTTGTCGCCGATGATCGCCGGGAAGGCGACGGACATGGACACGCCGACGATCCTGTTCGCATCGCTGGCGGGCGGGGTGCTGGCCGGGCTGTACGGGGTGCTGCTGGCGATCCCGGTGGCGGCGTGCGTAAAAATCCTGATCAAGGACGTGGTGTGGCCTCGATTCAAAGCCTGGGCCGCCGGGAAGTCGCCCGACTTCCTCCCACTGCAAACAGCGCAGGAAGAAGCAGGTGCGGCGAACGTCGCGAGTGCGAAGCCCAGCAAGAGGAAGTAAGCAAGTTCTGAACCGCACGCAAACTGCACATATGGTTCGGTGCTACGCAGAAGCGGGTCGAATCACTCCGCCGGCACCGTTCATCGCCTGCCTATACGCATGCAAGCGAATCGCCCAGCGGGGCTAGCAGCCCGTTGAAGAAGCCGAGTTTCCAGCCAGAGCGTGATTTCGAGCCAACCGTAGCATTTGCGAGCGGAGAATCGCGATCGATACACCGATCGGCCGCGGTTCGAGCCGGAG
>JBGSIF010000282.1:0-6781 GCA_041742635.1 Phycisphaerales bacterium
CCAACGCGCGCGGCGTCGTGCGGCCGCTGATCGACACCGCACTCAAAGTCCTCGCCACGGCGATCCATATCGCCCCGTCCAGATCCGCGGCGCGAAGGATGTCTACAGAGCAGTTGGAAACCCGCTCCACCATCATCTGGCGTTGTCAAGTCAACATCCCAAGAAGAACGCCGAGACAAAGTCAAACAAGTCCTGGCTATCCGTCGCGCCGCTCCCGTTGAAATCCGCCTCACCTACGAAGAACGCATTCAGGAAATCAAAGAAATCCTGACTGTTCGATTCTCCCGACATGTTGAAATCTGACGACACCTCGTCGAGCGACCCCAGCAGCATCGCCCGATCGTTCATCGTCACCACTCCATCCCGATCCAAATCGGCATACGCATCAAACAACGCATCGCTCGGCATCCTCCCCATCTGCCCATCCAGCAGCCCCACATCCACGCAGTCCCGCGCCCCATCGTGGTTCAAATCCCCAGGATCCGTCGCCGGCGCCGCAATCACCCGCAGCGACACACTCAGCGTCGTCCCCACCGCGATTACCGCGGGGACATCCATCCACTCCAGCCACACCGACAGCGAATCGTCATTCGGGTCCGTCGTATCCGCCCGGTACCCCTGCACGCCGATCGCCCCGACGCTCGCCCCCGTCCCGCTGATCGACACGACCTCAATCTCGATGCTCGGGCTTCCGGGATTCCAGGTCGCCGCGTTATCCTTCAGCAGCGCAAACGCCCGCCCAACCCCCGTCGCCCTCGGCGTCGCAAACAGATACCCGTTCCGAATCTCATCACTCACTTCCAGCGTCCGTCGCCTCCCCAGCGTGTCCGTCACCCCGATGTACCGCGCGTCGTACACCCCACCTGCCGTGCTCGCCAGCATACTGCTGAACATCACAAACCGGAACGCATCGTTCCCACGCCCACTCGCCACGCTCGGCATCGTGATATTCTGCGTCGCCGTCCAGGTGTACTCGATCAACGCCACCGTGCGCCCGATCTCCGGGTCCGGGTACGCACGCCGGCACACCAGCGTCGCACGCGACCCGTAACTCCCCGTCCCTTGTACCTCCACCCGCACGCTCCCGCCCGTCGTCACATCCGCCCGTGTCATGTCCGGGATGATGTCAAGCACCTGAAACTGCGGCCGAAACGACGGCCCCGTCACGATCGACGTTCCGATCGCGCCCGTTAGCCCGTCACTCCGCTGCACCAGCGGCCGGATATACCCATTCGCAATAATGTCCGCCATCGTCAGCGGATAACTCGACGTCCCCGGCACCCGATCCTGAAAATCGATCAAGTCGAACGCATCCGCTCCGACCGTCATCGGATCGTTCACCCGCACGCCCCCGAGGTACAGCGGTATCGACGGTTCTTGCACCCCCGCGTTCGTCTTGGCAATCAGCGCGACTTCCCCATTGTCGAAGAAGTTATACGTCTGCTGCGCCCCCGCAGCACAACCCATCGACACGCCCAGAACGCACGCCAGCACTTCACCGCCGAGTGCCGATCGCCGTGTGCCTCGTGCCTGCATCATCCACTCCTCTTTCTCTCCCCTGCAAACGCAATCGAGGCACGACCGTTCCCGGCCGTGCCTCGGTTCAGACCTTATCGATCAGTTATTCACAGCCCGCAAAGAAGCACGACAGGAAGTCGAAGAAATCCTGTGAGTTCGTGATCCCGTCCAGATTGATGTCCGCGCTCCCCGCAAAGAAACTCGTCACAAAGTCGAAGAAGTCCTGACTATTCAAGTTGCCGTCCGTGTTCCAATCACACAAGCACGGCGGCGCCTCCGTGCCATATACAAACGAAATATCATCCCAGAAGAGCGTCCCGCGCCCGCCCGCAATGAACGGCAGCCCGAACCGCAGCGGCAGCACGCTCACCTTCGCATCCGGGTTCACCGGCGGCAACGGCCAAAACGGGATCGTGAACTGCGTCTGTGAGAACACAAACGTCAACTGCAACCACTCCCCGTTCGTATGAACCCCAGGCCCCGTCGGTGTCGTCACCGCCACCAGCCCGGCAATCGCCCCCGGGTTCGCCGGATCGATCCCCAGATTCTCGAACCCCTCGTACACCGAGTTGTTCTCCGTCCGCCGGAACTCCAGTTTCAGCCCCGCCCGGTGCCCTACCAGCGGATCGCTCGCAGGGATCATGAACCACCCCGTCACCGTGATGTCCTCGCCCGTCGGCGGCTCAAACAAATACCCCGGGTTGTTGAAGAAAATCGGATTCTCAGGATCCAAGGGCGCATCACTCGAATACGCAATAAAGTCCGACGGCCCCACCTCCCGCGGCGCCAACTGCACCGCCGCCTCACCGCCGTGTGCCGATGTCAGTTCCGGCAGCAGACCATCCCCCACCGTTCGCCGTATCGCTCCGTTGAAGGGGTTCCAGCCAGCGGGCTGCGCCGGGTCCACCAGGTTTACCGTCTCAAACCCTGTATTTCCAAGGGGTTGGAACGGTTGGGCAGACACGATGGCTGAACCGGCCGCGAGGGCCAAACCAGCGACCAACACATTTCGGACGTGCATCAGCATGTGAGTTTCTCCGTAAGTATTGTGTACACAACAGGTTAGAACTTTGCCACGAATTTCGTATCAATTAGTGACGTAACCGCTTACATTCTACTGGATCTTGTCACATTCGCAAGAAGAATCTTGTAAAGTCTCAAAAGTACTACTTCAGAACTTGGAGCAATCGCGGCAAACTGGGTAATCCGATACCTATTTGAGGGCATCGAATCCACTCATTGGGCTATTTCAGCCCCTCAGTCGCCCCCCCCTGCACAAACGTCCGCTGGGTCAGGACGAACAAGACAAGCAGCGGCGCGACGACAAGCGTACTCGCTGCCATCAACAAGTTCCAAGGCGTCTGCCCGGACTGCGACTGGTACAACTGAAGCCCGAGCGCGAGGGTGTACTGGTCGCGGTGTGTAAGGAAGATCAGTGGACCGAGAAAGTCATTCCAGACATAAATGAAGTGAAAGAGGGCGACAACCGCCAGCGCGGGACGGGATAGCGGCAGGATCATGCGCCAGAAGATACCCCAGTGCGAACACCCGTCGATGCGCGCGGCTTCGTCGATCTCGCGCGGGATGCCGCGGAAGAACTGGCGGAGCATGAAGATATTGAACGCCCCGCCGAACCATGCGGGTACCCAGAGCGGTTTGAGCGACCCGATCCAGCCGAGTTCCCTGAACACTAAGTACAAAGGAGCCATCAGGACGGGAAACGGGATCATCATGGTAGCCATGACGGAAACGAAGACGGCTCCGCGGCCGCGCCACTGAATCCTCGCCAGCCCATACGCGACCAGCGCGCTCGAAAAGGTCATACCGACCACGCTGAGGGACGCGACGATCAGTGTGTTGCGAAGATACAAGGGGAACTGGACCGTGGAATCGTTCCAGACGCGGGAGTAGTTATCCGCCGCGGTGGCGGGGAGCAGGGAAGGCGGGTCGGGCAAGAGGGCGATGCGTCCGGATGCCGCCTGGCTTTCAGGCTTTGCGGAAGTACTGACCATCCAGACCAGCGGCATGATGAACGCCAAGGCGATGGAGCCGAGGACCAGGTGCAGCAACACGCGGCTCATGAGACGACCGGCGTTGATCGGCTGGCTCGAAGTTGGGTTGGAATCCCTTTGGGTCATTTGGCTCGTCTGCTCGTCCGAGTTATGCATCATCACAATCAACGAAGTTAGAGGGGGGCAATCGCGTCGGTTCTAAGCGTGGTAGTAGACCAGCCGGCGGCTGGCAACAAACAAGATCGCGGTAAGCACGAGCGTCGCGAGCAAGAGCAGCCACGCCATCGCACTGGCGTATCCCATTTGCAGGTAGACAAAGGCGTTGTCGTACAGGTACATCGCGTAGTGCAGGCCGGCGGGGTTCTGGCCGTCCTTGGTACGGAACATGATGTAGGGAGCGGCGAAGATCTGGAGCGTATTGATAGCCAGCACAACGACATTAAACAGAATTACCGGCGAGAGCATGGGCAGCGTGACATTCGTGAAGCGCCGCACCGGCCCCATGCCGTCGAGTTCAGCTGCTTCGTACAGCGACTTGGGTACGTCCTGCATCGCGGCGATGTAGATCACAACCGCCTGCCCCACGCCCCATAGTGTCATCACGAGCAGCGCGGGGATCGCCCATTGTGGTGTGATCAACCAGTTCGGGCCGCTCAGCCCCACGAGCGCGAGGAGCCGGTTCACCAGCCCGTTCTCCGCATTGAAGAGCCATGACCAGACCATCGCGCTGGCAACGAGCGGCACCAGCGTAGGAATGAAGATGGCGACCTGATAGAACTTCTTCATCCGTCCAAGCACACGGGCGTTCAGGAGTGCGGCGAGGACGAGCGCGATGATCGTGGTGAGCGGGATCGAGATGAGCGCGAAGACCGCCGTGTTCGTCAAGGCTCGCACGAACACATCGTCGCTCCAGAGGCGCTTGTAGTTGTCAAGCCCGACCCAGAGGGGAGGTTCGAGAAGTGGATAATCGGTGAAGGAGTAGTACAGACTCATCGCCATCGGGAGAAACATGAACGCGAGGCTGCCGATCAGCCACGGAGAGGTGAAGAGCAAGCCGACGAGGGTTTCGCGGGAAAGACGGGTCATACGTGCGCGATACTTGAAAAGACGGCGAGGCATCGCCCTTTGTAGAGCATAGCGGCATTCGGAAAGCCGTTGCCCTTGCACATCATCAATCCGTCGGATCGTTGTGATGCAGTGGGACGGTACTCAGCGGTGAGCCAGACACGAGGAGGCCTTTTACACCGGTGCGGCACACCTCGTTGAAGGCTGTTTCCGCACATTCGCGCGTTACTCATCTACTCGTTGCTTATCGCATATTATTGTACATGGAACTTCTCACACCCAGCAGCCGCTGGGACCCGTTTATCTCGGTCGATCCCGAGCGACTCGGAGGCGAGCCAGTCTTTCGCGGGACACGCTTCCCTGTCCGCGTACTCTTTGAGTGCTTGAAGGAAGGGCAAAGCATAACAGAGTTTCTCGACGAGTTCGAAGGTGTGCCGCACGAGTTTGCAACAGCCGTACTTGACCTGCTCGGCGGGAACCTTAGCGACGAACTTCAGCTCGGCGCACCCAACGAATCAGGAGCCGCCTGACTGAGTAGTGTGGTAGTGGCAAGAGTATTGCTCGATCACTGTGTGTCGAGGAAGTTCGGCAGGCTGCTGGTCGGGCATGATGTTCTGGCGACCCACGCGGCGGGTTGGGATAATCTATCGAACGGCATCCTCTCGGCATCTGCCGCTGGCGATGCGTTCACGGCTTTCATCACGGTCGACAAGAACCTGCGTCACCAACAATACTCGGCACAACTGCCGCGCCCGGTGATCGTGATCGACTCGCTCGGGAACAACGTGCTGTCACTCGTGCCGTATGCGCCAGAGGCGCTGCGATTACTTTCGCAGCACCTCGAACGCCGGGCGTGTGTGATCCAGCGTTGCTCGTAAACAAAACGAGTGTTCATGCGTGCCTCCGGGCGGATTGAGCCGCGGTGCGGTCGAGGAGGGTTTGCGCGGAACGCTGCTGGTCGCGCAGAATGCTGTCGGCAGGAGCGTTGATCGCCCAGATCTGCTGCGCGGCCGAATCGAATGTGTCCTTGAACTGCTGCCACGCTCGGGTGGGCGGACAGATAAACGCGCGAGGGCTGGCGGCAAGGTCGTTGTGCAGTCGCACGCCGCGGTTGGGATGATGCAGCAAAAAAGCGTCGCTGACGCTCACGAGCGGGGAGCCTTTGCAGTGGGCAGTGGCGAGTTCTTCCTGCACATCCTGCCGCTGGGTGAAGGCGATGAACTCCATGCTCGCGTCCGGGTGCCTTGCGCCGCGTGGGATGACAAGCACATCGGTGTCGATGAGAGAAACAGGCTGGTTTTCAATGTACGCGGCGTGGGAGACGGGGAACGGCGCTACGCCATAGTCCAGATTCGGGGCGAACGTGTTGACCATGTTGGCAAGCCAAGGCCCCTGGATGACCATCGCCACCTTGCCAGTGAGAAAGGCGTTCTCCGGAGTGCCGTAGTTGCCGAAGCCGGAGCGGAAGCGTTCTAAGCGATCGACACCAAGCGTGGCTGGATAGGACTGCACCCAACGGAACGCGGCGAGGTTTTCGGGAGAGTCGATCATCGCGGCGTTGATCGCGGGATCGTACATTGTCCCGCCGAAGTGGTACCCCCAGATCCACGACCACCACCCGGGTTCGTTGTGCAGAAACCCGACGCGCTCGTACTTACCGCTCGCATCGGCGCGGACCAAGGCGGCGTGCGCGGCGTCGAGTTCTTCGATGGTTCGCGGAGGACGATCAGGATCAAGCCCGACCTGCTGAAAGTGCGATTTGTTGTAGTACAACGCGAGCGTGCCAGCGGTGCTGGTGGTGGCCCACCATGTGCCGCGGTGCGTCATCACCTGCCTGATGCCGGGCTGGTAGTGATCAAGCCGCACGCCGGCGGCGGGGGCCAAATCGTCGAGGGGCAGGAGGGCGCCGGACTCGGCGTAAGGAGGAACGTTAAAGTTCCAGAGGCCGATGACATCGGGCGGGTCGCCGCCCGCGATGGCGATCAGGGATTTCTGCCCGATCGCGCTGGTGACAAAGTAGCGTACGAACAATCGTGACTGCGACGCGTTGAAGCGATCGACGACGCGCTGCATGGCGGCGCCTTCGTGGCCGGTCCATTTTTCCCAGTAGTCCAGAACGAGGCGATTGCCGGAATCTTCCTTTGCGCCGCGCGGCCCGAGGACGGCGAAGCCGGCCCCCGCCGCGG
>JBGSIF010000283.1:0-1632 GCA_041742635.1 Phycisphaerales bacterium
GCCGCGCAGTGGCGAAACGCCCCGCCGGTGCAGACCGTCGCCTCGCCGGTACTCACGGTCAGCACGCCGATCCCCAACAACTCGTCGGCGGGCGTCTCGGTGACGACAGACGTGGCCGCCGACTTGGTTGCCGAACATATCGAAGTGAATATCTCGGTGACGCACAGCAACATCGGGGACTTGCGGATTGTGCTGATCTCGCCGCGTGGCACCGAGTCGATCTTCGCACTGCCGCGCCCGGACGGGACGGACAACCTGACGAGTTACCTGTTCAAGACCGTTCGGTGCTGGGACGAGCGAACGACAGGGACGTGGACGCTTTTTGTCGCCGACGAACAGGGGGCCGCTGCGGGAACGCTATCGAGTTGGCGCTTGACGATCCACGGAACGACCCCATACTGCGACGGGGATTGGAACCGTGATGGCTCGATCAACTCGCAAGACTTCTTCGATTTCCTTTCGACCTTCTTCTCAGGCGTCGCCGACTTCAACCGCGACGGGTTCACCAACTCGCAGGACTTCTTCGACTTCCTCTCGGCGTTCTTCGCCGGATGCGAGTGAGGTGTTCGATGCAATCACACTTACTGAGGATCATTTGCGGCTGGCGGTACACGCCGAACGCTGCGAACCGTGTCCCTCATTTCCACCGCAAGCCCGGGCCAATCGTGATCTGAAAAATCTCTCAATGCCAGCATCACTCGCTCGTGTATTCTCGAAAGATTGGGTTGACGCAACCGAATGACCAAGATGCCGTGGTGCCCAGGTGAATCCCAGCTCCGGCTAAAGCCTCTGTCTGTTGAAAGTATCAGTGCTCGCTCGCTTTGTGCTCTCGACCAGAGGCTTTCGTCGGGCACGCCCTGATCCGACGTCCCTCTCACATCAATCACGATGTGTCCAAGGGCACACAGCGCGGCTGTCGTTCGTCGGGGTATGTTCTCATCGACCACGATCTTCACGCAGCCTGCTCCGTCGGTCCGATCGGGGTGATCTCTTCTTCCGCGAGCGACGCGGCGTAGTTCAGCGCTGCCGATATGTCCTCTTTCGTCAATACAGAGAACTCGTTGAGCAGGTCTTCTGGAGAGTCGCCCTCGGCCAGCATCCGCACCACCTGATGTACGGGAATCCGTGTACCCCGAATGCACGCTTGCCCATGACAAATACCGGCATTGATTGTGATGCGTTCGTGCTTCATGTCGGCCTCCTGTCGTGTTATGTACATTCTATCAACGATCCGATGTCTCTGATCGATCGTGTGTCCTTACCAAGCCCCCACCAGCCGCAGGGCTGCCACGATCAGGAACCCGATGATGGCGACCCGCACCCATTGCAACGGGAGCGAGTGGGTGAGTTTCGCGCCGACGCGGGCACCGACGATCGCCGTCGGCGCGAGCAGCCCGGCGAGCAACAGAGCGCTCCCCGCGGCTTGCCCATGCTCGCCCAGCGTGCCGAGTTTGATCCCGGCCCCGATTGTCGCCGTGACACAGATGACGGCGGAACTCGTGGCGATAGCCTCGCGCAGTTTGACCTTGCAGAGCGCTTGAAGCAGCGGCACCAGCACGATTCCCCCCCCAAGGCCCAGCAGACCTCCGACGAGGCCCGCCGCCGCCGCGCTGACCCCGACCCGCGCCCGGC
>JBGSIF010000284.1:0-3017 GCA_041742635.1 Phycisphaerales bacterium
GTGCATCTGGTGCACCCGCACGCCCTCCAGCCCTTCGGCTCCCGCCTCGATGGCGTCGAGCAGACCGACGGGCTCACCCGCCGCGAGCGGGACGACCAGGTCGGTCCCGCGCGCGAGGTGCTCGAGGACGGCTTCCGGTTGGACGGGATCGATCGGAGATGGCACCTGTCGAACGTACCCGTCTGCCTCTGCGGCCCATTCAGACGGAAGCGGATACAACAATTAGGTGTTCTGAATTGGTGAATTAGAATTCGTGTAGTGTGAACCCCACGAGCGCCGGACGATGGAATCCGCGCCGAGCAGGAGGCAGCACATGAGTACCCACCCCGTTCCCATCACCGTCGCCCGGGGCGATGGCATCGGCCCCGAGATCATGGACGCCACGCTCGCCCTCTTCGAGGCGGCGGGCGCGCTCTCGCACATCGACTTCGTCCCCATCGAGATGGGTGCCCGCATGTTCCTGGCCGGGAACACACGGGGCATGTCCGACGACGCCATCCGCGCCGTCGAGTCCTGCGGCATCCTCTTCAAGGGGCCGATGGAAACGCCCAAGGGCACCGGCGGCAAATCCATCAACGTCACCGCCCGCAAACTCTGGTCTGCCTTCGCCAACCTGCGACGATTTCAGTCGCTGCCGGGGGTCGAGACCGTCTTCAGCCGCGCGGGGATCCCCGTTGACTTCTTCATCGTCCGCGAGAACCTCGAAGACACCTACGGCGGGATCGAGCACCGCGTCTCCAATGACGTGACGCAGTGCAAACGTCTCATCACCGCGCCGGGGTCGGACCAGGTCCACCGCTTCGCCTTCCAGACCGCGCGCCGCCTCGGGATCGACACCGTTCACTGCGGACACAAAGCCAACATCATGAAGATGACCGACGGCCTCTTCCTCGATCGCTTCCGCAAAGTCGCGCAGGAGTTCCCGGAGATCAAAACCGCCGACGTGATCATCGACGCGCTGTGCATGAACCTGGTCCTTAAGCCGCACGCGTACAAGATGATCGTGCTGCCGAACCTGCAAGGGGACATCGTGTCGGACCTCGCCGCCGGGCTGGTCGGCGGGCTGGGCTTCGCGCCCTCGGCGAACATCGGCAACAACATCAGCATCTTCGAGGCCGTTCACGGCACCGCCCCCGACATCGTCGGCAAAGGCATCGCCAACCCCACCGCGCTTATCCTCTCCGGGCTGATGATGCTCCGGCACATCGGGCTCTTCAAACATGCCGATACCATCGAGAACGCCCTGCTGCGTTCGCTTGAAGACGGCGTCCACACGGGCGACTTCGGCAAGGGGCCGAACACCTCGCTGCGCACGGATGATTACGTCAAGCAGATCATCAAGCGCCTCGGACAGTCGCCGCAGAGCATCCCGGCGCGTCATTCGAGCGGGGACTCGGGCGGCGACACCATCACGTTCAAACCGTTGCCACGCCCAACCACGCAGACCGTGCTGCACACCTTCACACAACTCCAGAAGCACGTCTGCGGCGCGGACATCTACATCGACGAACCGATCGCGGTCCTCGAACTCGCCGAGATCCTCACACGCCTCTGCGCCGATTCGCCATTCCGCCTCACGCTCATCTCCAACCGCGGCACCCAGGTCTGGCCCACCGGCTCGGTCTTCACCGAATGCACCGATTACTACCGCGCCCGCTTCGAACTCAAAGCGGGCACCGAGCCGGGGCGCTTCGGGCAAGGCCCGGTGATCGCGCTGCTGGATCGGATCGCCGAGCGCTTCGCGGTCTCGTGCTTCGAGTTGCTGCGGACGTTCGACGGCGTGCCTGGGTACTCGCTGGCGCAGGGGCAGTAGCGAGCCGTCGAATGGATGTTTTCAGATTTGCTCTCAGATTCGGTAGTAGCAGTGGACCGGGCGTCTCGCCCGGCGACAACGATCGCCCAATCACCGAGCAGGACGCGCGTTCCACCCAATACCCCAAAGTAAAATCTGGTTACACCCGTTCGACTACACTTCGTCGAATCCCCCGATCACGTTGACGCCGACACCACCCATGCCCATCCACCCGCTCCCACAGTTTGAAGCCGACCTCGCCGAGGATCGAAAGATCTACGCGAAACTCAAGCCCCCGACCAGCATGGTCGTCCGCTTCGGCATCATGAAACTCGTCGGCGAGTACCCCTACAACGGCGACGCCAAGCCCGGGTGCGGGTCCAAGGTCGTCGTCCGCACCCACCGCGGCGTCGAACTCGCCGAGATGCTCACCACCACCTGCCCCAACGCCGGGTGCTCCAAGTCCGTCACACGCCAGGAGATGCTCGAATACATCGAGAACTCCGGCGGGCGCGACTATCCCTTCTTCAGCCAGGGCAAGGTGATGCGCATCGCCTCAATGGACGACATCAACCAGCAGACGAAGATCGACGCCGAGCGGCCCAAGCATGTCATGCGCGCCCGCGAGATCCTCGCAGGGATGGAGCCGCCGGTCCCGATGAAGATCGTGGACTGCGAGCCGATCATCGGCGGCGAAAAAATCACATTCTACTTCACCTCCGAGGACCGCGTCGATTTCCGCGACCTCGTCTCGCGCCTCGCCTCCGAATACCACACCCGCATCGAACTCCGCCAAGTCGGCGCACGCGACGAGGCGCGGCTCGTCGCCGACTACGAACGCTGCGGGCAGCACTGCTGCTGCAAGCAGTTCTTGAAGGTACTCAAACCCATCTCGATGAAGTCCGCGAAGATCCAGAAAGCCACGCTCGACCCGCTGAAAATCTCCGGGCGCTGCGGGCGGCTCATGTGCTGCCTGCGCTATGAGGACGAGTCCTACGACGACCTGCGCAAGCGCCTGCCCAAAAAGAAAGTCCGGCTCAAAACCCCCGAAGGGTGGGGGCTTGTCATGGACACTCAGATCCTCACGCAACTCGTGCTGCTCCGGCTGGAGCATATCGAAAAAGACGTCGCCTACACCGTCGAGGACCTTGGCCTCGTGGACGGCAAGCAAACGCCCGAAGTGCAAGAATCAATCGGGCCGGCAACCCCCCCCGCCCCCCCCACG
>JBGSIF010000285.1:0-12424 GCA_041742635.1 Phycisphaerales bacterium
CGCGCCAGCCGCAGCACGCTCTCAATCGGCACCCGTTCCAGCCACGACCGCAGCAGGTCCGCCGGATAACTCGCCGCGACGCCCGCTCGCTCGATCTCGTCTTCCGGCAGGCACGCCGACGAAAGCACCAGCGCGCCCCCATCGCTCAACGGCACTTCGTCCCGCTGATTCGTCCAAGCGTCACGCCGTCGCTTCTGACCGGCTTCATCCAGCACGATCGCCGCGAACCGCCGCAGCACCGCGTTCGCCATAGCCCCGGCCCCAGGACGGATCCGCTGCTTGCACCACTCGACCGCGTGATTAATCACCGCGTGGACTGGCACCCGGTCCAGCAACATGATCTGCGCCGCTGACCCCACCAGCGCGCCCCGCAGCCTCGCTTCCATCTGCTCGATCGGCTGCGTCGCCAGTGGCGCAAGAAGTGCGTGCAGCGTCAACCACCGCCGAACCCCGGCGTCATAGATCGCGTGCGCAAACGCCGCGTCACGCTCCGACAGTGCCTGCACCGAAGCGTGCGTGTCGTCAAGCCCCGCGATTTCCATCTCCGGATATCGCACAGCCTGCCTTGCCAGCCGCCGAAACGCCAAATCCCGCGCCGCGTCCCCCAATGGGGGTGGTGCTGTGGGGTCAATCGGGATGGGTGCCGGGCGTGGGGTGCCTGGTGAATCGGATCGTCGATCAAAGCGAGGGCCAGAACGGGGCTTTGAACGCGAATCGTCGCGAGATGAGTTCATTATTTGGATTGTAGGTGGTCCGAATCAGTTGAAACCGTCAAACGCCAAAACCAACAAATACGCAAGTTACCGGGCTTGCCAGCGAGAGTTCGTGTTTTATTTGGATATTCTGGTCAAGAATGCGGCAGAAAAAATCTTCAAATTCGTAGCAGGTTATGCCATCACTTGGATTTTTTACGGTATATTTATTGAATCTACATGCGGCGAACTCTCGCCGCTAGACCGACGTTCTGTCAGACGCACCGCCGGTTCTCGGCAAAGAAAGGGCATTCGATGCTTCGCTCGCACATCGGAAATCGTGGTCGCACTCCACGTATCGCCGCGTTTACCCTGATCGAACTCCTCGTGGTGATCGCGATCATCTCGCTACTCATCTCGATCCTTCTCCCGGCGCTCCGCGGCGGGCAACTCCTCGCTCGCAAAGCCAAGGAAATGGCCGCCGGTCAGCAAAAACTCGTCGCTTGGACTTCTTACGGCAACGACAGCAAAGACGACGCCTTCACCGGATACATCCCCTGGGCTGCGGGGCACTTCAACAACGCACCCGGCAAATACTACTGGTTCCACGAGGATCCCTGGTCCCCCGTTCACATGACCGAAGGCAACGTCATCAAAATGAACGGCGTCCGCTTCATGGGCGCGACGCAGATGCCCATGGAAGCCCTGATGATCGATCGCGGTACGTTTGCCGACTTCGCCTCTCGTTCCGTCGGGCCGTACACCTTCAGCAACACCGCGACGCCTCGCACCGTGTTGTACGATTCGAGTGTGACAACCCAGGCCGCCGCGATGGCGTTTCACCCCTCGCTTGGTCTCAACTCCACCTACGTCGGGGGCAGTTGGCACCGCGGTGCGTTCCAGGGTTACAGCCCCGCGAGCGGCCCCGGCCACCCACGCCCCAACAAGTGGTATGTCACCAAACTCAGCGAAATTAATCGCACCGACACGCTTATGGTCTTCTCCTCAGCCCGAGGCGTGGACATCAAGTCCACAGGCTCCTTCGGCGGGACCAACTTCGGTCGCAACCCCGCCGCCTACACCGCTGCTTCCATCGTCGTCCCGGGTTTCTGGGAAGTTTGTCCTCCCCGTTCGGGCTATCCCACCAACTCGACCGTTGTGACGTGGGATGCTTCCAATAAGTTTGACGCCAACACAAACCCCACGAAGTGGGGCTTTGTGGACGGTCGTCACGATGGAAAAGCCGTTACGGTCATGGCCGACGGTCACGTTCAGATGCAAAGCCTCACAGACCTGCGCGATATGCGTAAGTGGTCCAACAAAGCCGACCGGCCTGACTGGGTATTTACGACCGGGAACTGATTTCATCCCGCTCAACCGCGTGTTTGATTGCAATCAGCGACCATCCTCGATAACAATAACCCCCAGGGTGCCGACCACGGCCCACTGGGGGTTTTTCGCAAGGACGTGACACATGCCCATCGACTTTGAATCGATCCGAGAACGAGCCAAAGACGCCTTTGAGAATGCGGCGCACGGGCAACAAAAAACCAAACTGATCGTGATCGGTTCACTCGCCGGCTTGCTCGTGCTGGTCGCGGGGTACAACCTGATTCGGTCTCTTGCGCCCGCCCCGCGGGCCGAGGAGCCGCAATCAAAGGACTGGGCACTCGCACGAGAACTCAACGATGCGCTCGCGGCAAACGCATTGTTCCACGACACGGCGTTCCACGTTGATGAATCGCAAAGTCCGCCGATCCTCAAACTGAGTGGGCAACTGAAGACTCAGAAGGAGTTGGCCGCGCTGCAAGAGTTTATCAAGCAGCAAAAGCCTGATCAGCCGACTAGCAAGTTTGACTATTCGGAAGTACTCATCGTGAAGTGATTTGCATATCGGTGGCGTCGATGCTTATGGCGTTGGCGCATCAAGACCGCCGAAGCGACGCCGACGTCCGGCGTAGTCACGGATCGCGGCGTGCAAGTGGGGGATGCCGAAGTCGGGCCAGAGCGTGGGTGTGACGTGCAGTTCGGCGTAACTGATTTGCCAAAGCAAGTAGTTGCTCACACGCATCTCGCCGGCGGTTCGGATCAGTAAGTCCGGGTCCGGCAGACCTGCGGTGTAGAGTTCGGCGTCGATAGCGGCTTCGTCGATGCTGTCGGGGGTCAACTCGCCTGCGCGGACTCTGCGGGCAATGGACCTCATCGCGTCGGTGATTTCCGCGCGAGAGCCGTAGTTGACGGCGATGCAGAGCGTCGGCCCGGTGTTGCCCGAAGTGGCCTCGGTGAGGCGGTCGGCGGCGTCGAGTACTTCGCGCGGCAGCCCGTCACGGCGTCCAATCTGGCGGAAGCGGAGGTTGTCTCGAACGAGTGTGTCGCGCTCCCCTTCGAGATACAGGCCGTACATGTACATGAGCGATTCGACTTCGTCTGTCGGGCGTTTCCAGTTCTCCATGGAGAAGGAATAGAGGGTGAGTACTTCGGTGCCGAGGACTCGGCATTCGTTAAGGACTTCACGGACTGCGGCGGCGCCGTTTCGATGCCCAAATATACGGGGGAAGCCGCGCTGTTCGGCCCAGCGTCCGTTGCCATCCATGATGATGGCGATGTGCCGAGGCAGCCTGGAAGGGTGGAGTTCGGGAAGACGAGCGAGCGGGTCGGCTTTGGAGTTATGCTCACGGAGCGAACGAACAACCGAGAGGGCGTGCTGGTCGGCGGAGAACGGTGAGGCGGCGTCGGTGTTGCCACTCGGAGAGAGTGGAGCAAGCGATTCGGCGACGGCGGCAACGCTGTTTTTCATTGAATCGGTCCGGGTGCCAAGCGGTGTTCGGGATGACACCGCTTATTTGAGTATTCGTATCCACTGTCGCCCGTTACGCCGAGATAAGCCAGAGAGTTCGCACCAAAAGGTATGAACAGTGTGGCCGGCAAAGATAGGTCAACTGCATTTATCGGCAATCAGAATCAAAGCGTTCAGCATCAATCCCGTTGAAGTGACACGATCGGACTCGGTGGTTATTGTGTTCTCAAAGATCAAAGAGGGAGCGTCGGGCCAGCCAAGGGCGGCTCAGGAAGCGAACCCATCGACGATCGTCTGGATTCGATCCGGCCCGACGCCGATCAAACGGACGGGGACACCGATGTACTGCTCGATGAACTCGATGTAAGATTTGGCGTTCTTGGGGAGAGCGGCGCGGGAGCGAACGCAAGTGATATCTTCGGTGAAGCCTGGGAGTGTGTGATAGACTGGCCGGAACGCTCGCATTGCTTCCGAGTCCGGAGAGAATCGGTCGGTATGTGCAGGCGAATCCGCGGAGGAGTAGGCGACACAGGCCCGGATTTCGTCGAGTCCGGAGAGTACGTCGAGAAGGGTGAGGGCGATGGAGGTCGCGCCGCTGATCATCGCGGCGTACTTGACGGCGACGAGGTCGATCCAGCCGACACGGCGGGGGCGGCCGGTGGTGGTGCCGAACTCGCGCCCTCGTTCGCGGATGCGCTGTCCGAGGTCGTCGAGGAGTTCGGTGGGCATCGGCCCGTTGCCGACGCGTGAGGTATACGCCTTGACGACACCGATGACTTCACCGATACGAGAGCCTGGAACGCCGGTGCCGGCGGGGATACCCAGGGTGGTGCAACTGGAACTGGTGACGAAGGGGTGTGTGCCATGATCGACGTCGAGGAGGGCGGCATTGGCCCCCTCGAAAAGCAGTCGCTTGCCCGAACTGAGCATGTCATGCAGCAAGTAGGTGGTGTCGTGAACGTGGGGACGGAGGCGCTCGCCGAGGTGAGTGGCCCATGCGGCGAGGTGGGCGGGATCGAGGCTCGACCCGGCGGAACCGAGCATGACGGACTTGACCTTGCAGATCGTGTCGAGCCTGGCGCGGAGAAGAGCGGGGGCAAGCAGGTCGCTGATTCGGATCGCGGTGGCGCGATGGGCCTTGTCGGCGTAACAGGGGCCGATGCCTCGCTTGGTGGTGCCGATTGACTCGCCGTCGTCGGACGCGAGGAGTTGCTCGCGGAGTTCGTCCTCGGCTTTGTGGTAGGGCATCACGACATGGGCGCGGCTCGATACCACAAGCCCTTTCATGCTGACGCCTTTGTCGGTCAGTCCGTCGTATTCACGCAGGAGCGATTCAGGATCGACAACGACGCCGTTGGCGATGACGGCGAGTTTGTCGGGGTAAAGGATGCCGGAGGGGACGAGGTGGAGGGCGAAGCGGACGCCGCCCACGACGACGGAGTGGCCCGCGTTTGCCCCGCCGTTGTAGCGAACGACGGCGTCGAACTTCGGCGCGATGAGATCGACGACCTTGCCCTTGCCCTCATCGCCCCATTGGAGGCCGATGACGGCGGTTGAAGCGGCGTGAGGGGCGGATGCGCCGCTTCGCCACGCGGAGGACGGGGCGTGAGCATGGCTCGAAGTAGGGGGCATCGAGGAAGCAGCGGCGCGAAAGGGGGGAGTGGGGTCAGGCATGATCGTGTCGTCGCAAGCGGTGTCGGATTGAGAACCGACAAGACGATAGGACGGGCGAGGGTGTGATGACTCATACGTTGTCAGCGGAATCATCAACCAAACAGTAGAGATGGCATCGGACGACGACCGCGCGGCGAAGCGATACTCTTGAAGCCATGAAGATGACACGCGAACGATGGAGAGCGATCGTGTGGCCGGGCGTATTCACGGTGTTTTATTCGGCCGCCGCGGCGGGGTACTGCCTCAGCATCGGGAACACCGAGTTTTTGTTCTACGTTGGCGTGATGATCGTGCTTGGCGCGGTGGTGGGCGCGATCCACTTCAAGATTGGATTCACGCGAGAGTGCCTGTGGGGACTGGCCGCGTGGGGGCTGATGCATATGTGCGGCGGGCTGGTGAAAGTGGGTGGCGATGCGGGCGTGCTGTACAACGTTTGGCTAGTCGGGGAGGGGTACGGCCGGGGGATCAAGTACGATAATCTGGCGCACGCCTATGGATTCGGCGTGGCAACGTGGGCTGCGTGGCAATGTGTGAGGTGCTCGCTGGCGGATCCGTCGCCGCGGTTTGGGCCGCTGCTAGGGGCGGTGCTGATTGGCGAAGGGCTTGGCGCGATTAACGAGATCATCGAGTTTACGGCGACGCAGGTGATGCCCAAGACCAATGTGGGCGATTATGCGAACAACGCATGGGATTTGGTGTTCAACCTGATCGGGTGCATCGCCGCGGCGGTGTTGATTAAGGTGGGCAGTCGGACAGCGGGTGCTGTGGATATGAACCATCATGCCGCGTGACGCTTGCCCTCGATGGTTTTGACTTTCGCCGGGGTGTTGGCGGGTTCCTGCCAATCCTCTCCGCTACGAAGATTGAGTTCGCTGGGCATCGTCTTGCGGTACCCGAGCAGACGGATCACTTCAAGAATGTCCGACCAGGTCGGATACATCTTGTTGTTCGATTTTTTGAACGCATCGATCGCCATCAAAAAGAGGAACTGCTCGGAGGTGAGTTCGCCCTCATCGGCGGCTTTCATGAAATCGGTTCGTCGGCGTCCCGCGCCCCGGCGTCGTTCAAGCCCGGTTTGATCCGCCGGCGTGTCCTGCGTCGGCTCGCCCGACGGACTACCAGCGGCGGGGATGTGGCGGCGATCAAGTCCGAGCCTGCGGTCGATCAAGGGGAACGCACCGGAACTCTTGGTCGAGCCGGAGTCTTGGGGCAATGTCGGTATGCCCGGTAACGTTGGTTCGGAACCATGATCGTGCCGCGCGGTGAGGCCGAGCGGGGTGTGATCAGGGGAAGTGCTCGGCGGCTTGGGTGAACGCATGTAAGAATCCTCCGACGACCTCGGAACGATTCGGTCCAGGCCGCCGGGCGTATGGAGCCAAGCGATCAGTGGACGAACCCGACGCGGCGTCTGGACAATAAACGCCGGCAGGGTGCGTGCGGGGCGACAATCGCCCGCGATCAGAAGTCGTCGTCATCATCATCGTCTTCATCGTCGTCGAAGTCGTCGTCTTCTTCGTCGTCGTCCTCGAAGAAGTCGTCTTCTTCTTCCTCAAACTCGTCACCTTCCTCCGCGTCGTCATCGTCCTCAAAGTCCTCATCCTCGAAATCGCCGTCGGCTTCTTCTTCGTCGCCGACTTCATTGAGGACGGCGATACCGGCCGGGGAGTTCATCCACGGTTTTCGGAGTTCGAGGGACGTCGGATTGAGAGCCTGCTCCAGCATGTGTTCGATCAGCGCAGCCATTGGTTCTTCCTCGCGTTCGATGCTCTTGATTCTTGTACTTCCTGACGGGCGGCGGCCTTTCTCGCGCCGTCGTCGCTACACGATTACTCGATCACGTTCGCACGTCGGCCCTCCGCGGTTCAACGGGTGCAAGCGTATCCATGAATCTTGCGGGGGACGAGCGAGCGAGAGACTCTCCGAATGGGCCGTACACTACACCTCGTTTGCGTCGTGTCAACTGCATGGGCTGCGACTTCTCCAGAGGGCGATGGGGTGTCGTGCTAAAGGAGTGCGTGGCAAGGGGCTCGTCGAACCTGCAAGGCGGCAAGGTGGGAGGGGTGAGAAGTGATCTGGTCACGGTATCGAATGAGACATGAAGGGTTCGATCCGGTGAAGCCCATTCTTCCACATGCATTTCACTTTCGCCACTCTTTTTGTCAAAGATTCCACCTATCGTTTTTCCGCGGACTGGTTTGGATCTGAGGTTGCGGGGGCATACAAGTCCTGCCGGGTGGTGATCGATTCGATGCCGTTGCACCCGCGTTCAAACCGACAGTCCCGCTCGTTCCCTTTTCTTTCAGGACCACGATGACGACCGAACCGATGCAGTTTCAGGACGATCCGCCGATCCAGCCAGTAGCGGCGTTGGCGGCGTGCGTGTTTCCCGGTGCGGGGCACGCGTACCTTGGGGAAACCCGCCGGGCGGTGCTAATCGCGTGCGGGGTGCTTGGATTGTTCTTTGGTGGGATCTTTATCGGCGGTGTAGATGTTGTAGACCGCAAGGAAGACTTCGTGTGGTTCTTGGGGCAAGGGCTGGTCGGGCCGATCGCGTTCGGGACTGACTATTACCATCAGAATCATCTGAAGGTTCTGAATACGAACGGCACACGACGGTCGGCCGAGCCGTTCGAGGTGCGCGATCCGAAGACAGGGCTTGCGGCGACGGCGCGCCGACCAGAGACGGGTGAGCCGCTGCCGCTGATGACGTCCGACGGGCAGTACATGATCAATCCGAAGACCGGGCAGCCGCTCATGGGCAGCGTGGAGAGTCGCCCGCCGAACTCGAAATCGGTGGGGCGGGTGAACGAACTAGGCACGCTGATGTCGGCTGTCGCGGGGATGCTGAACCTGATCTGTGTCGTCGATGCGTCGTATCGGCACCGGGTACGGCGCACGCGGAGGGAGAACTGATGGAGTCCGTTCTTCTGGCGTGGCGGCCGTTCCTCGACCCGCTCGATGTACACAATACGTGGTGGATCTTTTTGATCCCGATGGCGTTCGGGATTTCGGTCGTGTACCGCGCGGCGAGGCTGCGGTCATTGGACCGGTACTGGCGTTCGGTACTCGCGATGACTTTTCAGATTGTCATGGGCATGGTTTTGCTGGGGGTTGCGTCCTATTTGTTCGTGATGGTGTATGTACGTATTGCGGCGAACATGGGGCCGTGAGGTGATCGGGCCTGCGTGAATATCACACTGATCATCAATCCCAAATCCGGTCGAGGCCGTGCGGCGCGAGTGGGTCAAGGTGTGCAAGCCGCGTTGGAACGGGCAGGGCACGTTGTCTTTGCCGAGGTTGTGGTACGCGATCTGGAGATTGATCCTCGGTCGGAACTCGTGGTGCTGGTGGGCGGCGATGGCACGGTGCATCACGTAGCACCCCATGCTATTTTGTGTGGTGCCCCTATTTACCAAATACCGATGGGGACGGAAAATCTTTTTGCTCGCCAGTTCGGGATGACACGCGACCCGGAGCAGTTGCTGAGCGCGATCGAACGACAGAGCATCCGGCGTATGGATGTTGCACATATAGGCGTGCAAGACGGCTCGGATTCGGCGGAGCAACGACACGCCGCGGGTGCGGCACCGCGAGATCGTTCCGCACATGAGCACTCGACGGCGTTCTTTCTCATGCTGAGTGTCGGTCCTGACGCGAGCGTGGTGCATCGCCTCGCGGCGGCCCGAACGGGGGCCATCGGTCACTGGTCGTATATTCGACCGATCGTGCGCGAGTGTTTTTCGCCGATGCTGCGACGGGTGACGGTCGATATCGATGGGAAGCGAGCGATCGACGGGCGGCGTGGGCTGCTGGTCGTCGCTAACAGTCGGGAGTACGGTGTGAGGCTGGATCCGGCAAGCCGCGCGTCGGAGACCGACGGCCTGCTCGATGTGGTCTTCTTCCCGGCAGAATCATCGGCAGAACTGGTTGTGTGGGCGATGAGATCGCGTCTTCGACGGCACGTTCGATCGAGCCGGTTGATCTATGAAACAGGGCGAGAAGTTGATATCAGAAGTGAAGAGGGGCCGATGCCGTATCAACTTGATGGAGAGGCAGGCGGGTTTGTGGGAGCGAGTGGGGGAGGGGGGGCGGGTGTGCGGATCGGGGTGAAGCCCGGCGCGCTGGGTGTGCTTGATGCGAGGGTGCCGCCGCGGGGCTGAAGTCTGGGTTTGGGGAGATCGGATGTGGCGAGGCTCGGTTGCGGTGATTGGATGTTGTAGTGGTTGCGTGCCGCCGGGCGGGACGCCCGGTCCACTGCACGAGGCGATCCGAAGGCGAAATGATCGTTCTAGAGTTCGGTGTGAGGGCGTTGTATGGTTGAGTGTGTCAATGAGAGGTACACATGACGGTTGAGCGTCCATCGCGGCCCGCGTTGTTGGTGGTGGCGTCTGCGCTGGAAGCGAGAGCGGTGTGTGCGGGAGATTCTTCGGACGGTGCCGCGGTGGAGTCGTTTCTTTGGCATCCGTCACCGATTGCTGCCGGGTGTGACATCGTTGTGTCAGGGATCGGAAAGGCCAATGCGGCGGCGGCAACGGCAATCTCGCTTTGTCGAGTGGCGTACGAAGTTGTTCTTTCGATCGGGATCGCGGGCGTGTTGCCGGGCGCGGGGTGCTCGCTGGGCGACGCGGTGCTCGGGTCGGCGGCGGTGTACGCGGACGAGGGATTGGCCGGGCCTGATGGATTTCAGACGTGCGCGGAGATGGGGTTTCCACTCGGGCCGTTCACGGGAAATCGTATCGAGGCGGACAGCGGGCTGGTGGCGAGATTGACGCCGTTGGTTGAAGTGGTTGGAGCAATAGCGACGGTATCGACTTGTTCAGGGACGGATGTGCTCGCGCAGCAAGTGCGTGACCGGACCGGGGCGGTCGCCGAGTGCATGGAAGGGGCGGCGGTGGGTCATATTTGCGCGGGGTGGGGAGGGGCGAATCGTGGCGGAGTACGTTCGCCGGCATTCGCCGAAATACGGGTCATCAGTAACACAACAGGAGATCGGTTGAAGCAGCGGTGGGACATGAAGCGTGCGCTGGAGGTGCTGACGGAGGTTACGCGGCGTGTGGTAGCCGAAGTGACGGAAGGATCTGGGATGTCGTGAAGACCTGATGTGAATCGCGTGGGGAGAACGAGTGGAGCATCAATACAGACGAGGCCGGGTGGGCCGCCGGAAAGCAGACCTCACCCAGCCTCGTTGGTTGATTTCGCCGGTCGAGATTCCCCAATCTCAAGAATGAACGCGGAGGCCGGAGCAACAAGCCCGGCGCGCGCGGCCGACGAAACCAGAACCTGCCGACTCCCCCCCGGAGGCGGCAGGTGTTTTTCGATAGCACTCGAGCGACAAGTACACTGCAGCGCAATGCAGCGGCAACAAGCAGCGGCAAAGCATGGTCGGTGGACCTGATCTATGCACGACGGTCATGGAACGTGCGCAGAGTTTGGTGTTGGAGAATCCGCACCCTGCCCGGCGCGCCCAACTCGCCCTTGGTTGTCAGAAGCACAGAAAACGATCCCACAAGAAGCGTGGAACCGAACTGAGAAGAACTCCCAGATCAATATGTACAAGTTACCAGAAAACAAGATAGAATGCAAGCCGGGTGTAGGAGAAAATCGCACATGAAGTGCGATGGGGCTGAAGCAACAGGGTGTGGATGAGTTAGAAAAATTCGAAAAAACGTGAAACAGGGGCTTGCGGAAGCGGGGCGGCTTGTGGTATCTTGACTGGATACCCAGGAGGAGGTCCGGCGCGGTGCCGGTGGCTCGTGCGATGCACCGCGGATCTGGACAAGCCATTGAATCGACCGTGCCAAGCGGTCCATATTTGTTGACAATCGATGCAGAGCGTTGAACTTCGCGCGTGTGCGCGAACGCTTGTGCATGTGCCATACGAGACGAAAGGAATTGGAATGAGAAGGTACTCAACGGTCGCGGTCATGGCGATGGCGATCGCCGGTGGATGGGGGATGGGTGCGAGCGACGCGCTCGCGGTGGACAACGCCGTGAATCCGGCGACCGACCCGCTGCAGCACACGCGGCGGATGCTCGAAGCCAATCCGAATGCAGAGTTCGACCCGGAAGCGATCTTGGTGCGGTTCTCGCCCACCATCACGGCGGCACAGCGGAACTTTGCGCTGCAACTGGTTGGTGGAACGAAACTGCAAGGGTGGACGATCGTGCCGGGGCTGGAGCAGGTGAAGGTGTCGATGGCTGTGAAGGACGCGGTGATGACGCTGACGGGGTTGCCGGGGGTGATGTACGCGGAACTGGACTATTTCGTGCGGAACACGGTGACGCCGAACGATCCGTCGTTCGGGGTTCTGTGGGGGATGAACAACACGGGGCAGACGGTGAACGGGGATCCGGGGATTGCGAATGCGGATATCAATGCACCGCAAGCGTGGGATATTTTGACGGGGTCGGCAACGTTTGCGATCGGGGATATCGACTCGGGGGTGAACTGGAGCCACCCGGATCTGGCGGCGAATATCTGGACGAACCCGGGTGAGATCGCCGGGAACGGGATCGATGACGATGGGAACGGACGGATTGACGACACCCGTGGGTGGGACTTTGTCAACAACGACAACAATCCGACGGACGACAACGGGCACGGCACGCACACGGCCGGGACGTTCGGTGCGGTGGGGAACAACGGGGTGGGCGTGGCGGGGGTGATGTGGTCGTGCCGGATCGTGCCGTTGAAGTTTTTGAACGCGGCCGGGAGTGGAGCGATTTCGGGCGCGCTGTCCTCGCTGCAATATTGCACCCAGAAAGGTGTGAAGGTCTCGAACAACTCGTGGGGCGGAGGGGGATTCAGCCAAGCGTTCCTGGATGCGGTCAACGCGTCGCAGTCGATCGGGCACATCTTTGTCGCGGCCGCGGGGAATGAGTCGAACAACAATGACGCTGCGGCTTCGTATCCAGCGTCGTACAACTCGGGGAACATCATCGCGGTGGTGGCGACGAATATTAACGACGGGTTCGCCTCGTTCTCCAACTACGGCGCGACGTCGTGCGATATCGGCGCGCCCGGCGTGACGATCTACAGCACATACCTGAGCAGTTACGCGTACCTGGACGGGACGTCGATGGCGTGCCCGCATGTGGCCGGCGTGGTCGGGCTGGTATACGCGAGGAATCCGACATGGACGTGGTCGCAGGTGCGGACGCAGGTGCTGAGTACGGCGCGCGCGGTGTCGGCACTGAGCGGGCGGTGCGCGACCGGCGGCGTGGTGAATGCGCAGGCGGCACTTGGAGGCGGTTCGCCACC
>JBGSIF010000286.1:0-9122 GCA_041742635.1 Phycisphaerales bacterium
CGGCTCGAACCGCGGCCGATCGGTGTATCGATCGCGATTCTCCGCTCGCAAATGCTACGGTTGGCTCGAAATCACGCTCTGGCTGGAAACTCGGCTTCTTCAACGGGCTGCTAGGCCGTCCGCTCTGGCGGCCTCTCCAACCGAACCCCTATCTCACCTCTCGTCCAACCGCTCCACCCACGATTCTCAACATTCATACAGCCCTCACCCCCCTTCACACCGAACGGCGAGTGAAATAGTTCTTCCAGCGCGCTGATTCCCACCCTCGGCGACGTTTATCAAGCATCTCCGCATTCGCTTCTCGCCTGCTTTTGACCCCATCGCTTTCCTCTTCTCCCACTCCCACTCCCCCGCTCGCACCCGCTTCACTCTCAACCCCATCACATCGGAGCCCTGTCATGCGAACCCGCACTTCCCTCGCCGTTGTTTCACTGCTTTTCTCTCTCGCGCCCGCTCCTCTGTACGGTGCCGCCGCTCGGCCCACGGGGACGCCACCGCCGCCGCTTCAGCCTACAAATCTCCGGCAGCAGTCACGCGCCGAGGCCATGCCCAAGTTCAGTGTCGAGTTCCCAGGCGGCACCATCGCCGACTATGTCTCCGCCGTCAAGTCCGCCGCAAGATCCCAAAATGCCGCCCTGAACGTCGTTATCCCCGCCGACGCCGCCCGCGTCCCCATGCCCTCCATCTCCCTCGAAGCCGTCGGCGTCGAGACCGCCATGAACGCCATCGAAGCCGCCTTCCGTCAACACCCCGAGCACGCCTTCAAGATCGATGCCTTCCAGCAAGACCCCCAAGACCTTCCCAGTTTCGCCGTCGTCTATCAGCGTCTCAACCCTTCCGCCTCCGCCGGCATGGGATCCGCCCCCCGCCCGTCCATCGAAGTCTTCTCTGTCCGCGACCTCGTCCCGACCGACGACCCAGACCTCGGCCCACCAGTGGTAGTCGCCGAACTCATCGACCGCGCCCGCCGGCGCCTCCTGTCCGCGATCGAATCGACCCTTGAAGTTCAGGACCGATTCGCCAGTGCCCACGGCGAAAAAAGCGATGCCTCCAACACCTCCGTGAACTTCCACGCCGAATCCGACCTGCTCATCGTCCACGGCTCTCCGGGCACGATCGACATCATCCGCTCCGTCCTCTCGCAGATCAGAAAAGACGCCGCTTCCCAGCGTGCCGAAGCCTCGCAGCGCGCCCAGCGACAAGCCGCCCACAATCACCGAGTCGCCGACGCCCGTGCCAAACTCGACCTCTGTGAACTCGAACTCGCCACCGCTCGGTCCCGGTTTGAACGCATCGACAAACTCAACGCCGCCGGCAACGTCGATCAGGATCAGTTCGAGTCTGCCCGTCACGCCGTATCCCGCGCCCAGATTATCCGCGATCAAGCACGGGCCGAACTCGAGTACATCCATGAAATCAACGTCGCGCCCGTTCCGCCCGCTCTTCGTGATCGCCCGCTGACCGGTCCCGGCCCCGACGACGCGTCCGAACCACACCTGACCGTTGCATATCCACTCGCCCACGCCCCCGCAACCGATGTGCTCCCCCTCATCGCGGCGATCCTCAACGCACTCGGTGCACCCAACGACCTGGGTGAAGCACGCAACACCGCTTCTGTCGCAACGAACATGCAAACGAACTCCATCATCGTCCGGGCACGCGCCGATACCCAACGCCTCGTTCGACTCACAGTCGATACGGTCAACACTCTTACCAACCCTGCTCAGGATCGTCCACCCGCCCCGGCCAGCAAACCCGCCAAGTAGTTCCGCACTCGCACGCCGACGACGAGCGGTGTCCTCGCCGCGAATCGTCGCGCTTCTTCCAACGTGTCTACACAGTCGAGCACGCGACTTGTGCAGAATGCGTATGAGCGATAACGCGATCCTCCTTCAGCCGTGTTCCCTCTCATCGTTTATCCCCACACTCGTCCCAACCGCGCACCGGTCAAGGCAACGCCCCTGACGTCACCTTCTCACCATCACCCTCGCGGTGCGACCTCGCCCAGCCACGCGTCGGCGTCATCACCCGTCTCCGCTTTTTTTCCGACCGCCTACGAACACGATGCCGCCAGTACCGACACCTCTTCTGTCACCGATGGAGTGGCGAACTTCGCAACGGTTGTTGGTGGGGCGGGGGAGGTGGTGGAGGTGGGGGGGGTGGAACGAGTGACGGACGTAAGTGTGACTGCTGACGTCATAGGGCTGGTCCACTCCATCGCCGTCGGCGACACCGCCGCCTTCGCCACCTTCTACGAATCCTGGTTCGACCGCGCCCTCCACCTCGCCCGTTCACTCACCCGCCGGGACGACCATTTCTGCTTCGATGTCGTTCAGGACGCCATGCTCCGCGCCGTTCGGTCTCTTTCCCCCCGCCTCGGCATCACCTCTCACGCCGACCTTGACCGCTGGATGACCCGCGTCGTTCATACCACCGCCCTCGATGCCCTTCGCAAGGAATCCCGCCGCCGCGCGCGCGAACGACTTACTCCCACCTCCCGATCCGCGGCTGTCCCGTCCGACACCCTCGCCGAACGCATCGACTGGCTTCGCGCGCAGATCGAAGCCCTCGACTCCGCTGATCGATCCCTTCTCGCTTCCCGCTTCGGCACCTACGCGTACCCCGCCCGCACCCTCGCCGACACCGCCCGCGACCACTCCCTCTCCCCCGGCTCTGCCACCGGGCGCCTGACTCGCCTCCTCACTCGCCTCCGCCGCGCCGCAAAGGCCCACTCCCGCAACGATGAGCACCGCTCAATGTGAGATTCGCCCATGCCGACGAATAAAAATGAGTCAATCCAAGCCGCCCGCACACGTATCCTGCACGAAGTGCAATCCGCGATGGTGCGCCGTCGCCGCACTCGCCGAGCCGCCCGAGTTGCCGTGCCGGGCGTGATGTTCCTGCTGGTGTCGTTTGTTGTCTGGCACGTCTACCCCCCCCGCCCCGCCCCCCCCATCCTGATCACGCCTCCCCCGATCTCCCCACCGATCGCCGCGACTAATCAAACCCCGCTTTCACCCACACTTCCGAGGGTTTATACTTTCATCAATGTGCTTCAATCGACCCATGACCCTGCTTCAAGCGTTTCGGACTCGGCTCGTGTACACAACGTCTCCGACGCCGAACTGCTCCACCTCCTCGCGACCGCTGGCTACGACATCGGCTTAGTCCGTATCGCCGGCCAAACGACCGCCGTCTGCAACTCCTGCTCCACTGAAAACGAGTGGTTGAGCCAGATCAATCAAACGGAAGAGCGTTGATTCGGAGACAAGGCGGACCTCTATCCGTTGTAGTGAACGAAGCGCATGTCATAATGTAGTATGTGACAAAACCTGAACATGTGACGTGCGCAACTTCTGACCCCTGCCGACGGGGGTGGCCGATATCTACTATGTATGTCTAGAGTGATGACCCGCCCAACCGCCGTTGCGTCCAAATCCACCCGGAACCGTCGATCAAAGGCGGTCTCTGGCACTTCTCCTGCGTGGGCGAGCGATTCGAGGCTGTTATGGCTGCGGATTGCCTGGACGGCCGCCGCTGCGTTTTGGTTGTTCGCGGTCCTGAGCCTGTTGGGATTTGATGGTAATGACCCACCCGCATCGGGTGTGTTTCCGCATAACTCGCCGGTAGCGAACTGGGGCGGTCGGTTCGGTGCGGTGTTTGCGTACTACATATACGAACTGCTCGGCTACGGGGTGTGGGTGCTGGTCGCACTCTCCGCCGTGCTGCTTTGGTTTCTCGCCACGGGGCGAAAGACGACGCATGTGCTGGTGCGTGTGCTGGGCGGGATTCTGATGGCGGCGTCGGTGGCGGGGATGCAGGCGGTGGTGCTGCCGGAGTCGGGCCCGGTGCAGCCGATCGGGGGCGGGCTGGTTGGGGCGAACGCGGTGGCGCAGTTGCTGCTGCGGTTCAGCGCGATTGTGTCGTTCCTGATATTGTTCATCGGGCTGGTGATCGGCGCGCTGGTGGCGCTGGATATGTGGGCACTGGTGGCGGCGATGTGGGCGGGGAAGTGGATGCTCGCGGGTGCGAAGCATGGGGTGAAGACAAGCGCGAAACTGGGCGGGGTGGTGGCGACACAGATCGCGGACCTGTGCGCGAAAGGGGCGGAGAAGCGTGCCGCTGGGTCGGTGGAAGTTCGAGAGAACGACCTGGACGACGCCGACGTGCCCGGGCGCGAGGCGGGTGTGGGGGTGCCCGAAGGGAAGAAGAAGCAGGGACGAAAGAAGGAGAAGGGGCTGGAGGCACCGGCATCGGACGGAGCCGCGGCGGTGACGGTCCTGGGCACGCACGACGAGGAAGAAGACGAGGAAGAAGATGGGGAAGAAGCAGGGCGGATGCCGCGAGGAACGCGTTCGGCGGTAGCCGCGGCGGCGGCGTCGAGCATCGTTGACCGCTCGGGGATGGGCGTCCCCGATCCTGATGAAGGAGACGAGGATGAGGAGGAAGTGATCGGCGCGCCGCAGGTGTTCGACCCGACCGAACTGCGGGCGAAGATGGCGAAGATGCCGGTGCGGTTTGCCAACAAGGAGCGCGAGTCGGCGACCGAGGACGACCTGCGGGACATACAGAATGCGAGCGAACTGGAGGGGTACCGATTCCCGGGCTTGGACCTGCTGGAAGAGCCAGAGGGGAACTTCAGCGAGACGATGGACAAGTACGTGCGCGAACAGGCGGAGAACCTGGAGCGGGCGCTGCGCGAGTACAAAATCGATGGGGGGGTCGTGGGTGTCGAATCGGGGCCGGTGATTACGCTCTACGAGGTGAAACTTGCGCCGGGGACGAAGGTCGCCGCGCTATCGGCGATTTCGAGTGACCTGGCGCGGTCGCTCAAAGCGGTGAATATCCGGATCGTGTCGAACACGGCGGGGCGCGACACGGTGGGGATCGAAGTTCCCAATGCGCAGAAAGAAAAGGTGCGGCTCAAAGAGTTGATGAGCAACTTCGACAAGGGCGGGAAGATGCGGCTGCCGATGTTCCTTGGGAAGGATGCGTCGGGGCAGCCTTTGATTGAGGACTTGTGCGCGATGCCGCACATGCTGATCGCCGGCACGACGGGGTCGGGCAAGAGCGTGTGCATGAACTCGATTTTGATGAGTTTCCTGTACACGAAGAAGCCGAACGAACTGAAGTTGGTGTTGGTGGATCCGAAGATGGTTGAGTTGTCGCAGTTCAAGGACATCCCGCACCTGATGTGCCCGGTGGTAACGGAGATGGGGAAGGCGGCGGCGATCCTGGAGTGGGCGGTGCGGAAGATGGACGAGCGGTACGAGTTGCTCGCCGAGGCGGGGGTGCGGGACATCGCGGCGTACAACGAGATGCCGTGGGAGGAACTGAAAGAGCGGTTCATGGCGGAGACGCCGGAGGAAGAGGCACGGATCCCGCGGAAGTTGCCGTATATGGTGTTCGTGATCGACGAACTCGCCGACTTGATGATGACCAACAAGGAGGTAGAGGGTTCGATCGTGCGGATCGCGCAGAAGGCGCGGGCCGTGGGCATCCACTTGATTTTGGCGACGCAGCGTCCGCAGGCGAACGTCGTCACCGGCCTCATTAAGTCGAACATGCCCGGGCGCATCGCGTTCAAGGTCGCCTCCGGCATGGACTCACGCATCGTCCTCGATCAAAAAGGCGGCGAACTGCTGCTCGGCCAGGGGGACATGCTGTATTTGTCGCCGAGGTCGCACAAACTTACGCGGGCGCAGGGCACACTAGTGGACGACAAGGAAATCCGGCGTGTCGCCAAGTTCATGCGCGAGATCGCGGCCCCGACGTTCGAGCGGCAACTGATGCAGATCCGTTCGGGCGGGGAGGAAGCCGAGGGGAGCGTGGAGGATCATCGAGACGGGTTCCTGAACGCGCAGGAAGACCCGATGTTCGATCAAGCGGTGGAGATCGTGCTGGAGACGAAGCGCGGGAGCGTGTCGATGCTCCAGCGCCGGCTGGCGATCGGGTACACGCGTGCGGCCCGGCTGATCGAAATGATGGGCGAGGCGGGGATCCTGGGCGGGCACAAGGGGACAGTGGCGCGCGAGGTCGTACTGTCGCTCGAAGAGTGGCACGCGATGAAGGCACAGTGGGAAGCAGACGGGGTGAGCGGTGCGGGCGATGCTGCGGCGCAAGCGCCGGGCGCCGCGACAAGGACGAACTCGACGGTCGGATCAGGCCTGGGGGTGACCTCCCCGAAACCCGGCGTGCAGTCCGATCTCTTCGCCGATCCGGAACTGAAGAAGATCACGAGCAGCCATACGCCGGCGCGGTTCGCATCGGGCGGGCCGGGGCTTGGAGAAGAAGGGAACGCGATCGAAGAGGCGTTCGACGAAGCGGATGGATGGGAGCAGGCACCGGGGGCGACGCCGAAGAAGAAGCCGGCGGCGGATGAAGACGAAGAAGCGCCGTTTTGATCGTGCGGCTTCTGCATCGTTGATGTGCGTTCGATGTTGTCAGCGTGAGAGGAAGCGCGACGATTCGCGGCGCGGACTCCGTTCATCGTCGGCGTATGCGTGGCGGCGAGGATCGGCTGGCGCGGCAGCCGTCAGCGTGGTACGCTCCTGTGGGGCTGTGACGACGGAGCGCGCAATGAACGGGCTGATTCGTACAAGCGGTGTGGTGTTGGCGACGGGCCTGGTGATCGGGCTGGGCGCGGTGGGGTCAGGGTTCGGCGTGCCCGAACGCGGAACGCGCCTGAGTCTGGTCGAAATGGGCTCGAGTAGCAAGAGCGTCTTCGCGGAGTATCCCGGGCAGCCCGAGGAGGCACCGGCGACGCCGGGTTGGCTGGCGCGGTACACACCGGCGAAGGGAGTATCGCCCAGCGTGAAGCGGATTTCGGCGCATGTGCCGTTTGCGGCGTGCGCGGTGGAGCCTGGGGAGAGCGTGCATCCGGCGGTGCCGGCGGCGGATGTCGATGTGACGTTCGATTCGGAAGTAAGGATTGCCTCGGCGGGGCGGTACCGGTTCGGCGCGGAGTTCGAGGGTGGGACGGGGCAGGTGCGGGTACTGGGCGAAAAGATGACGTCGCCGGTGACGTTGAAACTGGAAGGTGGTGGCGGGGCGGGTGGCGGGGTGGGTGGCGGGGTGGGTGTCTATACGGAGTGGTTGACGCTACCGGCGGGGAAGGCGACGGTGCAGGTGTCGTTCAAACGGTCAGGGAACGCCAGGGCGCGGGTGCGGACGATGTGGGAGAAGCAGGGGTTCGGGAAGATGGGGTTCCGGGCCGAACCGATCCCGGTGACGAGCGCGAGCGTGCCCAAGGCGGCGTCGGAGATGGTGGCGACGGCGCAGCAAGTGGACCGGGGGCGGGTGCTGCTGGGTGAACTGGGGTGCGTGTATTGTCACGCGATGGAGAGCGGGGGGGAAGATAAGCACGGCGAGGGTGCCGGTGGGGCGAGGCTCGATTTTTCGTCGCCGGTGATTCATGGGATGGGGCCGTCGCTGCAAGAACTCGGCACGCGCGTAAATCCCTACTGGATCACGAAGTGGATCGCCGACCCGCAGGGGGAAAAGCCGGGGACAGGGATGCCGAACCTGCTGCGCGGGAAGGACATGGGGACGGACGCGACGAATATCACTCATTTTATATATAGTTTGTCACCGAACTATATAAAAGAAGCGGCGGCGACGGAGCCGGAGGGGCTGGCGATGGGTAAGAAGTTGTATCAGACGCTGGGGTGCGTCGCGTGCCACGGGGAGGAGCCGGGGGCGAAGAACGTGGCGCAGCCGTTGACGGCGGCGGCGGGGAAATGGAACCCGTCGGAACTCTCGAAGTTTCTGCTTGATCCGCGAAAGGCCAAGCCGAGCGGACGGATGCCGTCGATGAACCTGAACAAGCAGGAGGCGGACCTGTTGGCGACGTACCTCGCCTCGATGTTCGGGGAATCGAATGCGCCGAAGCAGGAGTTCGTGGTGGAACCGGAGCGGGCGGCGGCGGGGAAAACGGCGTTCGCGGCGCGCGGGTGCGCGAGTTGTCACACGGTGCAGGACGCGGACGGACAGGTCGTGGCGTCGGGATTGGTGGCGAAGAGGTTGCTGGATCTTGGTGAGGGAGGGTGTTTGGAGGCGAAGGGGACGCCGAAGGCTCCGAAGTATGCTTTGAAGGAAACGGATCGAGCGGCGATCCGGGCGGCTATTAAGGAAATGCGTTCATGGGCGGGGACGCTTGGCGGGATGGGTGTGGCAGGTGGTTCGGGAGCGGTTGGGGGGGGTGGGGGGGCCGGGGGGGCGAGGGCGGGGATGTTTGCCGCGTCGCCGATGGATCGTGCGCATCGAATGTTGGATCAGTTCAACTGCCGGCAGTGCCACGAGGTGCACTCGGAGGGAGGCGTACGGGAGGAGATTGATAAGTTGTTTACGACGGTGGGGGAGGCGGATCTTGGCGAGGAGGGGCGGATCCCGCCGCGGCTGAACGGGACGGGGACGAAACTGACGACGGCGTGGCTGCACGAGGTGCTGGAGAACGCCGGACGGGCGCGGCCGTACATGGGGGCGCGGATGCCGCAGTTCGGCGGGGAACATGTGGGGTTCATGGCGGAGGAACTGGCGAAGATCGAAGGGGTGTGGCCGAACTCGGACGCGACCGAGCCGGTGCCCAGCGATGAGACGGTGCAGGCGGGGCGGCTGCTGGCGGGTGTGAACGGGCTGAACTGCATCTCGTGCCATGTCGTGGGGGACAACGCGCCGTCGGGGATGCCGGGGCCGGATATAACACTGTTCGCGGCGCGGGTGCGGTACGAATGGTGGATGGATTATGTTCATGCTCCGGCACGCTACAAGCCGGGCACGCGGATGCCGGCGTTCTACGAGAACGGCACCGGGACGGTGACGAGCGTCTTCGGCGGCGACTCGGTGAAGCAGGCCGACGCGATGTGGGCGTACTTCAATCTCGGGCAGTTCATGCCGGCGCCGGAGGGAATCACGAAGGCGGAGGGGTATGTTATTAATATTGGCTCGAAGCCGGTGGTGATGCGCACGTTCCTGAAGGACGCGGGCAGCCGGGGGATCGCGGTGGGGTTCCCGGAAACGATGGGAGGGGTTCACTTCGCGTTTGACGCCGAGGCCGTGCGGCTGGCGGATGCGTGGCAGGGGACGTTCCTGAATGCATCGGGCGCATGGGCGGGCCGGGGCGG
>JBGSIF010000287.1:0-16662 GCA_041742635.1 Phycisphaerales bacterium
CCACCCCCGAGGGCCCGCCGAGCACTGGGCCGCATGCCCTCAATGGCGCAGGAACCAAACACCCCCCCGCCCAGCCGCGGGACCGATACCATCAACCGACCCTCATAGCACCTGGCACAGAACTTGGGGGCCGGCCAGGGCGACCTAGGATATTCCATGAATCGCACGGCACGAATCACGTTTGACCCCGGCGTGATGGGCGGCAAGCCTTGCATCCGCGGGATGCGGGTCACGGTCGGCATGATCGTCGGGCTCGTGGCGAGCGGTAAAGGCGAGGCAGAGATTCTGCGGCTGTATCCATACCTTGAAGCCGAGGACATTCGTGCAGCGATGGAATACGCAACGTGGCGGGTCGAAGAAGCCGAGATCCCGTTGTCGCGTGCCTCGTGAAACTCAATGAAAAGTTCAAGGATGTGCTTGCTACCGGGGCGATCGTTGTTGTGGACCCCGGCCACGCTCGCGCCACGGTGTTACCAATCGGGCGAGACGACAAGTAGCATGGGGATCACGGCGTGAGTGTGAACCGTCTTGATGTAACACTTCGGCCGGCGCGGGAAGAAGACGCCCCTCGCATCCGAGAGATCATCGCGCGGATTTACGCGGACTATGGGGATGTGCTGGATATCGAGCGAGAGGATCCGCACCTGCGGGAGCCGGGCGCGTATTTTCGGGCGTCGGGGGGCGAGTTGTGGGTGGCGGAAGCCGGGGTCGTGCCTGCTATCGTCGCCGGGTCGGGCGGGGTGGTGTTTCGTAACGACGAGGCCGAGGTCAAAACGGTCTACGTGGCGCACGAGTTTCGCCGACGAGGGATCGCTCGCCGGCTTGTGGATCTGGCCATCGACCACGCGCGCGACGCGGGGCAATCGAAGATCATGTTGTGGTCGGATACCCGATTCGCCGAGGCCCACGCGCTGTACGAATCGATGGGGTTCACGCGCTGCGGGCAGCGCGACGTCAAAATCGTCAACTCATTCTCGGAGTTTCGGTACGAGTTGAGTTGAACCCCGCGGCATCAATCGATCGTCTGCACCCGCTGGCTGCGGTTGGACTGAATCACATTGATGCTCAGCGCGCTGGTATCGGCGGTGCTGAAGAACGTGTTCTGGAGGTTGCCGCGCTGGAACGCGGCGTGCCCGTCGGTGAACGCGAAGTTGCCCCCGTCCTTCCCGTGGTTATCGCTCGGGCCATAGAAACCGGGAACCGCACCCGCGGCGGTGGCGTTGGCACTGTTGCCCCCGCCCCCGCCGTACCAGGCATCAACCGAGACGTCCGGCCCGTCGGTTTCGTCACCCCAGAATGGAGTCGGGTTGGGAATCGCGGATTCGTCGGTGCGCAGGCCGGCAATATACAGATAACTGATGTTGTAACTGATCACATCTTCTTGGGTTTGCGGGGCGCGCGGCTGCTTGAGCGTAGCCGTGGCGTAGTTACCGGCACCCGGCGGGACGAGCGCGCCGTAATACCGATCTTCCTTGTCCGACGGACAGACCAGCGAACCGAACCCGTCGAGGAACCCGTCCATCAGTGGGGTGCGGTTGCCATTGGCATACGCGGCGGTATCGGGATTGCCCGTCAAGCCGACATAGCCGCGGTCGCCCGAACCGGGGCCGGGGGCGTCGCCGAGTTGAAAAAGGCTAAACAGCCCCGCGACCCCGCCATACACATACTGCCCGTCAAGGAAGTTCGGATTGTTAAAAGAGGCAGGGCGAGGCATGACCGGGAACCAATCTTTGTATGAGTTGGCATACGTCGTCATGGCGGTCGCCATTTGCTGACTGTTGGCCAAGCATTTGGAGAGGCGCGAAGCGGTCCTCGCCTTGCTGAGTGCCGGCAACAACACCCCAACCAAAATAGCGATAATCGCAATGACGACCAGCAGTTCGATGAGCGTAAACGCGCGGCTTCGACGGGTGGGACAAGACATGCACCGCTCCTTTGCCACGAAACAACCGCCCCGCTCCCATGCTATTCGCGTCCCAGCGAGTGCTGGATCAAGAGATTTAGTGTAACCGATTGCAAAGACAGAAACAAGACCGAACAAATCCCCGGTCGATTTGCAAAGGACTGTATATGTGAATTGCTTGTCCGAATCGGTGGTGAGGTGGCCAACGAAGGTGTATTCTTGTAACCGCATTCATCTTGTTCCCCGGTGTGTTGCGGGGACGTGGCTGTGTCGAAACTCGTACGCAAAAAGGAGTGATGTTTCATGCGCCGCAATCACATCGTGACGGTCGGGGGTTTGTTGTTCGCCGCGGGATCGGCGATGGCTCAGCCGGTGATCGACGGTCGTTTGACCGGTGACGCCGCGTTGTATGGTCCTGCCAAGTGGGTTCAGACGAACCCGACGGCGTTCGGGGACAACAACCCCGCCAACCAGCCCCCGTGTAACGGCGTGGGCGATCGCATCACCATCGGACTCAACAACTCGAACGCCGGCGGCGTCACCGGCGGCGACGCCGTCAATGCCGCGTCGGTCACCACCGGCATCGAGATCCGCATCCCGCTCTCCCAGATCGGCAACCCGGTCGGCCCGATCAAAGTGACCGCCTTCATCAACAACGGCGACCACGGGTTCATGTCCAATCAGGTCATCGGCAGCCTGCCCATCGGCACCGGCAACCTCGGTGAGTCCCGCAACGTCAACTTCAACGACACCACCGGCGGCTTGGCCGGAAGCCAGTTCGTCACCATCTCCCCCAGCGGCTGCTCCATCGCCGGCACCGGCCCGGCCATCGACGGCGACCTCGCCGGCGACTCGGCTTGGGGATCCCTCCTCTCCGTTCAGCAAAACGGTACCCAGTTCGGCGACTCCAACCTCGGCGTCGTCGATACCGCAAACGGTTCGGAACTCGACGGGCTGTACGGCTTCGTCTGTACCACCGATCCCGACGGCGCGGGCGGACTCCCCGCCGAGCCTTACCTCTACCTCCTCTTCACCGGCAACCTCGAAACCAACTTCAACAAGTTCGACCTCTTCATCGACTCCGTCGCCGGCGGGCAGAACCGACTCCGCGGCGACAACCCCGACGTTGACTTCAACGGCCTCAACCGCATGGGCGACAACAACGGTACCAACGGGCTGACCTTCGACGACGGGTTCGAGGCCGACTACTACCTCCAGTTCACCGCCGGAAACGGGCCGGTTCAGACCTTCGCCAGTTTCGCCGAGATCCTCACCAACGGCGGCGGACGCGGGAGTTTCATCGGCTCCGGCGGAACCGGCAACGTCGCACTCAACGGCTCGGTCGTTTGCCCCCCCACCGTTCCCAACGACGAGTTCGCTATCGGTTCCGAGGTCAACTCCGTTTTCTCCTACATCGACACCGCCAATGAGAAGGTCTACGTCCTCATCACCGGCAACCTCGAGAACAACTCCACCGCCAAACTCAACCTCTTCTGGGACGCCAACGGCAACCCCATCGGTGACGAAGGCCAGAACATCGTCCGCAGCGACAACGTCCAGATCAGCGAAGCCGACGGCAACAACGGCGCGCTCAACCGCTTTGGCCCCGACGGCACCAACCCCGGCCTCACCTTCGACGCCGACTTCTTCGCCGATTACTACATGAACTTCCACTTCGAGGCCACCCCCGTTCGCAACGTCATGGACGCCGCTCTCATGCGCACCAACGGGCGCGAAGAACTCCCCAGCACCGTCAGCCTCGATTACGGCTCGTTCTGCGGCGTCAACGTCGCCGGCAACCCCATCCCCTTCGACGGTACCAACTTCACCGACTTCACCGGCCCCGCCGGGATGCAGTTCCAGGACGGCTTCCGGCCCAACATCTTCTCCGCCTATCCCCCGCGCGAGTCCTACCGCACCCTCGTCGAGGGCATCATCAACCAAGGTATCACCGATCCGCTCGTCTTCGACGCCTTCATTCCCACCTTCGCTCGCCCGGGGCTGATCCAAGCCGCGGGGAACAACTCGAACATCGGCGGCGTGACCGATACCGACGCCGCCAATGCCGGCAACGCTTCGACCGGCCTCGAACTCGTCATCACCTTCGAGGAACTCGGGTGGGACGGGACCAGCCCGCTGCGCCTCGCCGGGTTCATCACCAACGGAAACTTCTCGTTCGTCTCGAACCAGGTGCTCGGAAGCCTGCCGACGGGCTTCGGGAACCTGGCCGAGCCGCGAACGATCAACTTCGCGTCCTATGCCGGCGATCAATGGGTGCTGCTGAATGGCGCGCCCCCCTGCGCCGCGGACTGGAACAACGACGGCACCCCCAACAGCCAGGACTTCTTCGACTTCATCACCGACTTCTTCGCGGGCGACGCCGACTTCAACAACGACGGCGTGACCAACAGCCAGGACTTCTTCGACTTCCTTGTTGCCTTCTTCGCGGGCTGCTAAGGCTTCCTACGGCTCCACCCTTTGGTGCTCCGCTCTTTGGTGGCTCCGCTCTCCAGAGCGGAGTCTTGGCCTAAGAAACTGCTTTGCAATAGCGGCTTCACCATCCAAACAACCCCACAACCCCGTGCCTCGGCACGGGGTTGTTTTCATGCTGCCTTGCTTTCCAGGAACACGCCTCACCCACACGGCCGGGCACGATTTCCGTCGTGCCACGCGCGGGCTTGTGCCGATAAGATTGTTCAATGGCAACCGATCGACGAACTCCCCTCTTTCCCTTCGATGCCGGTTGGCTGTTCTTATTACCCGGGCTCGCGCTGCTCTCGGCGACCGTCTTGATCCCCGCGTACAACGACCTTATGGACGCTCGCTGGTCACGCGATCGTGCCGCCGCGATCGAACAGAACCGGCTCGACCGGCTCAATCGCTACGGCGTCTATCTGGATGCGCTCGAACGCGAAGATCCCAGCGTCGTCAAATCGCTCGCGGCGTCCCAACTCAACATGGTCCCCGAGTCCTTCGAGCCGCTCGCGCCCATGCGCGATCCGTCCAATATACCAGCGACTGTCTTTCCGCTCTTGGAGCCGGACCCCAGTGTCGTCCCGAACGTGCCCCCGGCCCGTGAACAATCGCGCCTCGAGGTTTGGTCAACGAGTGATCGAACCCGCGTCTGGCTGATCGCGGCGGGCGGGCTGTGCGTCTTGGTCGGGCTGCTCCCCACGGCGGTGCGATCCGCCGATCGACACGCGGCGCGGTGGCGGGGCACTGACTCGCCGACGCCTGCCCCCGGTGTTCGGGCACGGGCCGCAACTGGCCGATCCAAAAAGCCTGCACCAATCGACGCACCGCAGGCCATCCCCGTGCCATCGCCCCACCGATTCCCCGCCCAGCAGCCCGATCCGCCGCTGGCGGTTCCTGCGTCGCCTGTGGCCGAAGCGACTGATAAGACCAGTCACAATCCGATCGACATCACGCCGTCTGATGAGCGCCCGCGCACAAAGTCGGGCGACGTCGGCGACAACACCAAGCCGCCATCCTCGATCGAAGCCAAGCCGACACGGGTTCCATCCGTTGCAACCCCGCCGAGCGGTGCCGGCAAGCACGATGCAGAGCCGGAGGGGGATCCAGATGACCGATGACGCCGTCGCACCCAGTTTCGCACCGAACATCGCGCCGCTGACGCACGACGAAGTGCGCAAGGTCGCGCACCTCGCGCGTATCGCTCTCAGCGAAGAGCAGGTCGAGCAATACCGTGATCAACTCGCGGCGGTCATTGCTTACGCGGATCGGCTCCGCAGGCTTGACCTGACGAATGTCGAGCCGATGGCAAGCCCGATGGATGTGTATGCCGCTCCGTTGGATGACGAGCCCGGCCCGACACTGTCGAACGAAGCCGTCATGCGATTGACGCCGGCATCAATCCCGCCGTACTTCGTGGTGCCCAAGGTGCTGGGGGACGGCGGCGGAGCATGAATACAAAGTGGGATCGAGCCGTCTCGTGATCTATCCGGCACTAACAGCCTGCAAAAAAGGCGTTCAGGAAGTCAAAGAAGTCCTGTGAGTTGATGAACGCATCACGATTAAAATCCGACGCGGGCTCGAGGGCGAAGAACGCCGAGATAAAGTCGAAAAAATCCTGCGAGTTGACGAACGTATCGCCGTTGAAATCCGCAGCGCACACGGGATCGCATGTCGATACGCCGCAGGTGGTGCTATCGCCCTGATACACGCCGGCGGCGGCGGTACACGCGGTCGGTGTCAGTTGCTCGCATCCCGACGCGACACAGCACGCACCCGTCGTCGGCACAGGGATGGATTGTGCCCCGACATAAAACCCTGCATGATCAATACGAAGGCTGACCGGCACTTCGATGATCCCGCCGGGATAGGCGGTGGAGGTTTCGATCGTCAGGAACCATGCCATCCGAGTCACCGACGTGAAGTTGCGCGCGTCGTTGCCGATGGCCGGGTTCGTATCGATCAGGTCGGCGACGGGAAAGTTGTAGACGTTGGTCCCGGGAAGCAGGAACAGCGGCACCGTTTCCCACTGGTCGTCGTCGGACATGGCATCGATGATGCCGTCGGCGTTGTCGTCCTCTCGGATGGTGGCGAACACGGACATCGCGCCGGCCGGGGCCGGGGCCGGTAATTGGATAGTGATACTGAAGGTTTCCGCCCCTGTGGGAACCGCAAGGATGGGCGCCACAATCTCCAACGTGCCGACCCCCACGCCCGCACGCCGGAAGAAGTTATCGTGCCGGAACGCGATATCGACCCGGCATGAGTTGCCCGAGTGAATCGTCACAGGGTCGATGGCAGTGGAGTAACTCGCTACGCCCCCGAAGTACGAGAACAGCCGGCCAAGCTCGGACCCGGTCGTTTCAAACTCCGACGGCATGCGAACATTCGATTGAGCGGCGGCGACGCCGCAGAGAACAAAGGAAGCAACGAGGACCGAAGCCGTTGAACGAACCATGGTGTGTACTCCGTGTGCGCGCCTTTTGCTCGCACGCGATTCGGGTGATTGAAAGTGGGCAACGAATCCATCCGCACCGGGCAAACGGAGCGGATGGGGGTTGGGTTAGTTGAAGACGCCGGAGAGGTTGCCGACGGCGATGGTGTCGCCGGCCTGGAGTTGGGGGAAATCCTGGGGGATCGGGGGGTGATCGTCGCCGGGGGTGTCATCGGGGGTGAAGGTGGCGAACTCGAGTTCGGCGGTGCCCAGGTCGTTGGCCGTGATGGTGCCGAAGACCAGCCCATTGACGGTGATCTCGTAGGTTTCACCGGGTACACCGTCTTCGATCTCGACGTTGAAGCGCTGGATCAGCCCGCCATTGCGGGTGCGCTCGCGGTAGACGGCCTTGGCCTGGAACTGGTCGTTGGCGCCCATGCGGGCGCGGATGCGGAAGTCACCACCACCGCCTCCACCGCCTCCACCACCGCCGCCGCCGGCGAAGGCTGGAGTGAGTGATGCGACGCTGCCCGCGAGGGCGGCGACCGCGACAAGAGCCAATGCGGTTCGTTTGAACATGTCGTTTCCCTTTCGTTGGAACATTCAAGAAAAGCCAACCCGATGCCATTGATGCGTACAACCACTCCGGCCCGGATCGGGCGTTCGTGCCGAGTGGAACCCTGGGTGTATTGAAAAGTCCACGGCGTGAACGTCGATGAAGGCAAGCGGTCGATCTTGGACGCGCTGCCGGGGACGACTTGACTCATTGCAAGCCTCGTGCCAGGGTTTTCCCGATCGATGCAGGGGATATCTGGTTGCGGTCGTCAACGCAGCACGCCGTAACACACGCGAACAGCCAGCACGATGATGAAGTGAGCCGAAGCGTTACTCGATGCCCGGATTTGGCAACTTGGGACGTTTGGAGACGCCCGACCGAAGTGCCACTTCGCTCCAATGTGGCCGTGCCTCGCGCGAACACGCGGTATTCGAGGGATAACGCGAATTCGTGCTAGCCCGAGGCGAACGGACTTTCGCATTGTCAGGTGCCGAGGTGATTACCCAACCGCGCTGGCGTGTGTTCGCGGGCCGACCGACCCGCCGCGAGCGCGAATCCGTGGTCATCCCCACGGCTACAGGAGTGTCTCGTATGCTGGCTCAGAACTATCTTCGATCGATCCGGACGTGTGTCGCCGCCGCCTTGCTCGGCACTAGCGCGACCGCCCTCGCTACGGACCTGGGGCCGAATCAGACGCTGGACCCGGTCCCGATTGTCTCTCTTCCCGCCGGCGCGGTGCTCGAACGCACCATCACCCAGGACTACGACATCGCGTGGACGGTCTTGCCGAATCCGATCCCGCGTCACATCACCGGCACGGTCACGCAGCGCATCTACCGCCTCGCGGACGACACGCTCACGTTCTATTACAACGTGTCGAACGATTCGACCTCGCAGGGCGGCCTGGAGTACGTCGGCGTGCGCGACTTCTCCGATTCCACCCTCTTCGATACCGATGCCTCGCTCCAGGGCGGCATCATCTGCCTCAACTGCGAGAATGCCGACCGTGCTCGCCGAGACCTCTTCGGCAGCAGCATCACCTTCGAGTACGACCTGGGCATCCCCACCAACTCCCACACCCGTCCGTTGATCATCCGAACCAACGCCACCAGTTATTCCGTGTCGTACTGTCGAGGGTTATACTCCGCCGGTACGGGCCGTGTCGTCGTCGGCAACAGCGCCCGGTCCTTGACCTTGTGCGGGTTCGCGTCGCCGGTGACGGATTCCACCCCGCCGGTGGTTTCCATCACCGCCCCGACCGCGCTGGCGAACAACTGCAACCCCGTCACCATCGTCGGCACCGCCTACGACCCCCAGGGCTTCGACAACTACGTCGTCGAGTACGCCACCAACCCCAACGGTCCATGGACTCAGATCACCTCTTCCACCAACGACGTTAACCCCGCCGGCACACTGGCGATGTGGAACACCACCGCGATCGCCTCGGGCTACTACTTCGTCCGGCTGACCGCCGAAAACACCTCCGGCATGACCAACTCCGTCACCAGCGTCGTCTATGTTGACCGCACCGCGCCCAACACCGACCTCCGCTCGCCAACGACCTCCAACAACCCCCTCGGCGGCACCGTCTGCTTCGACGGCACCGTCTGGGACACCGGCGGCAGCACCTACACCATCCGCTATCGCTCCCTCCCCAGTGGCTCTTTCGCCCACGTCAACCCCCCCACAGGGTCGTACCCCGGCCAGATCATCACCGACGGGCTTGGCTCTTGGAACACACACACCGGCCCTACCGCCGTCCCCGACGGTACCTATCAGGTCCGGCTCGAAGGCATCGACTCCTGCGGCCTGACTTCGATCGAAACCGCCGACATCATCGTCGATAACACCACACCCGTCGGCTTCATCTCCTCCCCCGCGCCCTGCGCCGCCGTCCGTGGCATCGTCAACGTCACCGGCCGCGCCAACGACGCCAACCTCGCCTCGTGGACCCTCCAGTACACCGGCGGCGACCTCAACACCTGGGACACCATCGCCTCGGGCACCGGCCCCATCAACGGTACCTTCGCCCAGTGGAACACCGAACGCCTGCGCTCCTGCGCCTACACCCTCCGCCTGATCGTCGGCGATCGATCCAGCATCAACTGCGGCTCAACCAACAACCACGTCGAGTACACCGTCGGCGTCTTCGTCGGGTGCGAAGCCGACTTCAACCACGATAACTTCGTCAACAGCCAGGACTACTTCGACTTCTTCACCGCCTTCTTCGCACCTTGCCCCTAATCCCCCCACATCCGACGCCCCCCTTCTAACACTCCCCCGAGTTCGTCCTTCCGCCCTGTGTGAAGTTGTGCGGGCGGAAGGACGAACCGGTTCTAGGCTCCGCGACCATCTCAATACACCTCGGAATGAGTCGGTGCTTATCGGCGGGTACGGTCATCCGCCGACGATCGCGACGGTATGAGCCACGCTGGCGCGGTTGAGCATGTAAGCAGGCCCGATGAACTTCCGAACCCCGCGAGCGGCGTCCACATGACGCCGCTTTCGGCTTTTTGGCTCCTGTGGCCCACGCCGTACCACGGATCGCGCCCGTCGTGCCACCACCAGCCGCGGCTTGTGAGCGGCGTGTGGTGCCGAGAGATGCATGGCCCCCGGCTTCCCGCACCTCGCGCGTCTCAATTACAGACGCGGGTGGTGGTACCGAGTTGCCCGGATCGTGGTCAGCAACGATTCACATTGTGGTGAGTGGGTGTGCCGTATCATGCGCGTCGCCGGGCGTCGCCACTTACATGATCGGGTTTGTCATGCCACATACGACACGTCGCTTTGCTCTCGCTCTGGTTGCCGGAACCTGCTGCGCTGTTCCAGCGCTTTCGCAGGTGAACTTCGGGAGCGCGGCCTACGAAAAACTGGATTCCCGTGCCGCGACCGAGCAGCGGATGGTCCGCCTGCTCCAGCAACTCCCCGACGTGACATGGGGCGATTGGTACCTGCTCTCGCCCTTTGATGGGAACGAAATCGGGACCCTCAGGCGCCCGCTCCCCCCCGAAGAAGAACTGGCGCAGATGGGACCGGACGGCGCGGGGCCGGATCTGAAGAAGACCTATCCCGGTAAGGGCAATACCACCGCCGCGTGGACGAATGTCGGCAACTTCAACGACGCGAAGATCGAACTGAAGGTCCACAAGGAACAGCGGCTGAACAACCGCGCGACGTGCTTTCTGTACCGGACGATCACGGTGAAGGAAGCAACCCGCGTGAACGTGACGATGGGGTCGGACGACGGGCTGCGGGTGTGGATGAACGGGAAGGTCATCGTGGACGCGGATGTGCCGCGCGGATTGGACGCCGAGTCGAACAAAGCCACGCTCGAACTCGTGCCTGGAGTCAATCACTTCCTGGCGAAGGTCTCGCAAGGACAAGGCGGGTGGGAGTTCCAGATGAACACCCGCCGCCCGCTGGATTCGATCACCGACGCCAAACTCTTGTACCAACTGAACAAGGACTTCCCCACCGCGGAGATGTCGCACTACGCCGTCACCACGATCCCGGTCCCCGACGACATCACGCTCGAGGTCGGCGGGCTGGACGTGCTCCCCGACGGACGGGCGGCGGTCAGCACCCGGCGCGGGGATGTCTACATCGTCTCGGGCGCGTCGGCCGAGGCTCCCTTCTCACCGCGGTACACCTTGTTCGCCAGCGGGCTGCACGAGCCGCTGGGGCTGGCGGTCGCGCCCGCCGCACTCGGGAATGGGTGGAAAAAAAGCGATGGCATCACTTCCATCTACTGCGTTCAGCGCGGGGAACTGACCCGTCTGATCGACACCAATAGCGACGACCGCGCCGATGTTTACGAAACCGTGAGCAGCGAGTGGGGCGTCTCGGGGAACTACCACGAGTTCGCCTTCGGGCCGAAGATCGACGCGGCGGGCAATGCCTGGGTGACGTTGAATGTCGGGTTCTGTGATTCACTGGGCAAGTCGATCGTGCCGTACCGGGGATGGGCGTTGAAGGTTGCGCCGGACGGGACGATGACGCCGGTTGCGTCGGGGCTGCGCTCGCCGAACGGTATCGGCTTAGTTCCCATCGATATCGGGCAGGGCAAGACCGAAACCGCGCTGATGTACGCGGATAACCAAGGGGATTTCGTCGGGACGAACCGGATTACGGTGCTGGAGGACGGGACGTGGGCGGGGCACCCCTCGGGGCTGCGTTGGCGGGACGGATGGAAGGAAGGCGACCCGGAGCCGGCACGCCAGCAGGCCGCGCTCTGGTTCCCGTACCCCAAGATGGGGCAATCCACCGCCGACATCGTGGTCGATGACACGGGCGGGAAGTTCGGGCCGTTCGCCGGGCAGGTCTTTGTCGGCGATCAGACCCTGGCGACGGTGATGCGCGCGAGTTTCGAGAAAGTCACCGATGCCACGGGCAAGCCGTTCATCCAAGGGGCCTGCTTCCCGTTCTTCAAAGGACTCGACTGTGGCGTCAACCGGCTTGCGTTCGACACCACCGGCGCGCTGCTCATCGGACAAACCGACCGCGGGTGGGGATCCGTCGGCCGCCGACGCTTCGGGTTGCAGCGCCTCGCGTACACCGGCACCGTCCCCTTCGAGATGCTCACCATGCACGCCGCCCCGGATGGATTTGTGCTGACCTTCACCCAGGACATCGACCCCGCCAGCGCGCAGAACCCCGCGTCGTACAGCATGTCCAGTTACACCTACGAATACCACCTGAAGTACGGCTCCGACGAGATGGAAACCCGCACCCTCGCCGTCAAGTCGGCCAAGGTGCTGGGTCCGCGCTCGGTCCACCTGGTGATCGACGGACTCCGCGGCGGGGGCGAGGGGTACGTCCACGAACTGCACGCGGAGGGCGTCAAGAACGCCGCGGGGTCAAGGTTGCTGCACCCCGAGGCGTATTACACGATGCAGGTGGTGCCGGGGTCGATGCCGGCGGTGGTGGGGAAGTAATAGCGATCGTTCGAGAAAATTCAGGATCGGGCGGTGAGCACCGTTGATTCCTGGTTCTCGGTCTCGTTTGTTGCCCGAACCGTATGTGTGCGCAGACCCCATGATCCTGGGGTGTATAGGTGGTTGACACAAATTTTCGGCCAGACTATTCTTTTGTACAGATCGCGCAGTCCGCTCGAATTCGGGCGGGTTCGAGCGAAATGCTAGCGTACTCGTCCTTACTAACGCTAACAAACACCAAGATCACTGCACTCCAACAGAAGTTCCGTTGACAGTTGTCAACATAGGGGTATTCTTATGCCGACATCGAGATCAAGGCACCCCATCAAAGAAATAGAGAAGGCGGTGCAGTATGCCGAACAACTCGGGTGGAGAGTCGAGATGTCGAACGGGCATGCTTGGGGTCGTTTATTCTGCCCGCACTCGACGCGTGAGGGCTGCATCATGAGCGTCTGGTCGACGCCGCGCAGCGGTGACAATCATGCCCGACATATTCGGAATCAGGTCGATCGGTGCCCACACAACGAGGACCAACAACATGAGCCACCAATCTCAGAGCGCGTGTGAGCGAGAGTTTGATTTTGCGCTGATTGTGGACGGGGTTCCCGAACTCTCGCAACGAGTGGAAGATGCGCTCTTTGAGGCCGGCTGCGACGATGCCACCCTGAGCATTCAGTACGGCTTGCTCTACATGGAGTTCAGCCGCTCGGCCGCGTCGCTCAAGGACGCGATCATCAGTGCGATTCGGGACGTGAGCAAGTCCGGGCTGCCAGCCAAAGTACTACGAGTGGATGATTGCAATCTCGTGAGTGCTTCCGACATTGCCCGTCGGATCAACCGCAGCAGGCAATTGGTGCATCAGTACATGACCGCAGAGCGAGGGCCGGGTGGTTTTCCACCTCCCGTGTGCCACCTTGCCGATCATGCCCCGCTGTGGACATGGTGCTCGGTGAGTTACTGGCTCTCCGAGAACAACATGGTCCGACCCGAAGAGTTTCAGAATGCCGAAGTCGTTGAAGCGATCAACATATTCTTAGAAGAACAACTGAGAAGGCATCCGGAGATTCTCGAAGAGGTACGCCGAGAGTTGATTAAGGCGACGACCTAACACGGCGTTCGAACGGCAGCGTTGTGCAAGCCATCGCTCGTCTTATCGAACAATCGCCTTGCTCATAATCACGCTTTGGTAGTTCGTCCCCGGCCACTGGGTGCGTTCGACGACCTCGTACCCCTTGTGGCGGTACATGGCGACGAGTTCGGCGGCGGGCTCGGGGGTGGAGAGGGCGATGTGGGCCGCGCCGGAGTCGGCGGCGGCTTGTTCGGCGGTTCGGATCAACAGCCCGCCGATACCCCGCCCTTGCAGCCAGGGTTCGACCGCGAGTTGCGAAAAACTGGCTACGTCCGCCCGATCGAACCACGGTGTCCCGGCGGTGTGACCGGGGTCTTTGAAGACGATCGTCCCGACGACCCGGCGTTCATCATCACGCGGAACGGCCAGAAAGCATTGCCCGCCCATGATCCGCTTGGCGGTCTGGGAGGCATCCTGGTACGCCGCGACGACGCGCATGCCACGGTCGGCGTGACGCTTGTACGCCCGGTGAAGCAGTTCGGTCAGGTCAATGACCGAATCACGCGAATCCATCACTCGGATGGTTATTTTGCGGTGAACACTCGGCTGCGCCCGTGGTTCCGGGGATGCGGCAAGCGTTTGGATCGAGCCGTTGGATGAACCGGGAGCGATGCCGCTGGAGCCGATGGTGGGCGAAACGACCGGGACTTGCGGACGGGTTCGTATCAAGGGTTCGGGTTCCACTTCCAGAGGTTCCAATCACTCAAAAGCCCACGGGAGCCGGCTCAAGCATCATCACTCACGCCCGATGGGAAGCGGCTGATGCGGTGAAGTGAACGATAAGCCGCGAACAAGACTGAACTCAATTAGGGGACAATTTAGCCTGTTTTTCCATGGTCCGAATAATCTGTGGTACACTTCGATCGGCAATCATGGGAGGATATCTGCAAACAGTACCCAACATTGACCGGATTTACGGGTTCTTTGTGCGTATCACAGGAACGAACGGGATCAATCACGGGTTGCGGGACGAATGGGATGGTACATTCTACGTAACTACTGTGTTCAAGGGTAGAACATCGGCGACTCGCGGCGTCTTTGGACCTGTATGAGACGACGGCGTGAGCGATGAATGGGTGCGGAGTGGAGGTTCTCTCCCGCGTACCATGATTGTTCGGAGTGGGGTAGGAGGTTTTTCATGTCAGCACTCAATGCTCAGAATCATGGCGGCGCGGAACAGGCACGAACCGTCCACGGGCGTCGGCGAAGTCGGGCGAGCCTGGGCTTTACGCTCATCGAGATGATGGTCGTGATTGTGATCCTGATTATTCTGCTTGCGATCTTCCAGCCGGTGCTGCGGGGCGCACGCAACGCCGCGCGGTCGGTCTCGACCAAGCAGTTGGTCAACAACATCCAGGCATCGGCGGCATCGTTCGAACTGGACCAGCGCCGGCTTCCCGGTGCGTTTACCCCCGCCCAGATGGGCGTGGCGGGGAACCAGGCACGCGGGTTCACGAACATGCAGAACATCCTGCTGGAACTCAGCGACGGGATCATTGCGAACGGAACGCCCAACGCGCGCCGGATTCAGGTCGGCCCCGCCGCAACGGGCACCGTGCTGGTGGACCTTGACCTGATCAACGCCCCGTCGGAAGCCAAGGGCGTGACGAAGAACGTGTATTACACCATCGATAAGAAGAACTGGGTGTCGCAGAATGGCGCGAACCAGAAGGTGGCGAGCGCGGAGCACATCACGCTGCCGGACGTGGTTGACGCTTTTGCGAACCCGTTGATTGTTTGGGTCGAAGACGACGGCGCGGGGTCGGGAGATCCGTTTGCTACGTTTGATTCGAGCGCGCGGGCGAAGTTTTATTGGAGCGGGAACGCCGCGTTCTTGCAATCCGAGTCGCTGGGGCGGGGAGCGCAAGATCAGACGGACCTGGAGTCGGGAAGTATGATCTCTCGCGGATGGACAACGCCGGTCGTGGAGTTCTCCATGCACGGGGTGCTGGGACACCCGGCGTACCCGATGCCGCAGAATAACGCGAACAGCCAGGCGTTCCCGTCGTCGTCGCGTGGGAAAATGGTGTTCCACTCCGCCGGGATCGACGGCGTGTTCCTGGGTGCCAAGGACCGCGGCGGGCTGCTGGCACGGGCCGCTGCAAATAGTAATCCATATCACCGCCAGAACGTGATCGATTACCGCGGGTCGAAGACCGACCCGCTGGATAACTTCGACGACATCATCAGTGTCGGCGGTAACTGATACGGTTTTCCGTATACCCATGATGCGATCGACTATTTCTACACACTGAAGAAGCGAGGCGACTGCGCTCGTCAGAACGGCGGGCAACGCTTGGTGGCGAGGTCGCAGACTTGCAGTTTGGCGCGCGTCAGGCGAGCCCCGTACGCGACGAGCCAGCGGTAGGCGATCATGCCGGCGAACATGAGGGTAATTGCCAATAGAGAATGGATGGGGCGGATGGTGGTGGTGCGCTGGTAGTGGTTCGCCGCACTGAAGGCGACGACATCCCACAAGGTGTGGAGCACGGCGGCGCCGAAGTATGAAAGAACGATGGCGATGAAAGCGCGGCGGGTCCGGAAGGTGAGCAAGCCCATCCCGAAACCGCCGATGCCGCCCATGATGACGTGGCCAGCGAGGCGGACTGGCTCCTGCGGGGGGAGCGAGGCGAGTTGCTCGCCGCTGAGAACCCAGACGGATTCGATGAGCGCGGTGCCGATGCCTGCGAAGGAGCCGTAGACGAGTCCGTCGAGCGGCTCGTTAAACCATCGGCGGAGGCAGACGGCAAAGAAGGCGACGACGGCGAGTTTGCCGAGTTCCTCGGTGGTGCCCGCGAGGGCGGCGAGAAAGGGGTCATTGAGCAGCAGGGAGGAACCGACGAGGGATCGGATGATGAAGACCTGGGTGAGGGTGGCGGCCCACATGGCCGCCGCCCCGAGGAGGACGGCGAGGAAGAGCAAGCCGACAGGCTCGCGGAGGTAGAGGTCGTATTCACGGACAAGCAGCGCGATGCCCACCGCGCAGAGAGCCAGCGAGAGGTAGACAACGATGGTCGAAAGGATCACGGTGAGAGGGTACCAGAAAAGAGCCATGATGACACGTCGGGAAAGGGACGAGGTTTGGGGGGACGAAGCGAGAGCCGGCGTGTTACACTGGCGGTCATGGGTGTAACGAGGTTGATCGTGGTGGCGGCGTTCGTGATGGTGCTGGCAGTGCCGCTGGTGGTGCGGCAGGTCGCGCCGGCGACGGGCGCGCTGGCGAAGCCGCCGGCG
>JBGSIF010000288.1:0-13293 GCA_041742635.1 Phycisphaerales bacterium
CCACGCGCTCCCAATACCCGTCCGCGCCGACCCGCTCGAAGAGAGTGCCGACCCAACGTGTGGCCTGTGGTGAGTTCATGCACCATCCAATCGGCATCCAACGCCGAACGCCTGCAAGATGTCTACAGAGCAGTTGGAAACTCGCACCCCGTCAAATGGCGTTGTCGTACCAAAACCCTATCCCTCACTCCCCACCACCCGGCTACGCTCCCTTCGTGTCCGTTCGTTTTCAAACCGTTCCCGTTTCTCGCTAGGAGTTCCTCACCGTGTCGATCACCCACCCGATGGGATTCCGTGCCGCCGCTACGACCGCGGGGCTTAAAAAATCTGGCAAACCCGACCTTGCGCTCATTGTCTGCGACACCCCCGACGTCGCCCGCCGCAGTTCCGCTGCCGTCTTCACCCGCAACACCGTCGTTGGCGCACCCATCGAGATCGGCCGCGCCCGCCGTGCCGCCCTCCTGGGCTCCTCAGACTCCGCCGGCAAATCCACCCCGCCCACACCCGGCGCCCTTCCCTGGCGTGCCATCCTTATCAACGCCGGTGCCGCCAACGCCGCCACCGGCGAGCAAGGCGTCCTTGACGCCTATGCCTGCATGTCGCACGTTGCTCAGCACCTGCACTGCACGCGCGACGAGGTCATCCCCTCCTCCACCGGCGTCATCGGGCACCGCATTCCAGTTGACAAAGTCACCGCCGCCGTCCCCGCACTCGTCGCCTCGCTCACCCGCGGCGAGCCTGCTGATACCGCCGCCGCCGCCGCCATCATGACCACCGACCTCGTCCCCAAAACCGCTCACCGCGAGATCGAGATCGCCGGGCACATCGTCCACATCGGTGCCATCGCCAAAGGCTCCGGCATGATCGCGCCCGTCCTCGATTCCGCCGGCGTCCCCGTGCCGCACGCCACCATGCTCGCCTTCATCACCACCGACGCCTGCATCCCCTCCCTCGCTTTCCAGCACGCGCTCGAAGCCACGTGCCATGATTCGTTCGAGCGCATCAGCGTCGATGCACACCCTTCCTGCTCCGACACCGTCATCGCCCTCGCCAGCGGGCAAGCCCCGGTCAAACCGATCCTCGACAACACCCCCGAGTACCACGGCTTCAAAGCCGCTCTCGCCGCGATCTGCCGCGACCTTGCCGAAAAAGTCGTCCGCGATGGCGAAGGCGCCTCTCGCATCTTCCGTGTCGAAGTCCGTGGCGCACACACCACCAACGACGCCCACCGCGTCGCTCGGGCCGTGGTCGATTCCCCACTCGTCAAGTGTGCCGTCCACGGCAAGGATCCCAACTGGGGGCGCATCGTCACCGCTGCCGGTAACGCCGGCGTTCCATTCCGCCTCGCCGATTGCAGCCTCAGCATCGGCGGCATCCGCGTCTTCCACCACGGCACCCCCACCGATGTCCCCCGCGACAACCCCGCGCTCAAAGACGCGATGGGTGCCGCCACCGTCCTCATGGAACTCACCATCGGCCACGGCGATGCCTCCACTTGGATGATCGGCTGTGACCTCTCCAAGCAGTACGTCGCCATCAACGCCGACTACACGACCTAACCCGATTCTTTATTTCTGGTTCTCCGGGCAGAGGGCAAACGTGCTGTATTACCGGTGCCCGGCAGCCCCGCCATCAACCATCACCGGTACCGCGACACGCTTCACCCAATCCTGCGGCTTGCGACCCCACCACAGCATCGACGCCGGATCAAGCCCCGCCGACACCCCGATCGGCTCGTCCAGTTCCACCAGCACGACATCGCTCGACGATGCCCGCGCAAGTGCCGCCACGATCGATGCCAACCGCGATTCCTGCCCTTCAAACTCGACGAGGTACGCCCCCTTGCCGGTCGGGATTACGGAGTTCGGCGCCGTCGATGCGGGATTGGTGCCCGTCGCTCGTGCGGGCCTATTCGCTTCGCTCTCGCCCGCCACGGCTGTTTCACCCGGCGATTGCTTCGTCGGCACGCCGCGCCCCGGCACCGCGAATTTTGCCGCCAGAACTGCTACGATGCTCGACGATTCTTCCAGCGGCTTCCAACGCACTTCTTTCGGCGACCTCGCCGCCACACTCCGCACCTCTTCCCCCGCCGTTGTCCGCTGCGATACCACCCGAATCGCCAGACGGCCCGACCCGGCGAGTTCAAGTGCCTTGGCCAGTGTCATCGTCGGTGCTGCCGTTTTCTCCGGCTCGCTTCCCGAGCCGCCGTTGATCGATTCGACCGGCCCGGTGTCCAGCGCAATCACCCGATCCGTCCCTTTGCCCAGCCCCGCTCCAATCTCGGGAACAACCGGCATCACCTCCGGCCCCGCACCGCCCGCTATGTCGGTCCCGTCGATTCCGCTCGGCGTCCCATCTGTCGAATCCACGACTTCGCCCCCGCCAAGCCCATCCTTCGGCGCTAGCCCGCCGCTGTTCACCACATTTCGCACCAGCAGCCCGATCGTCGCCGTCCCAAGCACGACTGCCGCCGCGACCGCGAATCGACGCACACTCAGCGATTCCGACAACCGCCCCAGCACACTCGGCCTCGCATACACCACCGCGGATACCGGCAGCACCGACTCGCTCCCCGTACTGGGAACCAAACTCGCCAGCACATCACGCTCCAGCCTTGCTTCGATCCCGTCCAGCAACCCCACTGGCGCGGTGATCTGTGCCGACGCGGCCCGCAGTTCCTCCCGATCCCCCCGCATCTCCAGCAGCAGACGCCCGAGTGCAGGGTCCGCCTCGATCGCCGCACGTACCGCATGAACGTTCGACACCCCATGCGACCGCCCCTCGGCGATCGCCAGCAGGTCGGCTTCATCGAGATGGTCGGGTACGCGCTTCATGGCTTGGGATTCTCGACCCGGGACTCAGTACGACTTAATACGCTCTGCGGTGGTACCGCCGGCATCGTTGCTTGCTTTGCCGTATCGGCCGCTTCGATTGCTTCACGAAACGCCAGCCTCGCCCGGAACAGCCGACTTTTCACCGTTCCAACCGCGAGGTCCATCGCCTGCGCGATCTGTTCGTAGTCCAGGTCCTGAACGTCCCGAAGCACCAGAATCGCTCGTTGATCGAGCGGCAGTGCGTTCAGGGCATCGGCCACGAGCCGACGACGCTCTTGCAGTTTGACGCTTTCGTCGGGCGTTTGTTCCCGAGTCTGCTCGCGCCAGTCTGTGGTCTTGCCGGGGCCGCCCGGTCCTGTAAAAATAGGATGTTGACCGGCCTGTTTTTTGGGTTTCGATCGAACGGCTTCGTGCATCGGGTGCGAATCGGCCGTTTGATCATCTGATTTGCTTGCTAACTCACTCTGAGAGGGCTTTTCAGGGCTGGATCTTCGTTTATCGCCCTTCTCAGTCGCCTTCTGTTTTTCATCAGTCAAGCGGCCCGAGTATACACCTACCTGTTCAGGTGGATTTTGATACCCATAATTACCTGTTTGGGTGGATAAATTAAGGCTAGCGTGTCGCCGATGTTTCTGTCCACGGAGATAGGACAGGCAGGTATTCATGGTCACCCTGATCATCCAAGTACTCAGTTTGCTCCGTCCGTCGTATCCATTCAACCCCTGAATGATTTTGACGAACGAATCTTGGGTCAGGTCCGCCGCGGCGTCCCGATCATGCACCATTTTCAGGCACACCGCGTAGAGGCGGTGCTGATACTTCGTGAACAGTTCCGTCCACGCCGTGGCGTTCGCGGGGCTGTCTCGGCGGATCGAATCAACAAGCACTCGATCGCTTGCATCATCGGCAGAGTCTTCGTGATGTGTCGGGTCGGCGGGCATTCGCTCATCCACATCGTAGTGCGAGTGTTTCAACTCGCCGAGATCCGTCGTAGAGAGTCGGTTCAAGTTGGAAAACTGACACTCCAGAAACACAACACCCCCGCGAGATTCGCAGGGGTGCGTTTGAAGGTTCGTAATCCCCCCGCTCTTGCTCGATATCGGATACGACTGGGAGCGGAGGGTCTTGAGAAGCGTTCGGGTACTAACTCATACGTGTATCGGCCGCGTCGGTTCAGTTCATTCAACAATTCAGTATTCAACGTAGTTTAAGCACACTTGGCCCGAGAACACCGCGCGACGGGGGCGTGACGAGGTTGTGTTTGCCGAGCGGCGTGTGCGTGCGTCCCGCCCGTCTCGGTGCCGCTGCAGAGCCGGGCGAGAAGCACGGTTCACTGCCATGTGAATCTCGAATCTGGTCACACTCGCACGCGGAATTCAGAGCCTGTTTTAGAAGTCCGAGTTCGACGCACACGCGCCACTGGGAGAGTGGCGAAACCCAAGACTCACACGGAGTGTGGGGCTACCCAAGATGGCTTCTAAAACAGACTCTCAGATAGCGGCGGCGCACGCCGACGCTAGAATCGACTCTATGGCATGGACTCCCAAAACGACGGCCCCGATCCTCACCGCTCGCATTCCCTCGCCTCCCTACGGCGATATCAAGAACCGGCGAACAGTGTCGTACGAGCAGTACACCAAGACACACGGTGGCGGCGGCGAGCACACACTCGGGTACGCCGCGCTGCGCAAGGCGCTGAAGATGACACCCGAGCAGGTGGTTGAAGAAGTGAAGAAGTCGCAGTTGCGAGGTCGAGGGGGCGCAGGGTTCCCGACGGGGCTGAAGTGGACATTTTTGCCGAAGCCGGCGGAGAGCGGCGACGGGGGCGTGCGGTATCTGGCAATCAACGCCGACGAGTCCGAACCCGGCACGTTCAAGGACCGGCTGCTGTGCGACTTTGATCCGCACCTCGTGCTCGAAGGGATCGCTATCTGCTGCTACGCCTGCCGGATCCAGACGGCGTACTTCTACATCCGCGGCGAGTATCACCATCAGGCCAAGGTGATGGAGAATGCGCTGAAGGAGGCGTACGCCGCGGGTGTGTTCGGCAAGCAGGGGTTGCTCAACGGCGCGGAGACGAAGAATCCCTTTAGCAACGCGAGCGGCGGCAAAGGGTGGGCGGTCGATTGTTATGTGCATCGCGGCGCGGGGGCGTACATCTGCGGCGAGGAAACCGGGCTGCTGGAATCGCTGGAAGGGAAGCGCGGGTGGCCGCGGAACAAGCCGCCGTTCCCGGCGATCAAGGGGCTTTTCGGCAAGCCGACGATCATCAACAATGTGGAGACGCTGGCGCACCTGCCGTACATCGTGGGCGAAGGCGCGGACGCGTTCTGCAAGCAGGGGACGGAATCGAGCATCAAGGGGGCGCCGCCTTCGTATGGGACGAAGTTGATGGGCGTGTCGGGGCATGTGAACAAGCCGGGATGCTATGAGTTGGATCTGGGGATTCCGCTGCGGGTCTTGGTTGAGAAATATTGCGGGGGGATGCGCGGTGGTAAGAAGTACAAGGGCGCAATCCCCGGCGGCGTTTCGATGGGCATCCTCGGACCCGATCAGTTCGACGCCGAACTCGACTTTGATATCGGGCGGAAGTACAACGTGCTGGGGCTCGGGACGGCGGGGCCGACGGTGTTCGACGAAGACACCGACATGGTGGCGGTGGCGCGGAACATCGCGCGGTTCTTCAAGCACGAGAGTTGCGGGCAGTGCACGCCTTGCCGCGAGGGGAGCGGGTGGCTGTATCAACTGATGACGCGGATCGAAGACGGGAACGCGAAGACGAAGGATCTGGACCTGGCGCTCGAGATCGCGACGAGCATGGGGGCGATGCCCGGCACGACGATCTGCGGCCTGGCGGACGGGAACAACTGGGCGATCCGGACGATTATGAATAAGTTCAGGGGCGAGTTTGAGTCGCGGGTGAAGCCGACGTTTGTGCCGGTGCGGATGATGGTGGGGGCGGGTGCGAAGGGGTAATTTACCAGATTGTTCTTGACGATTGAGCTGGTTCGTATTACACTCGGGTATGCTCCAAGGACGGATCAAACATGGCGGAAAGGTCTTTCGAGACCCGATTCACCAGTTGATCCGGATTGACCCGGAAGACGAGTTCATTCTCGACCTGATCGATACGCCTGAGTTCCAACGGCTGCGGCGCATTCGACAACTCGGGGTCAGTTGGCTGACTTATCCCGGTGCCGAGCATTCGCGGTTTGTACATTCTCTTGGAGTTTTCAATTTTGTGCAGCGGATGCTTCACTCGCTGCGCCGAAGGTACTCTGGCGATGCCGTTGGCGAGTACCTAGAAAAGAACGGCAGACTGGTTAAGGCCGCTGCGCTGCTTCATGACATCGGTCACGGTCCGTTTTCTCACTTGATCGAGCGGGCGTTTCGAACAACCGTGAGTCACGAGTCCAAGACGGTATCGCTGATCAAATCGTCCGAAAGCCAGATCAACGAGGTGCTCCGGCGTCATCACATCGATGCAGACGCCGTAGCAGATCTCATCCAGCACACCTCGCCTCACTCGCTTCTTACGGACTTGGTGAGCAGCCAGTTAGATGCCGACCGGATGGATTATCTGCTACGTGATTCGTACTGCACGGGCGTGCAATATGGGCTTTACGACGCCGAGTGGTTGATAAATGCTATGTGCGTTGGACGAAATCCACGTGAGACGAACGGGGGAGAACCTTATCAAGGCTGGCGGCTCGCGCTCGATGAACGTCGTGGTGAAAAGGCAGCGGAGCAGTTCACGCTTGCCAGGTCGCACATGAATGAGCAGGTCTATTACCACCGGGTGACGCGAGGCTTTGAAGCACTCTTGCTCAATCTTTTTGAGCATGCCGCAAAAACGGCAAAATCAGGACGATTGCCGTCGAGTACACCAGATGTTGTTCAGCGTTTCTTCGCCGATGCGGGTGAGTTGAAAACCAAAGACTGGCTTCGTTTCGATGAATCGACCATGGTGGCCGCTCTTCATGGCTGGGTTTCGGATGAAGGTACGAATCAAGATCCACTGCTGTCGTCTTGGTCGCAAGCGTTTTTGAACCGGAAACGAATATTTGGATGTGTTGGTATCGGAAACCTCAAAGCACTTGAGACACCTCGATTTTTTAGTTCGCTGCGAGAGGCCGGACTTGAAGAAGGGCAACACTGGTGTACGGACGCTGTCGACGCATCCGTTTACAAGGGACTGCTTTCAGCGAGTCGCACGTCCGGTAACGACGAGGAAGAGGGGCAGGTCGAGTCGATTCTCCTATCAAGCGGAAATCCCGACAGGAAAGCAAAGCCGATTGAGACTCGTTCTTCATTGATGAGCCATTTAGATAATCAACGATCTTCTTTCTCCAGACTGTATTTTGACAGCACAAAACGCAACGACATCGAACGGCTCATCAAGCCTTTCAAACTGAATATTGAATCGACGGGAGACCACGCATGAGTTCAACCCTCCATCTCGCTCGACTGATCACCGAATGTGATGGGATCGTCGGGCGGAAGAAGTTGCAGAAGATCGTTCATCTGCTCCAGGTCGCTGGCTATCGCTCGCAGTTTTCATACGACTTTGGATACCTGCACTACGGTCCGTATTCGCACGGAGTAAAGCAGGATCTCGACCTGCTCACGAGAGAAGAACTCGTGCGAGAGGAACCCGACTCGGCTGGCGAACACACAACGTTTCGGTACGTCCCTGACTCGGGCCTTTCCAAGGCTCTTGATTCAGTTGGCATCGAGTCGTCGCCGGCTTGGGGTAGCATGGCAAAGAGATTGAACGGGATGAGCCCACAGCAACTGGAGTCCGCATCGACGATCGCATACTTGCGAGAGCGGGGATTCGAGAGCAACTTGCTTTACGCTCGTTTTCTGGAACTCAAGCCTTCGCTCGATCATTTCTATAACAATGCCAGCAATCTTGTCAACGAGTTACAGGCGACATCCGACCTTCGTCGATAGACCGCGGATGAACTCGTGAGTAGATTTTTTCTACCTGAGATGCTTTACTTGTGTGTCAGCGTGCGGCGTCCGTGTTGCGTGCTAGATGAGCTGTATTCAGTGTGCCAACGACGACACTGGAAACCGCGTGTGGAACACGGGTAAAAATGTATGAAAGTGCGGTCGCCGCGAGGTCCAACGATTTGGCCGCTGGCATAGCGTCAGGCGAGGTGAGAGTCGTCGCCGCGTGCCCGCTTTGGAAGGCTTTTTTGATGAGGACGCCGACGCCGAGTTGGTGGGCGGCGTGGATGAGGGGGAGTTCGGCGGTGTAGGACTGGTTCAGCGTACACATTAATACGTCGCACCATGCGTTTGATCGAGTCGGGTGGCCCGACGGTCCCCGTCGGTCTTCGGGTAATGCTCGATCAGAAGAGGCGGTCGCGGGAAATCGATCGCTTGCGAGATCAGGTTCGCGGCGTATTGATGGTCCCCGTTGATCCTGGCTGGCTACTCGATCGTTTGCGCGATCGGTTGGTATGAGCGGGTGTTCGTGAGTGATGCCGAGCGCCGCGTAGCCGCCGGCGGGGGACTTGATGCTGATGCCGATGGCGCGGATGAGGCCGCGGGCTTTGAGGGATTGCAGGGCGTGGATCGCGCCGCGGTCGGCGATGATGGCTTCGTCGTTGCCGTCGGAGTGGATGAGGACGATGTCGAGGTAGTCGGTTCGCAGGCGTGCGAGGCTGCGCGTGACGCTTGCTTCGACGGCCACGGGGGAGAAGTCGTAGCGTGAGACGCCGGTGCCGTCGGGGGCGGTGTCGAACTCTTCGCCGACTTTGGTGGCGATGATCCAGCGGTCGCGCGAGCCGAAGAAGCGGTGGCGGGCGAGGGCGTTGCCGAGGCGTTGTTCGCTGGAGCCATAGGCGGGCGCGGTGTCGATGAGGTTCACGCCCAGGTCGGCGGAGGTGCGGAGCAGCGTGTCGATGTGCTCATCGGAAGGCAGGTCGAAGGGAGTCGGATACTTCACGGCGGTGTTGCGGCCGAACTTGACGGTGCCAAGCCCGATCGCGCTCACGAGGATGCCGGTATTGCCCAGGGGCCTTATGAAGTCCACGCGACCTCCTCTCGCTCCCAGGGGTACATGGCGATGGCGGGTGCGGTGCGTTGGAACAGCATGGGCGGGTGCGCGGTGGGGTCGGTTGGGAGAACAGACGCCTCGCGGAGAAGCGATTCGATACGGGAGGCGACGAGGGGCGCGAAGGCGAGTTTGGTGGGCCACGCGGCGATGACGTTGCCAACTGCGGAGACCACGGGTTCGTCGGGGCGCGAGCCGTCGGGAGAAAGCCCCTCGGCACGATCAACGTGCCACGTCGCCCACTGCGGATTGAACGGCGCGAGGTTGAGCCAAGGGAGGCACGCGGCGAGTTCGAGTTTGGCGGCGGCGATCTGCTGATCGCGCGAGCGGGCGACGCCTTGCTCGGCGATGAGGCCGCCGATGTACCAGACGGCACGCCCGGCGGCGTCGCGCGAGGTAGTGATCGTGGTTCGCGGCTTGTCGCTCATGCCGACGCAGTGACCGAAGATCGCGGGAAGAGCGGCGGCGCGGAGCATGAGCATGTGCAGCGGGCGACGCTGCATCCGCGGGATGACGAAACCCGGCGTGGTGCTCTGGAACGCGCGAGAGAGGAGTGATTCGTTGCCCGCACCGGCGGTGAAGATGAACCGGGCCGCGGTGATGGTGATCGGGGAATCGCTGTCTGCGGGTGTGATTGCAAGCGAGGCGACACCGTTTGGACCTGTGGTGATGCTGAGACGAGGGTCGTGATGCGGGCGCTCTTCGGCTTGTCGATGTGATGCGAGCGTGATGATGCGGTCGTGCCCCGCGGCGAGTGCGAGTGCGGCGACGACCGAACGCGAATCGAGGACGGGCTCGGCGACTCGGTAGACATCGATGCCGCTGGTGCTGGAGAAGGGAGGTGGGCGGTCGTTGGAAGCGAGGCGCTCGACGGGGGTGCGGATGACTTTGCTCGCGGCTGCACCGGCGAGGCGGGACGTGACACCGGGCGTGGTCCAGAGGAGTTGCGATTCGCTGAGGACCGTCGCGGAAGCGAGGGGGAGAACGGGGTCGTTGTGGGGGGAGGCGTGTAGTTGGGAATCGTGTGGTGTGATCGACGCAAGAGGTGCGAGCGAGCGACGCCAGATGTCGGGCATCGCCGCGATGGCGCGCGAAGCAGCGGAGGCGGCCCCGGAGAGGGCGTATTTGATGCCGCCGTGGATGATGCCTTGGGAGGCGATGGTCTGCCCGTGCGGGCCGCCGCCGAGGGTGTCGAGTTCGATGAGTGTGGCGTGGTATCCGACACGGCGGAGATGGGCAAGGGCCCAGAGGCCGGCGACACCGCCGCCGAGGATGCAGGCGTCGAGATGGATAGGGCGAGTAGGCAAGAGGGCAAAGTGGAGAAGTGGGGGGCTGATTGGGAGGCGTTCGGATCAATAATGCGAAACGTGCGCCGCGGTCATGCAATCTTTGCGCGTTGGAGTAGAGAGCGCGAAAGCGGCCTGAAATCGCGCTGAAACGGCACGGACCGCCGAAGAGTAGACGGCAAGAACATCGTGTCGGACTTGCCCGAGTCGATCGGAGCAAAGCACGACACGGAATCAAAGTAGGTACTCAAACGCGACGGTTTGGCCTGTTGTGCGGTCCAAGATGCCCGCACGTCAGGTCTTTATGGGCACGTCAAGTACGAAACAGGTCTACCTTTTTTCAGGAGCAATAGCATGTCGGAAGCAATCAATCAGACGACGGTCATCGGTCCAGACACTCAGATCAAAGGCGAAATGACATTCGAGGGCTCGGCGAAGATCCTCGGGAAGTTCGATGGCAAAATCGTCTCGAAGGGAGAAGTGCAGATCGGGCAGGGCGCGGTGTGCAAGGCCACAATCGAAGCCGGGACCGTGATCGTGGACGGCGAAGTGTCGGGGAACATCACGGCGCGCGAGCGTGTGAAACTGAATACGTCGGCGAAGGTGACTGGAGATATGGTTGCCAAGACGCTGATTGTGGCCGAGGGCGCCGCGTTCCAGGGTCAGTACCAGGTCGGTCCGGAAGCGATCGAGAAGGCGCTGAACACTTCGACCACAAGTATTGACGCGACGACGAATGTCGAGACGCGCGTGAATCGTCCGCTCGCCGGGGCCGGTGCTCGCGGTAACGGCTGGAACGGTACATACAGCGGCAAGAATACCGACACCACTTCGAGTGAATCCTGAACGGATCGCTTGTGAACGTAGTGAGACTTCCTTGTGAATCGGGCACGCCGGGGGAGACTTCGGCGGGTCCTTTGAAGAGGCCGTAGTGCAAGTTTTTCAACTTGCACGGGTTCAAAATTACGTAGTCCAAGTTTTTAACTTGCACGAGTTGGAAAGCTGAGAGTAGTGCAAGTTAGAAACTTGCACTACGGCGGCGAAGCACACCATGCCCAAAGCACCTGAAATACGACTGGTGAAGTGTCATCACTGCCGGCAGGAGTTCGAGGTCGGCGTCAGCGCGATCTCGGTGAGTTGCCCGGCGTGTTCAAGGCGGGTGGTGGTACAGGATCTGCACGTCGCGTCGCCGTATGCGGCTACGAATATCGAAACGTGCGGGTGGATCGTTGTTGATAAACGCGGACAACTCAGCGCGACAACCGTGCGAGTATCCGGTGGGATGGAAGTTCACGGAACCGTGCGTGCGGCGGTGGTGTCGCAGGGACCGGTGATCATCACCCGCACGGCCAGGTGGAAGGGCGATTGTTGCGCGCCGAGGATCGAGATCGAGCCGGGGGCGGTGATTGAAGGCGGGAAGTTCAGGATCGGCACGGAATAAGGGCAAGAGCCAGTAGTGAGCGACGCAAGCGTAGAGTTATAGTAACAGTGTACACGTTGTATAAACATAGCGGTATTCTCGCTGAATACGAAGCATGGTTGCATCATCGGCGGCGTGCGTGCCAGCGTAGCCCGTGCAGCATAACTGATGTTACAAAATCGATACATCTGTATGCCGTGGTCTCTGGTAAGATAATGTTTAAAGGAGTCTGGTATGTCCTTGCGTTTTGCTACCGCCACACACATAGGTGCCATCTGTATCTTTCTCGCCGGTCTCGGGGCGATGACCGTGCCAGCACCGACGAAAGACACACTGCCTGCGGTACAGTTTGTAGGGCACAATAGCAAGATCACTACGCCGCGAGTGGTTCTCGCCGAAGACCAGCCGACTTGGACATTGCTTTGGTGCGAGCATGTCGGACTCGATGCGTCGGTCACTCCTCCGACGAGGCACCTTGTACCGAAGATAGATTTCACGCGGTACGTCGTCGTTGGTGTGTTTGGAGGAGAAATGACGAACACTGATGGCGAGGTGGCAGAAGGCGTCGTCATCAGTGATGATGCCGTTCGTATTCGATATGTATCTTCGACCTTCCAGACATCGAGTTTCGGCGGCAACGCTGATCCAGGGGTCAAGACCGCACCCTTTGGCCTATGGGTTATTGAGAAGATCAAGAAGCCAATCGTGATCGAGCAGGGCACGCGAGGCCTCAAGGACAGTCCGTTGTCTTGGAAAGAAGTAAAACGGTTCGAGGCGAAGTAGTACGACGGCGTGCAAACATCCTCTCCGCATGGCCCTAGGTCTGGGCCGAATCAAGCCGAGCGCAAGACCAGCTGCGCGGCAACGCAGACGCGAGTTGCTTTGCTGGGCCAACTGTACTCGTAAAAGCCAGGAGGAGGCCTTAGAGCCTGTTTGAAAAGCGTGAACAGACATGAGACGTGCGGCTCGGAGCGCCGCAATACCTAAGAACGGCACGGGTGCCGGGCCACCACAAGAAGGCTTTTCATACACGCTCTTAGGCTCAGAACGAGGCGTGAGTGCTTGGCGTGTAGCGTCCGCGGCGATGCAAGCGGCGGTTCGCTCAAACTCGGGGACGCCGGAAGTGATGGAAAAAACACGACTTCCTGCACCACGGCGCGGCACGGTGCTACACTTAGCGGTCATACGCGCGGGCGTAACTCAATGGTAGAGTGTCAGCCTTCCAAGCTGAATGTTGACGGTTCGAGTCCGTTCGCCCGCTTTCGTCGTAGGTCGCGTTGAATCCGGGGTTTACGGATACCCGCCGACGGTCGGCGGTGCAACGAAAGTCGCCAAAACACGCGGTGTTACACCGCGCTGCGATTCTCGGAGGCACTGCAAATGCCCAAAACACCGTCGTGCCGCCAGCGTGCAGGCTACTCACACGCCTTCTTCACCTTGACCGATTCCGTCACCGGCCAGCGCCGTGACTACTCGCTCGGCGGGTTCGGCTCCGCCCCCAGCCGCGAGACGTACCGCCGAATCATCGCCCAATGGGAGGCCGCCGCTGACCTGCCCCCCGAATCCTGATCCAGCAACTATGAGAGTCCCGAGGGCCGCCGGCAGCGGCCAGGAGACTCTGGACCATGAAGCGAACGAGGCACACACCGGAACAGATCGTGAACAAGTTGCGTGAGGCGGACGCGA
>JBGSIF010000289.1:0-8999 GCA_041742635.1 Phycisphaerales bacterium
CGCTGGCGAAGCCGCCGGCGGTGAGCGCGCGACAGACGCTGATCGTGGTGACGCCGCATATTGAGCAGATCCGCGACGAGTTCGGCGCGGGGTTCGCGTCGTGGCACGCGAGGGAGTATCCCGGTGAGTTGCCGGTGTACATCGACTGGCGGGTGCCGGGCGGGACGACGGAGATCCTTCGGCTGCTGCAAGCGGTGTATCAGTCGCAGATGAAGCGGGGATTGGCGGCGATCAAAGAGAAAGAACCGGGGCGTGTGGTGGGGGATGAGACGCCACTGGACGAGGTGTATCCCAAGGGGTCGATCGACTTTGACGTGATGTTTGGGGGGGGGTCATACGACCACACACGGCTGCGGGATGCGAAGCCGCCGATGTCGGTCCCGGCGGGATTCTCGGAGGACCAGATGCGGGCGTGGTTCGGCGAGAACGCGATCGGCGCGGGGCAGTTGTACCAAGACGGACGCGCGAAATCGGGGAAGCCGGAGGACTGGCAATACTGGATCGGCGCGGCGTTGTCGGGGTTCGGGATCGTGTACAACCGAGAGCTAATCCGCGAGGCGGGGTTGAGTGAGCCGGTGTTCTTCGAGGATTTGTGCGACTTCCGGTATTACCGGCGCGTGGCGATGGCGGACGCGCGCCAGTCGGGTTCGGTGGCAACGCTGTACGACTCGATCTTGAATGAATCGGCGAACGCCGAGATCGTGAAGGCGCGCGAGGTAGTGAAATCACGCGGGCTGGATGCGAAGAAACCGAATGAGAAGGCGGAGATCGACACGATCATGGGGGAGGCGACGCGTCGCGGGTGGGAGCACGGGTGGCGGGTGCTGCGCGAGTTGTGCGCGAATGCGCACGGGTTCGCGGCGGCATCGACGTACCCGCCGATGGCGGTGAGCCAAGGGGAGGCGCTGGCAGGAGTGAGCATTGATTTTTACGGGCGCGGGCAAGCGCAGGCGGTGCTGAGTGAAGGGGAGGATCCGCGGTCGGGGCGGGTGGGGTATATCGATCCGCCGGGACGGGTGTTTATCGATGCGGACCCGGTGTCGATCCTTCGTGGCGGGCCAAGCCCGGTGCTGGCGAAACGGTTTGTGGAGTATTGCATGTCGCGTGAGGGGCAGGCACTATGGCAGTTCCCGGCGACAGGGACGAAGGCGGGCGCATCGAACCCAGTGAACGCCAGCGCGGGGGGGGGGAACAAGTATGGTCCGAGAGCAAACTCGCTGCGGCGGATGCCCGCGCGCCGGGATATGTATGAACCAGAGTGGTTCGAGCACTTTGTGGATCAGGCCGACCCGTTCAAAGCGGCGTCGAGGGCACCGTCGCAAGGGTGGCGGGACGGGATGATCGTGATGATGGGGTGCTTCGGGGTGGATACGTCCGACGACCTGCGCGACGCGTGGGTCGCGCTGAACAAGGCACGGGGTGATCCGGCATTCCCGGCGGAGCGGCTGGTCGAGATGGAACGGCTGTTCTATTCCATGCCAACGCACCGCGTGGTGGGCGAGGATGGGGTGGTGAGCGAACTGGAGTTCTCGGCGGGGACGTACAAGCGGATCAGCGCGGATACGAATCGGTGGCGTGACGGGATCAAGGGGCCGGAGGCGCGGATCGGGTACACATCCTTTTTTCAGGGGTGCTACCGAGCCGTGGTGGAGTTGTACCGAGGAGGCTTGCATTGACGCACCTGCGCCGACCGACCATGACCGCGATAGTCGCCACGCTGGGGCCGGCGAGTGAATCGCCCGAGATGGTGAAGAAACTCATTCTGTCGGGAGTGAGTGTGTTCCGGCTGAACTTTTCGCATGGGGTTCTGGAGAAACACGGGGAGCGGCTGCGGGTGGTACGAGCGGTATCACGCGAACTGGGCGCGCCGGTCGCGGTGTTGGGGGATTTGCAGGGGCCGAAGATACGGGTGGGGATCGTACCGGCAGAGGGTGTACGTCTGGAGGCGGGGGAAGACGTGCTGTTTGACGTATCGAGTGCCGATGCCGAGGGGGCGAGTGCGGTGCCGACGGGTGGCACAACGAAGGTGCTGCCGTGCGAATACGAAGCGATCGTCGGCGATGTGCAGACGGGGCACCGCGTGCTGGTGAACGACGGGGCGATCCGGCTGCTGGCAGTGGATCGGCTGTCGGACGATCCGGCGTGGGTGCTTCGGTGCCGGGTGCTGGTGGGCGGGCTGGTGACAAGCCGGAAGGGGATCAATCTGCCCGATAGTAATGTGCGAGCACCGGCGATCTCGGAGCGGGACTGGGAATGTGTGCAATGGTCTGTGCAGCACGGGCTGGATTATCTGGCATTGTCGTTTGTGCGGCGCGCCGAAGAAGTCACGACGCTTCGCAAAGCGCTGGCGGGGATGTGCTCGGTGGATCATGGGGTGGAATCGGCGTCGGGGCAGGGAGCGATGATCCCGGTGGTGGCGAAGATCGAGAAGCCGCAGGCGGTGGAGAATATCGACGCGATTCTTGACGCCGCGGACGCGATCATGGTGGCGCGGGGGGATCTTGGGGTGGAGATGGAACTGTCGCAGGTGCCGATCGTGCAGCGGCTGCTTCTGGAAAAGGCTGGGGAGTGGGGCAAGCCGTGCATCGTGGCGACGCAGATGCTCGAGACGATGATCGAGAATGCGTCGCCGACACGTGCGGAGGTGAGCGACGTGGCGCACGCGGTGTTTGATGGGGCGGACGCGGTGATGCTGTCGGCGGAGACGGCCGTGGGGAAGCACCCGCTGCTGGCGGTGGAGATCATGCGTCGAACGATCGAAGCGGCGGAGGCGCGGGTGGCACCGACGCTGACGAGGCCAAGCCCTCCGGCGCGGCTGGTGCAGTCGCGGTACCGGACCGCCGCGCTGGCGCACGGGGCATGGCATATCGCCCATGACCTGGGTGCGAAACTCGTGGTGTGCTGGTCGCAGCACGGGGGGGCAGCGCGGTACCTATCGCAGAACGGGTTCCCGTTCCCGATCGTGGCGTATTCGTCGGACGAACGCGAGACGAGGCGGATGGCGCTGCTGCGCGGGGTGACGGCGATCTATTCGCCGGTGCCCACGGGTGGTTCGCTCGGAGCGTGGAACGAACAGGTGGACGCGGCACTGATCGAACGGGGGTGGGTGTCGGCGGGAGATCCGATCGTGCTGATCGCGGGGCGGCCGCTGGGGCATGCCGGAGCGGCGAACACCGTGGCGGTGCATTATGTGGGGAACACGTTCACGGGGTTCCGGCAGCATGGGTGAGGCTTACACCCGATACCCCACCGGCTGCTCGATCAGGGAGTACAACTCGCGGAGGACGGTGGTGCCGAGAATACCGGCCGCGGCGAGGGTGCCCATGATGAGTGCCTCGGTGTCATAGCGTTGACCCAGGAGCCAGGCGCAGGAATAGAGGGGGAGCCAGATGGAGCCGTAGCGTGCGATTTTTTCGCCGGAGCGAGTGCCCTTGCCGGCGCGACGGATTTTTCGCCAGACGACAAGAGCGAAGAGGGCCGCGAGCAGGATCGGGCCGATGGCGGCGGTGGGGTTGACCCAATCGGGCCACAGCCCGCCGATCCCGCGGGCGCGGTACCACCCCGAGGCGAGCATCACGACGGACCAGAAGGCCCAGCCGGCAAAGGCAAAGAGCACGGCGCGACGGCTGAGGCGTGGAACTTTGCGCCCGATGACGTGCGCGAGCCAGCCGGCGGCGAGCGAGTGCGACATCACCAGCCAGATGGGCCAGACGAAGACAATGTACAGGTTCGGTACCACCATGTGACCGGCGTAGATCAGCCCGAGCAGCACAAGCCCGACGGCGGGGATGTACTTACCCGCGGCATTGAAGAAGAGAATCGCGGCGGCGACGAGTACCGTGAGCAGCACCGCCTCCATGCCTAACAGGCTGGCGCCAACAACGGCGGTCATAAACGTTGCGACCACGACCGCGACAGCCCACTCGATGGTGAGCGCGCCGGCGGGGAGCGGGCGGCGCGGGTTCATCGTGCGGTCGCGGCGCAGGTCCAGAATGTCGTTGAGGTCGGAGCCATACGCGGAAAGCCCGGCGGCATTGACCGCGCCGGCGAGCAGGAGCAACCAGATGGGATGAGAGTGCAGCGACGGGGGCGCGCCCTCGGCGGCACCAGACGCCCGCGTCCAAAGTATGACAAACCAGACGTTCGCCACGGCGGCAAAGGCGGTGGTTACTCGCGTGAGATGAAAGATGGGCGCGAGTCGGACGAGCGTGTGTCGCATTGGGGGATCGTATCGGGATGCGCCGCGAAGACGCGATCAGATGATGTGCCGCGGGTAGACCGGCGCATTCGGTTCTGGGAGCCGGGTGAGAAGCCTGGAAGGACGGAAGGCGTGCGGCGCGTGGAACCGCGAAAGAGGGGAAACGGCCCGGGGTTCCGTCCCACCCATCGGGTTGTGATGCAGGCGGTTAGGCTTGTTCGAGGAGTACGACGACGTGGGATTCGATGGCGCGTCCTTCGCCGACGGCGTCGACTTTCTCGTGGCTTTTTCCTTTGACGTTGACACGAGCGACGTCGCAACCGAGGAGCGAGGCGATATTGCGGCGCATGAGTTCTTTGACGGGGCCGATGCGCGGGCGTTCGAGGATGACGGTGCAATCAAGGTTGACGACCTTCCAGCCTGCGTCGCGGGTGCGCTGCGCGGCTTCGAGCATGAAGTCGGCGGAGTCGCGGGCGGCGTTCTCGGGCGCCTTGTCGGGGAACATCTGCCCGATGTCGGGCAGGGCGAGCGCGCCCATGAGAGCATCCACGATGGCGTGGTACAAGACGTCGCCGTCGGAATGGGCGATGAGTCCGGAGTCTGAATCGAGGACCACTCCGGCGACGATGAGGGGTTTCATGCGTGCCGACGCATCGCGTGGTTCGAGGCGGTGCAGGTCGTAGCCGTGGCCGATACGGTGGGTCATTGTTGCTCGCGGTAACGTGGGAAATACGGATCGGGCGGGAGCGAGAACGATATCGACGAAGGAAGGCTTGACAACTTAGCGGCTGGGTGTGAAATGGATCGGGTGTACAACCCGCCAGCACGATGCCTGAGCGAAAAAGACTGATTACCCGCGCCAAGAAAATCCGGCCCGCTTGAAGGAGTACAATACGCCCGAGTGCCCACACTCAATCTGACAAACGTACCACCAGTCCCACGCTGGAAGTTCGAGCATGTACGGGCACACGAGTTTAGACTCAGGATTGATTCGATCTGTTGTTTGTCGAGCCGGTCGAGGCTCGGCGAGAGGTGTTCTCGCTGGAACATCGCACGAAGAGCGAGCCATTGGCGTCGAGTGCGAGGCGCTCGAACGCCGCGTGCTCATGTCGTTTGTGTATGAAGACTTTGGTGCGCTGACATCGCTGAACGATCCGCGCGAGTTCGGGGACGGCGAGTCGAACGGGTACTACGGGCCGGTAACGGTCCTCGACGACGTGGACGGGGACGGGATCCGGGACGTGCTGATGGGCAATGCCGGGACGTTCACGTCGGGGCGCTCGACGGGGTACTTGCGCGGAGCGGCGGTGTTGTCCGGCGCAACCGGCGCGCTCATACGTTCCCACAATGAAGTAGGGGCGTACACCGATGGGTATGGGTGGACGGTGCAGAACGTGAACGATGTGGACGGGGACGGCGTGAGTGATTATTCGGTCGGTCGGACGTCGCCGCTCAACCCGAGCGAGCGGCGGGAGTTTCTGTATTCGGGCTGGAGTGGAACGCTGATCCGTGAGTACGCCGCGAGCGGGCTGGTAGCGATGGGGGATCTGGATAACGACGGGCAAGCGGACCTGTTCGCACTGCTGATCGGGGAGCCGCGGGGCGTGGTGTACTCGGGGATCAGCGATACGGTGATCCGTGAGTTCTCGCTTGGGATGAACCCGAGAAATCGGTCGCTTGCGGGTGTACTGGGCGGCGGGATCGATCTGAACACAGACGGGACGCCGGACGCGGTGTTGTATCTATCAGTGGACATGGGCGCGGGGAACATCGATCGAAGACTGATTGCGTTCTCGGGCGCGGACGCAAGCGTGTTATGGGAGCAAGTGAACCCGAGCGGGCCGGGGCTGTTCTACAACTCGGGCGAATATGGACGAGTGAGCGTGATCGCGGACCTGACGGGGGACGGCGTGGTCGATCTCGCGGCGACGAACGCGGATCATCTTCTGATTCTCTCCGGGGTGGACGGCACGATCGCGCGAGACTGGACAGTGCCGGTCGGCGGAACGCTGGGCAAAGACATCGCGTTGTACGGCGACCTCGATCAGGACGCGGTTGCCGACCTCGTGGTCGGTGCATCGAGCCTTGGCAACGGCGGACGGGTGCTGGTGGTTTCGGGGGCGGACGGGAGCGTGCTGAGTTCGCTGGGATTTTTGAATGACCCGCCACCGAACTTCGGCCCGTACGGGACGTTCGGGGACCATGTGGCGGTCGCCGATCTGGATGGCGATGGATCGAGTGATATTCTTGCGATCTATCAGCGGTTTGGGAGTTTTGGACTTGGCGGGTTCAGCCGGTCGTATGTCTTTGACGGCACGCGATTGGCCCCGACGGTCGTGGCGGGGACGGGGTCGGGGCCGGTATCGCGGTCGATCGTGTGGGGGCAGGCATCATCGCGCGGGTTCATCGTGCGCGACAGCGTGGTGGAGTACCTGACGGACTACTCGTTGTGGAACGTCGGCGAGGTAGTGATCGATGTCTATGAGTCCGCCGACGAGATCGTGATCCTGGGCGCGGCCGCGGCGAACGGGCACCTTCCGTTTGTGTGGATCGCCGACCACCACCTGATGAACGTCCGGCGGATGGAGATCGTGCGTCCGTTCCCGATCGGAGGACCGCCGAACCCGCCGATGATCGAAGACTTCGGGGTCGCCGTGGCGGGGCATCAGGTGCTGTTCAATCGTGTGATCAACAGCACGGTAACATCGGCGTACCTGTTCGACGCGGATACGGAGCAGTACACGATGCTGCTGGAAGGAGCGGTGTCGGTTGACGTGGGGATCGATGAAGCCGGCGTGGTGACCGCGCTGATCGGGCGTGAACGAACGAGTCCGCCGCAGACCATTATCTGGCGCGGAGGAATGATCACGGAACTGCCCGGCAGGCCCGTCTCGCTCAGCCCACTGGCGCACTTTGCCGTGAATGTCCTTGTCGATGGGATCGGGCTTGTCAATCTTTTAGTGACCGGGGAGCCATTCACCGTGGTCGCCATCCCGCGCCTGAACTCTGGGGAAGATTTCGGGCCGGTTGGTGTCAACGACTTCGGCGACATCACCGGCACGTACATCGTAACCGCATCGGGTCAGCGTTCGGGGTTTTATTATGCCGGAATTATCCAGCAGATGTTCGACCTTCGCACCGGCGAGATCTTTGGCGATCCCGCTGCATTGGCTTCCACTTCGCTGACCAAAGTCATGGCGCCGACCAATGCGAGTGACGTGCTGATGAGCTGGGGCGGGCGTTTTTCGCTCCTCACGCTCGCCGACCCACAGTTCATCGGTGGCCCCAACCGCGTGGGTGCCGACGCTACCATCGCTGTTGCATTCACGCCAAGCGGGTCGGTCTACGTCATCACCGCGAACGCCGCGGGCGAAACGCTCCATCTCGTCCGGGCCGCCAACGGCTGGACAGGGCAGGATCTCAACAACGACTACGGCTTCGGCGCGGCGTTTCGTCTGCCCGCGTCGAAGTTTGTGACCTGGTACGACGCCGACGACTCAAACCCCACTATCGCGCTGCTACGTCCAGAAGGGCTGCTTCTGCTGGAACCGACCGGCAACCCCAACGTCTGGATTATCCGCAACCTCACTCAGGAAATCGGAGCCGAAGCGATCATCGACGGGCTGATCACGTTCGTGCCGCCTAGCGGGCTGCGGATCGTCGCGGGGCTGAACGCCGAGGGCGAACTGGTGCTGTACGGACAGACGGTGCGCTCACGCCCGGATGGATCGCAGGAATGGGCGTTTGACAATCTGTACGACTCGGTGGTATACCCGACGGGGACGCCGCCGCCGGCGTTCCGGCAATATACAGGCGTCGCCAACCTAGTTGGATACGTGACGGGGTGGGGCGGACAGAACATCGCGGGGCTGGCCGGCGGGGGTCAGATCGTGGTCTTCTGGACCGCGCCGGGGCTGAACGGGTGGCGCATCACCAATCTGGCGCAGGTATCCGACGGCGACGGATCCGCGACGAGCGCGTTCGGGTCTTTGCATGTTACCTTGACGCCTTGGAACGGGATCAACCTGTACGGCGAAAACGCCACTGGAAATCGGGTCAACGCGGCGTGGTGGGTGCCGCAGTTCGGCGGGCGCTGGCGCTCGGAGTATCTTATCAGCGATGTCCCGAACTCGGCGCTCTACCCAAGAAACACCCTGACGGCGTATGCCACGCCTTGGGGCGGGCTGAACGTCGCACGGATCGATCCGAACGGACAGATCGAGGTGTATTGGTGGTCCCCGGCGGCGGATCAGTGGACACGCGAGGTGCTCAATCCGCAAACCGATTCGCACCTGCGTCACTTCCACGCCGTCGGGCGGCTGTCCAGCGCGGTCTCCAACGAGGGGGAACTCAACATCTTCGCACGCAACGAACTGGGTGACATCATGCGGTTCTTCTGGGATCCACAGCATCCGTGGCAACTCGAACGGGTCTGAAGATCGACGGCGGCTGAACAAACAAGCGAACCGCGGCACATGGACCGTGGTTCGCTTGCGTATGGATGCCTGGTTTGTATCGGGCCGGCACTGGATCAGTCGGCACCGGGACCGCCGGGGAAGCGACGGGGCAGCGGCGGATGAGCGGGCTTCGAGTCTTGGCGGAGTTCGTCGGTGCCCGAATCGTTGTGATCATCGCGGTCGGCCTGATCGCGGCGGGGCGGGGCAGGGCGTTCGCCACGGGAGCTTCTATCGTCGCGGGGTGCGCCGAAGGATTCGGGGCCGCGGTCGAGAGCGCGACGGCGTGCTCGTGGAGCGGAAGCCGGGGCGTCGTCGGCTCCTGCTCGCGGACTTTCGGGTGCGGC
>JBGSIF010000290.1:0-26222 GCA_041742635.1 Phycisphaerales bacterium
CGTGCGCGCGGCGAGCACCCGCTGGCCCAGTATCGCGCCATGCAGTCGCTGCTCGCCGACGTGCGGACCCGTCACGCCGACGAACTCCGGGAATTCACCGAAGCCGCGGCGAGGGCTAAGGCCTCGGCGTCGCACGCCACGCTCGCCGCCGACCGAACCTGGCCGTTCCCGCTGTTCCCCCGGGAAGACCTTGTACGGCTTGCGCGTGAAGTCGGCGCGCGATTCGTCTTCCCGCACTCATAGTGCAAGTTTTTCAACTTGCACGCGGCATGCTCACTGCACCGTCGTAATAGGCTTGTGCGAGTTAGAAAACTCGCACTAGGTATGCTGGTGCGAGTTGGTAAACTCGCACTACTTGGGCTTGACCGGCCTGGTCCACCCCGACTCTTTGTCCTTCGACAGCGCGCCCGCCGCGAGATTCACACAGCGTTTGCAGATTGTCGCCTCGGGAAACATGGGGCTTTCCCACGCGATGTCCGCGCGCTGTTCAAGGCACATCACGCATGTGTACCCCCCCCGCCCGGTGTTCTCGGCGTGCAGCACCACCCGCGTGTACGCCACCGTCAGGCACTTCCCGCACACGATGCTCCCTTGATGCCCCTCGATCAGCGGCAACTCCTCGGTCCACTCGGTGTGGCAGAAATCGCAGATCACGTCGCTCATCTGCACGTTGTCAGGATCCGTTCCGGGCTTTCGCATGGCTCACTCTTGTGAAGGTCGATTGTTCGGGTCGCAGCCTGCACAAAGTAGCACGCCGCCGGCGAACGGGACCAAGGGGGTGACGGCAACGATTCGGCGCGAAGTCGTGACTCCACCAGTTACGGGCACGCATTCTTTGCTGTCCGATCGTCGGCCAAAGTTGGGCGTACCTTCGGCCGCGGGTCGCCGTGGGCTTCGATGATCTGCCCGAGTCGTGCCCAGCAGCCGCGGACAGCGGCACGCCGAACGGGATCGAATGGGTGCCGGACGCGGATGCGTGAACTACTACCGACGCCGCGTGCGGCTCGCAGGAAATGGCCGGCTTTATGTGCATGGTGCCCGGGGAGGATGTGCTCACGCTCCGCGATCATGGCAAGCACTGCTCGGAGGCACAGCGTCCGGCGGGGCGGGCACCCGCAGCCCAGCGGCTCGATGTACAGCCGGGCGAGCATCGCCTCACACTGGGACCACTTTTTGAGCCGTACCGGGTGGCTACGACGGATGGCGACGGTATCGATCGGCGCGATTGAGATGTGATGGGTGGGATTGGAAACACCCGTCGTCGAACGGCATGAGATATCCACCAATGAAGTGGCGGCCCGGAGGTCCGCCGCACCGTAAAACTCGGCTCGGAGAGCCGGGCCACCTAAAGCCGGGACACCGAGCACGATCAGATTCGATGGCTTGCCGTCGCGGTTGGAGCGTCCGAGCATGTCAAGCCGAGCGATGTGATGGCCGAGTTCGCGCGAGACAGCGTGCTGGGCGGGCACCGGCGGCCCATCGCCAGCCGTTACTCGCTCGATGAGTTCTAGGAGCGTGGGGCCGCGCAGCCGCTGCATGATTATGACCTCATGCGGGACACCGTCGATGTCCACGTCGGCGAGTATGAAAGAGCGTGCGCTGGCGAACCCGTGTTCATGCAACCACACCGCGCCGCGCCATTGCCGGTCGCCACGGGTACATCGGACGACCCGCTTGATCGCATCGTGCCGAGCGTGCGGGCGTGCCTTGATGATGAGTTCGCCCGCGAAGCCAAGTGCCGCGAGTGCCGATGGGCATGTCACGGCGCGTACCCACGCGCCGGCATCCTGCTTCAGCAATGTCGAGCCTTTGGTCCAATCGGTCGATCTCAGCCAGCATTCCCAATCGATCGCCTTCGCCAAGGGATCGAATCGGCGGAGTTGCAAGCGCGTGAATCGCATCATCTTCAGAGTACGCGCCGACGTGGATCGACCGATATCCAGCCGATTTCGCACGAGTTGCACAGCAATGTGACAACCCACACGATTCCCGCCGGTATCAATGGTCCGTGTGAAACAGGATGCCTTTGATTCCTATTCAGGCGCTCCGGGCGTGCGGGACGAGGGGCTCCACGCCGGATCCGATGACGAGCGGTCGAGTGTCAACGGGTGGGCATGTTCTTGGATTCGGGGTCTGGTGGGTGCAGGAGCGATTGCACGTGTGGAAGTGGCTGCTCATCGTGTTCGTGGTGCTCGTGCTTGGGTGCGGCGTGGGCGGGTACTTCTTCGTGAAGTCCCCGAAGTTCGCCGAGATGCAGAAGCAGTACTCCGGCCAAGGCAAGACAACGCAAGTCCGGCTCGAACCGGTGTCCAAGGGGAACCTGATACGCACGGTCTCCGCGCCAGGGTCTGTCGAAGCCAAAACCGGGGTTGAGATCAGCGCACAGGTCTCCGCGAAGATCGTCGCACTCCCGTTCACGGTCGGTAAGGAAGTGAAAAAAGACGAGGTTGTCGTGCGGCTGGACTCGAGGGACTTGCAGGCGTCGCTGGAATCGGCACAGGCCGCGAAACTCAGCGAAGAGGCCCGGCTGGCGGGCGCGGAAGCCGCACGCGACCGGTCCAAACTCGACCTCGAACGCCAGCGTCAACTCGCGGCCAGCAAGGACATCGCGCCGTCGGTGCTCGAATCCGCCGAGGCCGCGTTCCGGCAGGCCGAGAGTTCGTACAACTCGGTGAAGCACTCCATCGAGATCTCGGAAGCCAACATCCGGCGTGCGGTGCGTGACCTGGAAAACACCGTCATCAAGTCGCCGATCGACGGCACCGTCACCGCACTGAACATGGAAGTCGGCGAGCAAGTCCTCGGAACATTCAGCAACGCCGGCACGGTGATCATGGAGATCGCCAACCTCAACACCATGATCGTCAAGGCTCGCGTGGATGAATCGACGGTTTCGCCGGTGAAAGAAGGCCAGCACGCCAAGGTCTTCATCAACATGTACCAGGACCGCACCTTCGAGGGGACGGTCACACTGGTTGGGCTGAAAAACCTATCGGACAACGACGGCACCCGCTTTGTCGAGGTCGAGATCCTGCTCGACGCGACCGGCGACCTCCGGCTCCGCACCGGGCTGACGGCCAACGCCGACATCGAAGTCGAAACCATGTACGACGTGCTCAAAGTCCCCAGCCAGGCCGTGGTGGACCGGCGCGTGGACGAACTGCCCAAGAGCGTGCTCGAAGGGCCGGGAGCCGCCCTCATCGACCGTACACGACCGTTCACGCGGGTGCTCTACACCGTCGTTGACGGCAAGGCGCTCGCGGTGCCCGTAAAGGTCGGGTCCAGTGACCTCACCCATACGATCATCGCGGCGGGGATCGACGAAGGCACCCGCGTGGTCGCGGGGCCGTTCAAGGTCCTCGTCGATGTGAAGGATGGGAAGGAACTCACGGAAGAAACCTCGAAGAAGGACGACAAAATAGCCGCGCCCGCTACAACTGCGGGTGAATCCGCCGTTCCCGAGGGGAAGAAGGGATAGCCCGACCTTGTGCCCCGCGCGAGATCTCACGCACGCACCGTCTGAACTTCAACCAATGCACTTCGAATTCGAGAACGATTGAATATACAGGCATCCCAACTCGGCTCACTTCGTGCCGCAGCGTCGCAGCCCTCGACCATCGAAATCCGTGGACTCGAAAAAGTCTACAAACTCGGTGATGAACGCGTCCACGCGCTCGCCGGAGTGGATCTGATCATCCGCAAGAACGAGTTCGTGGCGATCATGGGGTCTTCCGGGTCCGGAAAATCCACCCTGATGAACATCCTGGGTTGCCTGGATAAGCCCACCGCCGGCACGTACATCCTCAACGGTGAACCGACACACAAACTCGGTGCCGCGTCCCTCTCGGCCGTCCGTAACCGCGAGATCGGGTTCGTGTTCCAGTCCTTCGAGTTGCTCCCGCGCGCCACCGCGCTGGCGAACGTCATGCTCCCGTTGATCTATTCGCGCAAACACTGGCTCGGTGCCAAACGCCGCGCGAAGCGCGCTCTGGAAAAGGTCGGGCTTGGGCAGCGCATGAAGCACCGCCCGAACCAACTCTCCGGCGGTCAGCGACAGCGCGTCGCGGTCGCTCGCGCGCTCGTGAACGAACCCACCATCCTCCTCGCCGACGAGCCGACGGGGAACCTCGATTCCAAGACCAGCGAGGAGATCATCGGGCTGTTCAAGCAGTTGCACGCCGAGGGGCAGACGATCGTCATCGTCACGCACGAAGAAGACATCGCCGGTCACGCTCACCGGATCGTGCGGCTTCGCGACGGCAAGATCGTGTCAGACCATACGACCAGCGAAGACCCGATCCATCAGGATTATCTGAATCGCGCGCTCGAAGCCGCCAAGGCCGCCGCGGTCTCGGTCCCCACGCACGACCTTGCCGGCGACAAAGACTCACCCACGCCCGCTACTGCGGCGAATCGGGATACCGAGCCGGCCGCGATGCCACCCATCCTCGTGAACACCGCAGTAATCCACGAAATGAAAGAACAGGCCGCGCCATGATCATCATCCGCGTCCTCTTTCAAACCGTCTTCCTCGCGCTTGGGCAGATCTGGGCGAATAAGGTCCGTGCGATCCTCACGACCCTCGGCATCATCATCGGTGTCGCCGCGGTCGTTTGGGTCGTCGCCGCGACCACCGTGATGAAGGAGTTTGTCCTCAACGAGTTCGCCACGATCGGTGCGAACAAAGTGTGGATCTTCCCACGCCGCCCGCCTGAGCAGCGCGACCGCTTCAACTGGCGACAGATCCGGCTCACCACCAAGGAAGTCGACGGGATCCTCGCCAACTGCCCCTCGATCTCGCGCCTCACCCCAGTGCAGGACATCACCACCAGCGTCGAATACGGCGACCGGATGAAGCCCTTCGTCCCCGTCCACGGCATCCGCCCCGTCTGGCACGATATCGAGCAGCGCTTCGTGACCCAGGGACGAACCTTCTCCACCATCGACCTGGACAGCAAACTCAACGTCTGCCTCATCAACGACAAGGCGATCGAGGAGTTCGCCCTCCCCGCCGACCCGACCGGGATCGTGATGCTCGTGGACAAACGCCGGTTCACCGTCGTCGGTGTGGTGGAGACCAAAACCGTCAGCCCGATGTTCGGCGGCGACGAGGCCCGCTCCGAAATCTTCATCCCTTATTCCGTCGTGCAAATCATGCGCCCGGATCGCGGTGTCTATGCCATCGCCCAGACCGAACGCCCAGAACTCTTCGAGGACGCCAAGGCCGAAGTCACCTTCTATCTCCGCCGCTCGCGCGGGCTGCAGCCCGACGACCCCAACACCTTCGGCGTCGAAGCCATCGAACAGATCATCAGCCAGTTCAAAAAAATCGCCGTCTTCATCACCGCCTTCATGGGCGTCATCGTCTCCATCTCCCTCCTCGTCGGCGGGATCGGCATCATGAACATCATGCTCGTCTCCGTCAGCGAACGCACCCGCGAGATCGGGCTGCGCAAAGCCGTCGGTGCCCGACCCGAAGTCATCCTGATGCAGTTCCTTGTCGAAGCTGTCGTGCTCTGCATGGTCGGCGGAGCGATCGGGCTACTGATAGGCCAAGGCTTCGCCTACATGCTCAAGTTCCTGCCGTTCTTGAAGGTGACTTCGGTCGCGGTCCCCGCGTGGGCCGTCGGGCTTGCGGTCGGGTTCAGCGCGCTCACCGGCGTGATCTTCGGCATGTTCCCCGCGATCAAAGCCGCGAGGCTCAACCCCATCGACGCGCTGCGCCACGAATGATGCGTCACACCCTGAGTGCTATTTCCTAATCAATGATCGCTATTCGACATCGCTGAGAGATCAGAGCGGACGCCCGCCGCGCATCAACTCGAAATCAACGGCGCACGGCCGTAGCAACTCTTCGGCGGCTCGCTTGCTTTGTTCGTTTTCCCGCCGGAGAAACACCGTGAGAGCAGCCGCTCCGCTTGTTCCACCGACACCCACACCCACAACATCTTCCAGAGCCATTACCTTTTGAGCCTGCGCCGCCTTGATCTGAGAGGCATTTTTAAAGCTTATTGACTGTGTGGTCGATTGCATTGTGACCTCCCGTTGCACAACCCATTGTGGTATCGGCATAGGGTACCACAATGGAACAACAGTGCTTATTCCTCCCCAAACTGCAGGAGTTACCGAGATAATCGCAGTATCTCTTCTTCTTTTCTACTTCGTAGAGTGTGGCTTAGCATTCTGTGCTCACCATGTGTATACGAAGAATTCGTCAAAATTGTTGAGCCGGATTGATGAATGTTGATGAATCACTTCAAAATCATCGCGTTATGAGCCGTCAGGATCGCTTGCATCGGGACCACCGCGACGAACCGCCGATCGGCCCACACCACCATCCCGATGACTTGGTGGCGCGCGTCGTAGGCCCACGCCCCGGAGTCGCCTTTGGCTGCAAATCCCCAGTTCTGTTTGCGGCCGTTGTCCACGATAATCAGGTCATTGAACACCCGATAGTACCCAGGTGCATACTCCAGCAGCAACGTTGCGTTGACACTCCGGACTTTGCTCCACTTCGGCCCGGACCACATCCCGCACGCGAAGGCCTTATCTCGGTGCTTCGCTGTCCCAACAACACCGCGCACACGCCCCAGTCCATTGACCCGTCCCGGCACGCACTCGATTCCCGAATCGATCTTCGCAACAACCGAATCAGTATCGAAGTGATACGAGGCCGGGGTTGCTGAAGCCACATGGGTTGCTGGCCCAATCGGGCGGAACTGTTCACCGGATTGGTAGAAATCCTTGCCCTTGCTGTCATTGGGCCTGACCAAGCCGGCAACATGCCCAGCCGTCACGAGATGAGTCTCATCCGCGATGGACACAAACCCACCGATCGTGCCGGTCTTACCGCCGGGAGCGTCGGTCGATACCGACAAGCCCGCAACCAACGGACGCGCAAACCGCCCACGCGACGCTCCCCACGCCGCGCTACCGATACCAGTCGGTAAAAACTGGATCGGAGTGCCCCGAGCCGCCGCCAGAATTCCGTCACGATCCGGACGAACTCGATCGCCGCGCACATACACCTGCAGTCCACGGAACCGAGCGCGGGTGCCGGGCTTCTCGAATGTTCCCACGCCGATGCCAACGATGTCGGTTGCCGCGAGCGACCGATCCGTCGCGGACCCAGCGTTGCCCGGCGAACCGGACAGCCGCTCGAACAGTTGTGTTGCTAACTTTGACTTGAGATCGATCAGTACTTGTTCCGAAGGAGTAGGCATCGAGTTCCCCAGAGTGTTTGAGAGCCTAACCCGATAGCATACCGCACAATCCGGCGGGCATCAAATGATGGGCACCCCCCACGAGTCGATTCACGCTACTACCGGCTCACCCACGCGGCTTGCCATCATTACCCACATATCACCGAAACTCACGGCCCCAAATGCCAATACGCTCTCTCCACATGAAGATCTCGCCCCATACCTACGCGGCCCTTCGGCATAGCCACGCTTTATGGTCTGTAAACGGCCTGCTAGCGTGCTTGGCGATCTCCGGCTGCTCCAACCCCCTCGCCCCCCTCCCCGGCGAGCGCGGCGATCGCGTCCCCATCGAACGTCTCCGCACCATCGATCGCTTCGACTTCGATCAACTCGCGCGCCCGAGCACTCCCGTGCCCGATCCGCAATCCCCCGGCACCGCCGTCGCCCAACGCCCGCCCAGCCGCTTCGATTCGATGACCTCCTTCGACCTCGCGCTCGATCAAGTACGTGCCGCCACGCTCGAAAACAACCTCGATATCCGCGTCGCTCTCGTCGATCCGGTCATCGCGGGCGAATCGCTCCGGCGCGAAGAGGCCAAGTTCGAGGCCGTCTTCCGCCCCAACGCGCAGTTCCGCGAAGACGACTCGCCCACCTTCAACACCACCTCGACCAATCAGCAGGACTCGGTGGGCTTCGGTGCCGCCGTGGACATCCCGCTGCGCACCGGCGGGCGAGCCTCCGTCGACTTCTCCCAAGACAAACGCGAGACCAACAACCCCTTCGTCACACTCAACACGTCGTACTCCTCCGCCGTCACGTTCTCCCTCAGCCATCCGCTGCTCCGTAACGCGGGTCACACGGTCAACTCTCACTCGATCCGTATCGCGGCCCAGGACGAGCAGATCGCCGAGGCTCGAACCAAACTGGAGGTCATCCGCCAACTCGCCGCGGCGGATCGTTCATACTGGCGGCTCTACGCCGCACGGCGCGAACTCGAAGTCCGTCAGCAGCAATACGAACTCGCCATGGCGCAGTTGGAACAGGCCCAGCGCCGCGTCCGCGCGGGCGACGCCGCGGAGATCGAAGTCACCCGCGCCGAAGCCGGGGTCGCCGAGCGGCTTGAAGCAATCATCCTCGCCGAGAACGCCGTGCTCAATCAGCAGCGCGAACTCAAACGCATCATCAACATGCCCGGCCTCGAAATGGAAACCGCCGTCAAACTCGTTACGGCGACCCAGCCCGCCCCGATGCCGTATGAGTTCGACCCCGCCCCGCTCGCCGACCTCGGCGTGGCCAACCGCATGGAGATGCTCGAACTCGAACTCCGCCTCGCCCAAGACCTCAGCAGCATCAGTTTCGCCAAGAACCAGGCGTTGCCGCTCTTCTCGCTCGATTACTCGTACAGCGTGCAGGGGCTTGGGGCGACACTCCAGAACTCCAACGGCTCGCTCTGGTCCAACAACTTCGAGAGTTGGTCGCTGGGGCTTTCGGGCAGCGTCCCCATCGGGAACGAAGCCGCCAAGGCCCGCGTACAGGAAGCGATCCTCACTCGTCTCCAGCGCCTCTCGACCAAGGACGCTCGCCGGCTGGCGATCCGGCAGGAAGTACTCACCGCGATCGATTCGGCGCAGGCGGCGTGGCAACGCATCCTCGCGTCGCGCCAATCCGCCATCGCAGCCGCTCGCACCTACGAAGCCGAAAAGCGACAGAACGACGCCGGTGCTCGTACCAGCACCGATGTGCTCGACGCGGCGACACGCCTCGCCGACGCGCAGTCGGCGGAGATCCGCGCGTTGGCTGATTATCAAATCGCGCTCGTGGACCTCAGTTTCGCCACCGGTACACTTCTGGGCGCATCAAAGATCGACTGGGCGCCCATGGATCCTCGGCTACCCCCCCACGGTGCTCCCACGCCCGCCGCCGATCCGGTCGGACCGACCGTGCCAAACGAACCCCCGGCGAGCGTGCCCTCAAATCCATAGGTCCGAACACGACGCCATCGTGTTCACTACTTTTACGTACGTTCGTGCAAGTTGGAACACTTGCACAAAGGAACTGGTTTGTCATGCCGAGTTTTCACGACCGTGCTTCGGGCTTCACGAACTCTTCCGCGATTTGCACCGCGTTCAGGGCCGCCCCCTTCCGCAACTGATCGCCCGATACAAACAGGTTGAACGCGCGGTGCTTGCCGCGGTTTGGATCCGCGATATCCACGGCGTCACTCGGGTCCGGCCGAATCCGGCCCACGAGGACATCGTCTCCCCTAGACGCATTCATCGGCGTCGGAAAACGGTTGTTCGCTCGATCATCGACCACCTTCAAGCCCGCCCCACGAGTCAGTGCAGCCCGGACCTCGTCCACACTCGCCGCGGTCGTCAACGTCACATGGATCGACTCCGAATGCGCCCGCAGCACCGGCACTCGGATGCACGTCGGCGACAGCCGCAGGCGGTCATCCCCCCAGATTTTCCGTGATTCCTCGATCATCTTCTGCTCTTCAACGTTCAGCCCGCTGTCCGCGTCCACCGCAGTGTTATGACTAAACAGGTTGAACGCATACGGCTCGTGAAAAAACGCGGGCGTGATCGTTTCCCCGGCGGCCCACGCGCGGGTCTGGCTTTCCAGTTCGTCCATCCCCTTCGCGCCCGCACCCGACGCCGCCTGATACGTCGAGACAATGATCCGCTCGATGCCGAACGCACGCCGGATCGGGTCCAGCGCGACGAGCATGATGATCGCCGAGCAGTTGGGGTTGGCGACGATCCCGCCGAGCCGACCGGCTTTTTCTCGTGCGCTGTGGTACGCACCGACCAGCCCGGCCATCGCGCCGGGATTGATTTCGGGGACCACCAACGGAATCCCCTGAGTCATCCGGAACGCCGACGAGTTATCTATGACGATCGTGCCCGCGTTCGCCGCGGCCGGTCCGAACTGCTTCGAGATGCCGCTCCCCGCCGAGAAGAGCGCGATGTCCACTCCTGCCATCGATTCCGGCGTGAGCGCCTGCACGACGAGTTCTCCCCCCCGATACGGCAATCGCTCCCCCGCCGATTTGGGCGACGCGAGCGCGAGGATCGAGCCGTGCGGAAACCGACGCTGCTCCAACACCGATAGCATCTCGCGCCCGACCGCACCAGTCGCGCCGACCACGGCGAGCGAAGGAAGAACCTGAACCATACACACCTTTCGAGAGAGCCGTTCGCCCGCATCATAGAACCCGCGCGACGAGACGATGCGGATCACCCCGCCAGCATGGGATAATCCGTATACCCCTTCTCAGTCCCGCCGTAGAACGTCGCGGGGTCTGGGGTGTTGAACGGCACGCTCGCATCTCCTGCCGCCAGCCGCCGGAACCGCTCGGGTAAGTCAGGGTTGGCGATATACATCACGCCGAACGCGACCGCGTCGGCCCATCCTTCTTTCAGATACGCCGTCGCTTTGTGGTAATCGAACCCGGAGTTGGTAATCAGTGTTCCCTTGAACATCGGGCGGAAGTACGAAACGGGGATCGGCTCGTACTCCGGATGCTTGTCTTGGCCGTGCTTCAAGTCCCCTTCCATTGCTTCCATAATGTGCAGATACGCCAGCCCACGCCGTCCGAGTTCACGCACCAGATACCCAAACGTCTCCCGCGGCGACGAATCGTGCATATCCCCGAACGTGCCCGAAGGCGACAACCGAACCCCCACCCGTTCCGGCCCAAGAACATCACACAGCGCCTGCGCCGCTTCAAGATGAAACCGGGCGCGGTTCTCGACGGACCCTCCGTACCGATCGGTGCGACGATTCACCCCATCGCGCAGAAACTGATCGGGCAAGTACCCATTCGCGCCGTGCAGTTCGACCCCGTCGAACCCGGCCTCGGCCGCGCACCGCGCGGCGTGCCGGTACTGCTCCATCACGCGCGGGATCTCGTCCGTTTCGAGCGCGCGTGGTGTTGGATACGGCGCTTTTGAAAAATCGGGCAGCGTAACCTCGCCCGACTTCCCCGCCGCGGACGACGACACCGGCGCGGCCCCACCCGGCTGATACGCGCTGTGCGACACCCGCCCGACGTGCCACAACTGTACGAAGATCCGTCCGCCGCGCGCATGAACCGAGTCCGTCACCCGTCGCCACCCCGCCACCTGCTCGGGCGAGTGGATCCCCGGCGTGTTCGGATAACCGGCACCCTGCGGGCATATCTGTGTCGCTTCAGAAATTAATAACCCCGCCGTCGCTCGCTGCGCGTAGTACGTCGCCATCAGTTCCGTCGGCGTGTTCCCCACCCCGGCCCGGCACCTTGTACACGGCGCGAACATCACTCGGTTCGGAAGAGTCATCCGCCCGCAAGATAGCGGCGTCAACAGATCGGGCATGTTCGATTGACTTTCAATAAATTGCCGGACCCCGACTCCCCGACATCCTGACTTCTCTAATGCACCGACACCTTCGCCAGCCCCGCCTCCCCGATCACCTGCTCGGCGTACTCGTTCATCGCGTCACGCAACTGCTCGAAACTCTCCAGCACGTAATAGATCGGCTGGTAATGATCGATCTCGAAATCTGTCTCGCACACCCGGTTCAGGTCGAACGGTCGATAGATCGGCACATCCCGCGGCGTGCAGTCCGGCGTGCTACTCCCCTTCGTCTCCCATTCGCCGGTCAACGCATACGCCGCCTCGGCGTGGCTCGAAACCAGTCCGCTCCCGTATAACTTGATCGCTCCATCCTCGCGGATCAACCCGAACTCGACCGTGAACCAGAACAGCCGGCCCAGCCGCTTGACGTGGTATTCATCATCACACAGCAGCGCGGCTTTGCCGTATGTTTGCAGGAAATCCGCGAATACCTTCAGCGTGTGCAGCGGCACATGCCCGAACACATCGTGGAAGATGTCTGGTTCGGGCAAATAATCCATCACCTCGCGCGGTCGGATCAGCACCGTCGTCGGAAACTCGCGCTGCGCCAGGCACGCAAAGAACGCCTTCGCCGGCAGGTACCCGGGCACGCCGTAACTCGCCCATCGGCTCGACTGCCGCAGGAACGTATTGACCCCTTCGAGTTTCGTCCCTTTCGTCACCTTCACCCCGCCTGCGATCTCGATATCGCGGTCGGCGACCCAATCATCCAGCAGCGGCAGCCGATCGCGCGACAGCCGAAGAATCTTCATTCCTTCAATGAAAATACGGCTGACCTGCTGTTCGAGCACCGTCCAGCGCCGGTCGAACATCTCCTGCCACACGTCGTGGTTCTCGCGCGTGTACTTCCAGTAGTTCTGGTTGATGTAGTACAAGTCCGCATCGATCTCCGACGCCGGCAAGTTCGGGGCATTGTCAGCAAATGCCTGCGCGATACGGGCCTCGCCCGAATCGATGATATTGTTGTACTTGATGTCGGCTCGCATGGTGATGCACTCCGTCGCGTGGCAGGCGAGGTTGGCTCTGTCTCCGCTGTCACTACATGATACGAACCCTCGGCGATCCAAGTTGACCCCCTCGATGCCTTGATGCCTCCTGCCTTGTTGCCTTCTTTTCCCATACCCACCGGTCAAATGTGAAGAAGGCATCAAGGGATGAGGCACGAGGCAACAAGGCTGCCAAATCGACACTCTATGGGCTGCGTCGACTCGAAATGTCGCACACAGCGCGCCGTAGGAATGGTGTTGGCACCGCGCGGGTGTCAGGTACACCCCGTATAGGCCGTTCTTGCCGTTTGGCCCGCCATTCGCTCCTTCCTCTTTCAAAATCCCTCCTCTCGACCAGACAATCGACCGATATTCACCGGCATAAAGCCCTACCATCAGGGAACTTATCGGACACTCACATGCCCTCCTATCAAGATCCATCCACGCGCCCCTCGCCGACTCGCCCTTGGGAGCAACTGATGCCAGCCGCCAGCGTGACATACCAGCGTACCCGTGAAATGACCATCGACGAGTTGCTGCTCGAGAACCGGGTCGTCTTCCTCATCGGGGAGATCAACCAGGCCTCCGCCGCACGGCTCATGATGCAGATGTTCTACCTCGAACATCAAAAACGCGGGCAAGAAATCCACTTCTACATCAACTCACCCGGCGGAGCAGTTGACGACACCCTCGCCATCTACGACACCATGCGGTTCCTCTCTTCCCCCGTCTCCACCTACTGCCTCGGGCGGGCGTATTCCGGCGGTGCCGTGTTGCTCACAGCCGGTGCCAAAGGCCGCCGATTCATCCTCCCGCACGCCAAAGTCATGATCCATCAGCCCTACGGCGGTGTCTATGGGCAGACCGAAGACATCCGCATCCAAGCCGAGCAGATCATGAAATCCAAAGCCGAACTCATCCACATCCTCTCGCGCCACACCGGGCAGAGCGAAGTGCGCATCCGTGAAGACGGCGAGCGCGATAAGTACTTCAACGCCGGGCAGGCGAAGGAATACGGATTGGTCGACGAAGTCATCCAAGAGCCGCCGAAGTAAGTCGGAGTGCCCTGTGTCCTTCGGAGTCTCGTGTCCTGTGTCAGTGACACGACGAGTCGGACACCGCTCTCCAGAACTCACGACTCCATGACTATCGCTTCAGGATTCAGGATTTCTTTCTCTTGCAGCACACGGAACCCCCCATGTCTTACTTGATCCCCATCGTCATCGAACAGTCCGGCCGCGGCGAGCGCGCGTACGACATCTACTCGCGCCTGCTCAAAGACCGCATCATTTTCCTCGGCGGACCCGTGATGGATGATTCGGCGAACGTCGTCGTCGCACAACTCCTCTTCCTGGCCAACGAAGACCCCAAGTCCGACATCCATTTTTATATCAACTCCCCAGGTGGGAGCGTCTCGGCGGGGCTGGGGATCCTCGACACGATGCGCTTCGTCCAGCCCGACGTGTGTACCTACATCATCGGGCAAGCCGCCAGCATGGGCAGCGTCCTCGCCGCCGCCGGCACGAAAGGCAAGCGATTCTCCCTCCCCAACGCACGCAACCTAATGCACCAACCCCTCATCGGCGGGGTACTGGAAGGACAAGCCACGGACCTCGAGATCGAGGCGCGTGAGATGCTCCGCATCCGCGAGCGCCTCTACGCCATCTACTCCGAAGCCACGGGACAAACCCCAGAAAAGATCGAACGCGACTGCGACCGCAACAAATGGCTCGACGACAAAGAAATGCTCGAGTACGGCCTGATCGACAAGATCCTGACCAGTATGCCCCGTCTGGCCAAGAAGTCCGAGCCGTCCGAGTCCAGCGAAACCTGATCCCCCAGTCCGCACCGACGACTCCACGGCATTCACTCACGATTGACCGTTCCCGACCTCGACGGAACGCCCGGCACCGCCGACGCTCGGGTGCTCATATGCAACATACACTCATCGCATGACCGATGCACAACCTGACCCGGCACCCGCCGCGCCAATCATCTCGGACGACGAACTCAAGCGAGCGCTGACGGCGTTCAAAAAACGCCTGAAACTGACGCGCCTCGATCAAGAATCACGCCTCGGCGGCGGGCGCCCCGTCACCTCGGGCAAAAAATCTGATATCGCCGGCGTCATCCCCCCGAACCAGTTTCCGCCCGCCGTGTGGAAAGAACTCGCCGCCCGTAAGCAACTCAAGAGTATGGGCGGCGGTTTCTACACCCTGCCATGAAACCGCACAGGCCTTCTATTCTTCACTCTTACGATGCGAGATCCAGCCATCCGACGTCGTGATCGAACGGTTCTTCGCTCTTCGATCGTCACTCCGCGATGATCGTTCTCGCTCGCAGCATCCTCACGCACGCCGACACGCTCTCTTCGACGCTCATCGTCCCCGGCGTGAGCACCAACTCCGGCTTCTCAGGTGCCTCGTACGGGTCATCGATCCCCGTAAACCCCTTCAACTCCCCGGCCCGTGCTTTTTTGTACAACCCCTTGGGGTCGCGCACCTCGCACACCTCGATCGGCGTATCCACGAACACCTCTATGAAATCCAGTCCATCCGCCGCGTGCATGGCACGCGCCGCGTCGCGGTCGGCCCGGTACGGGCTGATGAACGCCGTCAGCGCGACCTGACCCGCGTCGGCGAACAACCGCGCGACCTCCCCGATCCGCCGGATGTTCTCCGCTCGATCGACGGCACTGAACCCCAGGTTCTTGTTCAGCCCGTGCCGGATGTTGTCCCCGTCAAGCCGGTACGCCCCGATCCCCTTCTGCACCAGCACCTGCTCGAGCGCACAGGCGATCGTGGACTTGCCCGATGCCGACAACCCGGTGAACCACAGCGTCGCACCCTTCCCGCCCCGTGCCGTCCCGCTCGGTCGCAGCGCCGCCCACCGCTCCGCTCGCGTGATATTCCCCGCGTGCCAGGTAATGTTGGTCGCACGACCGGCCGTATGACCGCCAGTTCCAGACGCAGACGAAGAAGAACCGGAAGAGGGAGGGGTACTCATGTCCCAAGCATACGCGGGACCACCCGCCCCTTCATCCATACAGATGCACTTCTGCCTCGTCGCCGCAGCTGGACAGGGCAATCGCATGATCGCCAAGAAGAATCCGAACACTTCCTGCCTCGACGGCTCGACGGAATCGGAAGTATTGGAAACTCCGACACTCCCCGAAGACCGACGGGGACCGTCGGGCCACCCAGGAGCGATCATGCGATTGCCCTGCGTAGCGGGATGTCTTTCACGCCCTGCACCCGTCGGCGCGATACCCTCGCCGCGACCTTCCCTTGAAAGCACGCCGTGACCCCTTCACCCCCTCCACTCCACCCACCCAACTCCCTCACCCCTCTCTGGGCGGCAAACCTCTTCACCTTCATCAATAGCCTCGGCACCGGCCTGGTCACCAACGGCATCTTCTACCTCACCCAGTCCGAGCAGGGGTACCAGTTCACCGCCGTCGAAAACCTCTGGCTTGGCGTCGCCATCGGAATCACCTACATCGCAGGCGCTAAAGCCGCCGGACCCCTTCAACGCCGTCTCCGCCGACTCTTCCCACGCCTCACCTCCCGCGGCTTCCTCCTGCTCATCATGGCCGCCATGAGCCTCCTCTGCGCCATTCCCCCCGCCCTCGCCTCGTTCGGCGTCCAACCTCGCAGCACGCTGGGCATCCTCGGCCTCGCCACCCTTACACTCGCCTACAGCCCCCTCAGCGGGATGCTCTGGCCCACCGTCGAAAGTTACGTCGCCGGCGGCCGCCGCGGTGCCCAACTCCGCTCCGCCATCGGCGTCTGGAACGTCGTCTGGTCCTCCGCTATCCCTCTCGCGTACTGGGGCATGAGCGGGTTGATTGAACGCTCTCCTATCGCGGCGTTCGTCGGACTTTCGATCGTCCATCTTGCCGCCGCCGCCCTGCTCACTCGCTTCCGCGCTGAACCCGCCCCGCACGCCCACGAAGAACACGAACCCCACCCTCCTATTTATCAGCGCCTCCTCCGCGTACTCAGGCTCATGCTCCCCCTCGCGTATGTGATGACCAGCGCTCTCGGACCCATCCTCCCAGAACTCCTCAAGGGGCTTGGCATCCGTGAAACCTGGCGCCCCATCATCGGCTCCGCCTGGCTTGTCCCTCGCGTCCTCACCTTCTATCTCATGCAGCGTTGGCACGGCTGGCACGGCACCCGCGGCTGGCTCACCCCCATCGTCGCCGGCGCCATGCTCCTCTTCGGCTTCGCCGGTGCCGTCCTTTTCCCACTCCTCGGCGTCTCCCCCGTCACCATCCCCCTCGTGATCGCTTCGCTGACGATCTTCGGGACCGGTATGGCAGTCCTCTACGCCGCTGCTATCTACTACGCCTTGGAAGTCGGAAACTCCGGAGTCGATGCCGGCGGCACCCACGAAGCACTCATCGGCGTCGGCTATACCCTCGGCCCCATTTGCGGGCTGGGCGGTGCAGGCCTCGTCCACGCTGGCTTACTCGTTTCCCGTTACGAACAAGCCGCCGTTTTGGGGTTCGTTTCCGTCCTGGTTCTCGTTGTCGCCGCCATGCTCGTTCGATCTGCAAAGTAATCGGACCCCGCTCATTTTCACTCAATTAACAAACATAGTTATTGGACGTAAATATGGGAAACATCACGCCATTTTGTGCGCATTCAGCCGTATTTTGACCATCACTGTCTTGTCGCATACCCACTTTGGGTGTATTACTATGGTGTCGTCGGTCTCTGGCAGACCGTTCCATATTCACGATTTGTAGACCCCCGAATCACTCGGCCCGATGCCTTGCGCTTTGCTAGGCGTCGGTCACACTCTCTAGACGGGAAGGGACTCTCACCATGCGTACTTCTGGTTTGATGTTGGCGGCTGTCATCGGTATCGGGCTCGCTTCGAGTTCCGCTCTCGCCGGACAGATCACTATGAACAATCCCGGCAGCAACTGGCGCGACGGCAGCAACTGGCCCGGCGGCGCCTTCCGCGCCGAAGTCGTCTCCGGCTTCAATGGTCTCACCGGCGGCCCCGGCGGTTCATCCTCTTCGTTCCTCACTTTCTGCCTCGAATACTCCGAAAACTTCACCTTCGGCACCACCTACAACACCGTCATCTCCGACGTCGCCATGAACGGCGGCAACGGTGGAGGCTCCGGTGGTGATCCCATCTCCGGCGTCACCAAGGCCATTTACGCCGAGTTCCGCCGCGGCGGCAACAACTCCTTCGGCATCTCCGGCCTCAACGTCGGTGGTGGCGGCGACCTCTCCGCTCTCACCCGCGCCATCCAGAACGCCATCTGGTTCGAAGAACAGGAAATCGATACCCTTCCCAGCGGCTTGGCCACCACCGTCTGGAACTTCGGCAACTCCAACTCCGCGAACGCTGGTCTCACCAGCAACGTCCGCGTTCTTCAACTCTGGAACCTCGACGGTTCCCGCGCTCAGGATCAGTTGACCCTCATCCCGCTCCCCGGTGCTGGCGCAGCCGGCCTGGCAATGCTCGGGATCGGCGCGGCCCGTCGTCGCCGCACCCTCGCCTGAACCTTCCCAAGCAATCGACTCGTGGTTAGCCACGAGGACATCCTGAACGTCTAACAACCCCCGCATCCGTGCGGGGGTTGTTTCTTTTCCGTGTTACCTTTTCCGGCAATCCGCCTCAACCCCGTATATACCCGGCGATCTCCGCAAACGTCAATGTCTCAGGATGCCGCTCGGCCGTATCCAGATTCACCACGCTCGCTCGCCCAAGCCCATCGCTCGACTCGACCGTCACCGCGAACCGAGCCTGCATCGCGCCCGGCATCACGTTGGCCAACACGGCGTCGGAACTCCCGACCACATCGGGACGACGCACATGCAGCCCGGCGCGCCGCAACTGCGCAACCAACTGGCCTACCGCGACAGGATCGATCTCCTCGCTTTGCGCGATGAGCACCACATCCGGGCGCAGCCCAAGTCGCTCGCCGATCACCCGATCGGTCGGGTATAGCCCGTGCTCTTCCAAGACATGCCCCAGCACCGCTTCTCCCATCCCGAAGCCGACAGCGGGCGTCGGCGGTCCGCCCAGTTGTTCGATCAGATGATCGTACCGACCGCCGCCCGCGATCGCCCGTTCCTTCCCCGATACCCCGTGGACCTCGAATACCATCCCCGAGTAATACGACAGCCCGCGGACGATCCCGAGGTTCAGCACGCACCAATCCCCGACCCCGCCCGCCTTGAGTTCCGCGAACAGCGCTTTGAAGTACTCCGGACCTCGCCCGCTCGCGTCCTCCGACAGCATGACCTGGGTCGTTGGTGCCTCAAACGGCGTCGAGAGTGCCATCAACCGAAGCAGATCGACCGCCGCGCTCGCCGGCATCCCCAGCCGCACGGCGTCCGTCGTGAAGTCATCGTTCGATATCTTTCCCGCTCGGTCGAGCAAATAAAACCACTCGGTCAGCCGATCGTTCGGCACTCCCCGCGCCCGCAGCAGCGATTCCACCGCGCCACGATGACTGATCCGCACTTTCACATGCTCGGGCGTCAGCCCGAGCGACCGCAGCGCGTCCACTGCTACCCCGATCACCTCTGCATCCGCCCGCACCGAGTCGTCCCCGATGATGTCGCAATCCCACTGCATGAACTCGCGCAGCCGCCCACGCTGCGGACGCTCGGCCCGAAAACACTGGTGCTCCGAGAACCATTTCACCGGCGTTACCAGCGTCGCCGATCGCGCCGCGTACATCCGTGCGAGCGTCGGCGTGAACTCCGCGCGAAGCACAAATGCCGGTGCTGAATCCGGACTTGTCTGCCCGGACTTCACCGTGAACAGATCCCCGCTGATCCCCGCTCCCGAGTGCGCGTACACATCCGCGTGCTCGATCGTGGGCCCACCCACTTCGTCAAACCCGTGACGGATCGCCGCTCGTCGCCAGCCGTCCTGTATATACCGCACCTTCGCCATCTCGGTCGGGTACTGGTCACGGGTGCCGGCGGGCGGCACAAACACATTGTGAGTAGACATGCAGTCTCAGAGTAGGTCCGTCTCTCCCACGCTTCGGGATCGACTCACTCATTCCATGTTACGGGCATCACCCCTCGCATCCATCCGACTTCTTCCCGGCGGCGATGAGTTTCGCACCATCCTCCGGGGTGATCGACCCCTCCGCAACATACGCCGCGATCTCGCGCCGCGACTGTTCTCGCTGACGTTGCCGCATGACGCTCGATATCGTCCCACACAGAATCGCCAGCGCCGCGATGAAGAACCCGCCCCCGAGCGCGATCACTTTCTCCGGATCGAATCGGGTGATTGAATCAATGTTCTGCGCGAGTATGTTCAGCATAGTTCGGCTCGTTCCTGTCCACAGATAATCAAGCAACCGGAGTGGAATCACCGGCACGCATCAGCCGTTCGCCTTGCTCCGGCGTCATCGATCCTTCGGCGATATACGCCGCGATCTCGCGCCGCGTCCGCTCCCGTGCCCCTGCCCGGATCGTCGAACCGATCGTCTTGATCCCCACGATCAGCACGGCCACCACGCACATGAGCGTGATAACGAACACGTCCTCCTGCAGCAACCGGTCAAATATCTCAACCATGCGGGAGACTCCTCTGCTGTACTCGACCCGAGCCGACCTAACGATCTCACACTGTACGTCTTGATTCACCCCGCGTGACACACACCCGGCGGCTCGCTTCGACCAGTGAAACTACTTTGGAAAGTGTGCCTCACGGTTTCAGCCTGTCCAGTGCACGCACCGCCCGGATCCTCAGTTCCGCCGAGCAAGTGCCTTGGTCAATAAAAAACGCCACGGCGAGTAAAACTCGAACGCCCCCTCTTCGCTCCGGATTTCCTTCGCTTTCGACGACGATCTCCAGTGCCGGTAATATGCCGACGGACAACCGAAACTCGAAAACTCCGTGTCAATAAAACACCCCGGCGCGCTCTCCGCGATCATGCACGCGAGTTTGTCGGCGTTCTCGTTGTCCGAATACCCCCGCTCGTCCCCCAACCCATCGAAGTTGAACTTGCTCCCCATGATCCGGTACGCCGTGCCGTCGCGCATGTACATATCGATCACCTCGGTACGTTGATCACGGTCGTAGCGATACGTCTCGCTGACCTGCGTGACCATCATCCCGCCGAAGGGCGATGCGACCGGCGCCGTGTACGTGTCGGTCTGTGTGTCGCCACGAATGACTGCCCGTATCTTCGCGCGGATCAACAGGAACACGTCCGCGGCCCGCACCCCGCACGCCGCGTCTCGCCACGGCTCTGCCAGGAACATCGGCTCAGGCGCACCAATCGCCGGCACCAACCGTTTGAGCAAGATGGGCTTCGCCACCGCTTGCAGCGTCCGCTCGGGGACTGCCAGCGCCATCACCCGGCGTGCTTTCAGCGCCGCCATCATCGCACTCGCCGTGTCGGCGTCTGTCCGCTGCACCACCGCCGGTACCCCCTTCGCCACGCGCTGCCGCGCCCCGTGCGGGTCCAGCCCGGTTGATTCGGCCACCGCCGCCACTTGCTCCGCGAGCGTGTAGCCCTCCGGCCAGCGAACAATCGTTATGTACACGGGGTCGGTGGGAATCATGCGTGCGTTCCGTTCAATCAGTTTACTATTGAATTAGCCCTCATCACATACTTCTTGCGATTCGGTCTCCGTATCCTTGCAAAAAATCCCGCACTTCCGCCCCGAATCTTCGAGCAACTAGTATGAACAACCCACTTCCCCCATCCTCTTTCTCGGACCGGCTTGCCCAAGCCATCGATCTCGCCAACTCCCCCGCGTGTGTCGGCCTCGATCCCGTCCTGGACAAACTCCCCCCCGAACTCAATCCTGGTAGTTCTCCCGCTCCCGCCGACGCCGCTCGCGCGATCGAATCGTTCTGCCTTGGCGTCCTCGATGCCGTCGCGGGTATCGTCCCCGCCGTCAAACCCCAATCCGCCTGCTTCGAGCGTTTCGGCAGCGCGGGCGCCGCGGTCCTCGAACGTGTCATCCGCGAGGCCCGCCAGCGTCACCTCATCGTCATCCTCGACGCTAAGCGCGGCGACATCGGCATCTCCGGCGAGCACTACGCCGCCGCCGCTTTTCATATTCCCGCGCCCGCCGACGCGCTCACTGTCTCTGGGTACCTCGGCCCCGACACCATCACCCCGATGATGTCCCCCGGCACGGGCCTCTTCGTCCTCGTACGCACCAGCAACCCAGGGAGTGACGCGGTGCAAGCCGCCCGCCTCGCCGACGGCCGGACCGTCGCCGAGATGATGGCCGACCACGTCGCCGCTGTCGGTCGCAACCACCTCGGCACACGCGGCCTCAGCGACATCGGTGCTGTCGTCGGTGCTACCAAAGCCGCCGATGGCCGCTCGCTCCGTTCCCACATGCCCGACCAGTGCTTCCTCGTCCCCGGCTTCGGCGCGCAAGGCGGCACCATTGTCGATATCCGCCAGTTGGTCCGCCTAACCGCCCGCACCCCCGGCGAACTCGGTGTCATCGTCAACGCCAGCCGATCAGTCCTCTATCCCAACACCCCCGGCCAATGGCAAGCCGCTGTCCAAACCGCCGCCAAGGTGTTTGCCGATGAACTCCGCGCCCTGAAGACCTGAAACAGACTCCCACATCACACCAATAACCGGTCAGCCAGATCAGCCCCCCGCCGCACCGGATCACGCGAACACACGGAGCACACCATGCCGGATGACGCATCGAACCAGTACCCCGGCAACCCCCCCCTGGTTCCCGACACTCACCTTCCTGCCAACCCCTCGGGCGCGGATTCCCCCTCTCCGAATGACATCGATATCCCTCCCATTCTCGAAATCGAAGAAGACGCCTGCCCAAGGTGCCGCAACATCCTCCGCCCCGGCGAACTCGTCTGCGTGAAGTGCGGCTTTGACCTTCGCACCAACACCGCTCATCAACCAACCGTCGCCGTCGAACACGTTGATGAACTCCCTCTGGCCGACGACCGAACGAGCCTAGACCCCATCTCGTCCCACTCCCAGGCCTCGCCTTCACACGCGGGCGGCTCCGTTGCCGCTCGTGCCAAGCACTGGCTCGGCGGGCTTGCCGGTGCCACCAGCCACGCAAGCACCACGAACAATCCCAAGCACCTCCAAGACGAGTTCTCCTCCTCCGGGCGAGGCTCCGTCCGAACCATCCTGCTCTTTGCCGCCGCGCTCGTCGTGTCGGCCATGGTCATGGCCGGCATTGATTCTTACGCGCACACCGCACGGTTCCTCCCCACCCTCGGACGCGTGGTCCTCACCCTCTACATCACCCTCCTCGCCACCGGGCTTGGCCTCGCCGCCGTCGCCGTCGTCGCACGGATCTGCGACAGGCGCCTCGGCCGCCCAGACCTCGCCACCGCACGCATCCTCCTTGCCTTCTCCGCTTTCCAAGCCCTCCGCGGTATCTCATTCCCCGGCCCGCCGCTCCTCGTCCACCTCCTCATGTGGATCGCAGGCATCGCCGCCTACTGGGGTCTTGTTATGCTCCTCTTCAAAAAATCACGACACATCGCTGGCTACGTCCTCGTCACCCACTTCGTGCTCTACCTCGCGCTTATCGGCGGCATGGAACTCGCTGGTTGGGTCAGCAGCGCGGAACACGCCGCGCCCAAACCCCCTGTCGCCACCACACCATAACCCCCTTTTCTGGCTTCCCACAACTATTACTTACGCTCGCAGCCACGGCCCCGTGATCGCCAGTGTCAACCCATTTTTCTGAAAGTTGACGAATAGCGTCGTCCCGTCCGGCGAAAATGTCGCCCCCGCCAACTCGCTCCCGCTCATCACGTTGCACCCCAGTTTGTACACCTGACCCCGCGGCGTAAGCCCCACCAAATACTGCTTCCGCCCCGCTCCCGACGTCTTTTCGTCCACCAAGTCTTCACAGATGATCAGGTCGCCCCATGGAGCCATCGTGATATTGTCGGCGTTCGCCATCGCCGCCGTGTCGTTCGGCTCCGAGAACAGCGTCAATGTCCCCGACGTCTCCGCCGATGTCCCCTCCGCCGCGGTCCCTTCAACCTCCACCGCGGGCGGACGGTACCGCCAGATCTGACCCAACTTGCTCTTCCCGCCGGTGCTGCACGCGAAATAGAACCCCTCGCGTCCCAGCCACGCCCCCTCGCCGCGCGCGAACTTGATCGCCCCTTTGCTGAACCCCTGTTTCCGCAGTGAATCGTCCGCTGATTCGACATCTTCAATATCAACCCACCCGACGCGCAACCTATCTCCCGGCGTCACCACCATTCCCGCCCCCTCCGGCTTCTCCCAGTTCCGCGCATCCAGCGATTTGCGATCCAATGCCACCATCGCTTGAAGACGACCACCCCGCCCAAGTTCTCGCGCCGTGTCGGGCAGGTACCGATACATCAGCCCATCTTCCACATCTTCCGTCATGTACACGACCGAGTTGTCGGGGTTGATCCCGCACGCCTCGTGCCGGAACCGCCCCATCGCCTTGTACGCCACCGGCTTCACAAGCCCTGTCGCCGACGCGGGCACCTCGAACACATACCCGTGATCCTGCTCGAACGTCTTCTCGCGCCGCTGCACGGTCTCTTCGCACGTCAGCCACGAACCCCACGGCGTCCGCCCCCCCGCGCAGTTGTACGCCGTCCCCGCCAGCGATAAAAACTGCTTTTCCACCCGCTGCGTCTTCGTGTTGAATACCACCGTCGTCGTCCCGCCAAGGCATGGCCGCGACCAGTCGCCCCGGTCGTACATCATCCCATCCGGCACCCGCGACAGCAGCTCGTTCTCCGCCCCAAACGCCCCGCCCCACTCCATGTTGTCTGTAATCTCGTGGTTCCGAACCAGGATCATCCGGTTCGCCACCGACGTCGGAAACGCCGCCATCCCATCCGGCTTCCCGGGCACGTAAAACCCGTCGTCCATCTCATCACCCACCCGCGAGACAATGCTGTACCGAAACCCCCGCGGCAGGTCCAAAATCCCCGTGATGTCCTTCACCAGTTCCCCGTACCCATACCCACGCTCCGACTGTGTCAACGCCTCCAACAGCGCGGCCCCGAGCGATCGCCGCTGCCCCACCACATGCAGCGCGCCAAACGCCGCGCTCACCGCGGACGACCGTACCAAAAAATCGCGACGAGTAAATGACACGGTCTTGGCTCCATTGTAGGGCACGCACCCCGCCGCCCAAGCCGCCGCTCCTATAGCACTTGATCGTAGCAAACCACCCTCACCCTTTGATCCGTTCTGCACGGTTCGATTCGCAAAGTTTGTGTGAAGCAAGACCTCCTTGAATACCATCGGGCATGAGCGAACCGCTTTCCCCCGCCGCACACGCCCCTACCCCGCGAGGCCGAATCGCACCCCGCTGGACCGCTCTCGTGGGCGCCGGCCTCCATGCTCGTGTCGCCGCCCGCATCAAGCTCCTCGCCGACGACGACCACTGGCGCCGTCGCACCAGCGGTATCCAAGTCGCCCAACTCCGTCGCCTGCTCTCCTTCGCCGCCAAGACCGAGTTCGGCCGCGCCCACGACTTCCAGCGCCTTTCAATGCTCCCCGACTTCGACGTCATCCCCGCATACCAGCGTGCCGTCCCGCACACCGATTACAACACCTACCGCCTCCTCATCAACCGCATGCGCGACGACGCCCAGCCCGACATCCTCTGGCCGGGACTCATCCGCGACTACGCCCAGACCAGCGGAACCACCGCCGGCGACAAGTTCATCCCCGTCTCCAAGCAGATGCTCCGTTCCAACTTCCTCGCCTCGCTCGACATCTTCGCCAATGCCTCTCGCTTCGGTGCCTCACTCCCCGCCATCACCTCCGGCCGCTGCCTCTTCCTCGGCGGGTCCACCGAACTCTCCCAAAACGCCCACGGCATCCGCACCGGCGACCTCTCTGGCCTCGTCACGCCACTCATCAAATGGCCTATTTCCAAAATCTACTCCCCAGGGCCCAAGATCGCTCTCATGAGCCACTGGCCTTCCAAACTCGACGCCATGGCTCTCGCCTGCATCGATCAGGACATCCGATTCATCTCCGGTATGCCCTCCTGGGCACTCGTCCTCTTTGAAAAAATCATCGCCCTCGCCAACTCCCGCGGCCGGAAGGCGGCCTGCGTCCGCGACGTCTGGCCCAACCTCACCATCTTCGTCCACGGCGGCGTCAAATACGCCCCCTTCGACCCCCGCGTCCGTCAACTCTTTTCCGGCTCCCCTACCGGCGACGACATCCCCTTCCGACTCGAACTCTACCCCGCTTCCGAAGGCTTCATCGCCATGCAGGACACCCGCGGCGACCCACGCCTCCGCCTCCTCTCCGACATCGGCAACTTCTACGAGTTCATCCCACTCGAAGAAATCGATTCCCCAACCGCTCGCGCCTTCACCTGCGACCAGGTCGAAAAAGGCCAACGCTACGTCGTCACCATGAGCACCTGCGCCGGCCTCTGGCGCTACATCATCGGCGATGTCGTCGAGTTCGACTCCATCCCCTCCCGGCTCGACGGCCGCGGCGGCGACGGCCCCGCCCGCCTCCGCATCGTCGGACGACATCGCCACTTCATCAACGCCTTCGGCGAGAACCTCATCGTCGAGCACATCGAGAACGCCGTCGCAGCCGCCGCCAACGCCTCGGGCCTCCTCGTCGGGGAGTTCACCGCCGCCCCGGTCTATGCCGG
>JBGSIF010000291.1:0-14815 GCA_041742635.1 Phycisphaerales bacterium
GTTCGTCTTCGACGCGCTGTGGTTCCTCACCGGGATGATGCCCCTGGTGCTGGTGCTGAGAGAAGTCAAACCCGCGATCACCCACGCCGCCGCCGGGCCGCACACGGCGCCCGCCGGAACACTCGTCGGCGCGGCCTTCCGTCGGCTCCTGCACACTGTCCGCGAGGCCCGGCAACACCGCGGCCTCTTCCGCTTCCTCGCCGTCTTCTTTATTTACAGTTTGGGGACGCAGACGGTCGTGTACTTCGCGGGTTCCATCGGCGACTCGCTGGGCTTTGAGATCGGGCAGTTGATCATCATGGCCCTGATCATGTCCGTCACCGCCGGCGTCGGCGCGTTCGGTGCCGGGACGTATCAAGACCGCCTCGGGCATCGCCGCACGGTCATGTTCTTCCTCGCCGCGTGGATCGTGGGGACGCTCGGGCTGGCGTTCCTGCAACTCCTGAAGGGGAACCCGATGTACTTCTGGCCCATCGCGGCGGTGATCGGCTTCGCCCTTGGCGGGATCGGCACCGCCAGCCGTGCCCTCGTCGGCGTCTTCACGCCCCCCGACAAGGCCGCCGAGTTCTTCGGGCTGTGGGGGATGGTCTACAAAGGCGCGATCCTCGGCCCCGTCGCCTTCTCGCTCGTCAGCACCCTGGTATCGCAGTCCACGGGGCTGTTCATGCTCTGCGGCGCGTTCGCGGCGGGGTTGGTGCTGATGATGGGGGTGGAGGAGTAAAACGGCGAAACAAGGAGGAATTCCAGATTCGGTGCGTATCGCACGGGATCGACCGATACCTAGAGTTGACCGACCACGTAAGTTTCGTCTCCTGTTTGCAACGTGCCTGAGAACAAGGCTTATTGCCGCTTTCACGGCGCGTCTTCAAAGATCACAATGAGTTAGGGCAGCACATATGGCACGGATCGAAGGCATCACCATCCAGAACTATCGGGCGTTGCGTGATGTAACACTCGGGAAGACGTTCGAACATCAGGATGGTTCTCCGTTGCCATCGATGATGGCCGTGATCGGTCCCAATGGAAGTGGCAAGAGCACGTTGCTCGATGCGTTCGGTTTTCTAAAGGACTGCTTGGCCGATGGAGTTGAAGAAGCCTGTGAGCGAGATATGCGAGGTGGTTTCGATCGATTGCGGACAAAGGGCGCGACGGAAGCGATCAAGTTTGAGTTGTACTACCGCGATAGAGACAGCGACAATGAACGTCCTATCAGTTACTCCTTGTGGGTGAACGTAGACAAATCAGGCCGCCCATTTGTCGAAAAGGAGAGATTTCGGCAACGACGCTTGGGATACTCGTCCGGGAAGCCGTTCTCGTTTGTCAACTTGAAAGCAGGCCGTGGAGACGTCTACGCAGGAGAGTTTGGGACTGGAACGAGCGGTCAAGAGAAAGTCTCGATCGCACTTGACGATACACGAAAGCTTGCAATTGCGTCGTTGGGCAACCTCAGCGAGTACCCCAACATTGTGCGATTTCGAGAGTTCCTCGAGGGCTGGTATCTATCATATTTTGTACCCGATTTGGCGCGCGGCATGCCCATGGCTGGAGCGCAACGAAAACTTAATAAGCGAGGAGACAACCTTGCAAACTATGTTCAGTTCCTTCAGAAGGAACATCCCAAACGATTCGACGCGGTTCTCAAACAAGTGGGTCACAAGATTCCCGGCATCGAGAAGATCAGTTCGAAACCAGCGGAAGATGGGCGACTGCTGCTGCAGTTCAACGATCGCGGGTACAAGGATCCTTTCTACGCACCGAGCATGTCCGATGGAACGCTCAAGTATTTCGCGTACATGCTGCTGCTTGAAGATCCAAAGCCTGCGCCCCTTATCGGGATCGAGGAACCAGAGAACGGCCTTTATCACCAGGTGCTCGGACCGCTCGCCACAGAAATGCGGACGCGAGCCAACACGCCCGGCGGGCCGCAGGTGCTTGTGACGACTCACGCAAACTACTTCGTCGATGCGCTTCGTCCCGAGGAGGTCTTTGTCCTGTCGAAGGGCAAAGACGGTGCTAGCACGGTTTGTTGCGCGGGCAGTGATCCAGCAGTCGTCGGGATGGTGGAAGATGGCATACCACTCGGCAGCCTGTGGTACAGCAACCACCTCGGAGGTGGGAATCCATGAGATTCATTGAGGTTCTTTGTGAGGGGAGCTCCGACGTACCAGCGTTACGCGAGGTGCTGAGTCGTCGCCTCAAACTGAACGAGGGGGAGCATTTTCGTATCCATCCTCATCGGGGAAAAGGCAAACTACCCTCGCACGCAAATCGACTGAAGAAACCGGAAGCGGGCCACGATTTTCTGCTGACGCAGTTACCCATCAAGCTCAAAAACATTGGGCTACAGACCCAAGGAGGATATGAAGTCGCGGTCGTCGTTGTGGTAGACGCCGATCGAGACAACTGCAAGGTTCTCAAGCAGGAACTACTCGACCTCTACGATGCCCTCCCCACGAAGCCGCCGCGTTGCCTGTTCCGCATAGCGGTGGAGGAAACCGAAAGTTGGTTTATCGCTGAACCAAAGGCGGTTCGTAAGGCGTATGCCCATGCGAACATTTCCGATCTCGACCAGTACGACGTTGATGTAGTCTGCGGAGCGTGGGAGCGACTCGCGGAATGTCTTGGCCACGACCCGGCAAAGTGCAGCGGGCGAGAGAAGCACGAATGGGCAACGGCGATCTCCCCACACCTCAACCTCACGAACCCTGCCTCCCCCAGTTTGGCTGCGCTTGTGGCTGGAGTTGACCGACTCCTCAAGCACGAGGCCTGAATCGCAGATGGCCACGCCGATAACTTGCACTCGGGCACCCCGGCCTTCGGGCAACACCGGCACCAACCGCACGAATTATCCCTGCAAGAGTCTCCCCAGCGACTCGGACTGATGGTCGGCGTGGTAACTCGATCGGACCAACGGGCCGCTCTCCACGATCTTGAACCCGCGCCGAAGCCCTTCGTCGCGGAACACTTCAAACTGCCCCGGCGTCACCCACCGATCGATCGGCAAGTGGTTCCGCGTCGGCTGCAAGTACTGCCCGATCGTCAAAATATCGCACGAATCGGGCTTCCCGGTACGGGTGCCCTCTTGGACCTGATCGAGCAAGTCCAATACTTCTTCATCTTTCTCACCAATTCCCACCATGATCCCGGTTTTGGCGATCATTCCCGCTTCTTTGACCCGCCGGAGCAGTTCAACGGATCGGTCGAACTTGGCACTGGGGCGGACCGCCGGGTACATCCGGCGGACGGTCTCCAGATTGTGGTTGATGATCGTGGGTTTCGCGTCGATGACCTTCTGAAGGGCGTCCCAGTTCCCTTCAAAGTCCGGGATCAGAACCTCAATAGATAGATCGGGGCAGAGTTCGCGGGTTCGGACGATGGTCTCGGCCCAAATTGAGGCACCTCCATCGGGCAACTCGTCCCGGTTCACTGATGTAATCACGATGTGCTTCATGTGCGAGTCTTCGCACATGAGTCGCATGCTTTCGGCGACCCGGCGGGGTTCGTCGAGGTCCAGGGTGGCGGGGCGGCCGGTTTTGACGTTGCAGAAGCCGCAGGCGCGGGTGCAGGTGTCGCCGAGGATCATGATGGTGGCGACGCCCCGTGCCCAACATTCCCCCATATTGGGGCAGTTGGCTTCCTGGCAGACGGTATGGAGAGAATGGCGGTCAATAATGGACTTCAGACGTGAGTAAGCCTCCCCGCCGGGGACTTTGGCCCGGAGCCAGGGTGGTTTTCGCTTGGTTGTGAGTTGTTGCGGGTCGGAATCGAGGTTATTGAGGACTAACCCGGATAGGCTTACGATCGGCTTATCCATCCGACGGAGCGGATCCCCGCCAAGGGGACGAGGATGACGGGCGACGGTGCGGGCGTCGGGGGGTGGGACCGGGTGGGAAGGGCTAGGCATGACTCGAAAGTGTAGGAAGGGCGGGCAAAGGGGTGGTGCGGGGAACGGGCCAAGAAGCCCGAGATGGCGCAGAAACGGGTAAAAGTGGGCCGGTAACAGAGTATTCAGGGTCAAAAGGGCCGATAGTGACGATTCGCTGCATCGGAGAGTCAATCGGAAGCAAGGCGGGCCGGGCGGCGTTGTGAGACGCCCCCCCCCGAACCGGACAGAGGAACGGCACCGGCAAGAACTGCGCGACAGGGCAAGGCGTAAGAGGCGGACTCGCCGATCGGGATTCCATCAGTTTCAAGGACGCAACCAAAGATCGAGTGAAGGAGCGGGCCTGTGAGTGATCGACGACAGAATCGGCGGAACCAGCATGTGTTCAATCAGCGCGCGCCTCGGGCGGCACGGCTGGTGATGTCGGCGAGCGGGCTGATGCTGGGGGGGCTGGGCGTGACGATGGGCGGGTGCGAGGTCGATTCGTATCTGGACCCGAGCGTGGTGGGGTACTGGGAACATACGGCCACGTCGGTGCCGATCCTGGAGCGGCTGGCGGCGATCGAAGAGTTGCCGCAGGACCAGATCGAGACCAGCGAACCGGCCCGGGAAGACCTGATCGCCGAGGCGATGGCGTATCGGCTGGGGCCGTCGGACGAGGTCGAGGTACAGATCGAGAACTTCTCGCAGAGCGCGCGGACGGACGTGATACCCGCGATCGTGGACCAGCGTGGTTATATCAACTTCCCGAAGGTCGGGTCGTTGTACGTGCTGGGGAAGACGGACGCGGAAGTGACGGAGATCATCGCGCGGGTGATCCGCGAAAAAGAGATCCTGGCGAACCCGAAGGTGCTGGTGACCGTGAGTGCGCAGCGTCAACAGACGTTCAGCGTGACGGGCGGGGTGGCCAATCCCGGCGGGTACTTTATTCCGAAGCCGGATTACCGGTTGCTGGAAGCGTTGACGGCGGCGGGGGGCGTGAGCGAGTCGGCGCAGAAGATTTTGGTGATCCGACAGGTGCCGCTGAGTGATGAGGTTCGGGGGATCTCGGCACCGCCGGCCTCCCCGGAGGTGCCGACGGTGGTGCCGGAGACCGCTCCGCCGGTGAAGCCGGAGGATGTGAAGGACATCATGAATGAGATTCTGGAGAAGGGTGAGAAGGGCGCGGGGGCACCGGGATCGCCGGGGGTGATGGGGCGGAAGGCGGGGGGTACGCTGGGAGCAGTTGGTGGAGCGGGGGCTGGGAAGCCGGGCGGGACGCCCGGTCCACTGAATGCGAATGCGGGTACGGCTCGGCAGCCGGAGAAGAAGCCGGAGATTGATCTGGTGGACGAGCGGCTGCCGGGGAACTCGCCAGCGGCTTCGCCGCAGCCGGAGACGGTGGCGACGCCGGCGAGAGCGAAGACGAAATGGGTGTTCATCAATGGGCAGTGGACGAAGCAGACGTTGGGGTCGCCACGGGCGACGCCGACGGCACCGAGCATCGATCCACTGGCGAAGGAGAACATCGCGGCGGATGTGATGACACAGCGCGTGATCGAGGTGCCGGCGCAGCGGCTGCTAGCGGGGCATGCGGACGTAAACATCGTGATCCGCCCTGGGGACGTGATCCGGGTGCCGGTGCCGGACACGGGGTTGTATTACATCGAAGGTGCGATCAACAACCCCGGCGCGTATGGGATCCCGCCGACGGGGAAGATCACGCTCCAGCAGGCCATCGCGGCGGCGAACGGGCTGGCGGGACAGGCGATCCCGTCGCGCGTCGATATCACGCGTCGGATCGCGAACGACCGCGAAGCGACGATCCGTCTGGACTACGGGGCGATAGCGAACAAGTCGCAGCCGAACGTGTATATCAAACCGGACGACGTCATTAATATCGGGACGAACTTCTGGGCGTTCCCGCTGGCGGTGTTCCGCCAAGGGATCCGGGCGAGTTATGGGTTCGGGTTCCTGCTGGACCGCAACTTCGGCGGCGAAGTGTTCGGCGTGGATCGGTCGTTGAATCGATAAGGGGGATGGGATTTGGGGGACGGGATGAGGAAGGGGCGTTATGTTGAGTGTGTTTGAGGCTTGATGACGACAGCGACGAGTCATTCCGGGTCGGCTCCGACGGCGGCGGGGAGCGCCGGGCGGGACTCGGTGCGCGCGGGCGGTTCGCCCCGGTCGCTGCTGGAGGCATTGACGCTGCCGGAGAACCTGGTGAAAACCGGGTTGCTGCTCGGTGCGTTTGTGGTGTATTTCTGGAACTGGCTGTACACACAGGCGCTGCACAGTTCGCAGAGCAGCGACTGGTCGCACTCGTTCTTTGTGCCAGCGATCAGTTGCTATTTGATTTGGCAGTGCCGGGACGCGGTGATGCGGGAGCGTGTGCGGGCATACTGGCCGGGGCTGGCGCCGCTGTTGCTGGGGGTGCTGGCGTATCCGTTCTTTGTGGTGGGGGTGCCGAACCACATGGGGCAGGGGTACTCAGCGATCCTGACGTTGTTCGGGATGGTGCTGCTGATGCTGGGGCCTGGGGTGATGCGGCATGTGTTTTTGCCGATCGGGTATCTGGTGTTCATGGTCACGATCTCCGAGATGATCATGATCCAGATTACGTTCCGGCTGAAGCAGTGGGCGGCGCAAGGGGGCGACGTAGTGCTGCAGGTGCTTGGGGTGAACGCGCAGCGGAAGGGGACGACGCTGGAGATTGTGGATTCGAGCGGGGTGATGCATCCATTGGATGTGGCCGAGGCGTGCTCGGGGATGAGCATGTTGATCGCGTTCGTGGCGCTGGGGGCGGCGGTGGCGCTAGTGGGGTGCAAGTATTGGTGGCAGCGGGTGGTGCTGGTGCTGCTCGCCGCGCCGGTGGCGCTGATGCTGAATGTCGTGCGGATCGCGGTGCTGGGGCTGCTGACGCTGTGGGATCCAAACCTGGCGGCGGGTGAGGCGCACACGCTGATCGGGACGCTGTTGTTGGTGCCGGGGTTCCTGGTGTACATGGGGATCGTGTGGGCGCTGAATAAATCGGTGAAGGGGTAGGGGTAGGGGTAGGGGTAGGGGTAGGGGTGGGTGGGGGGAGTGGCGGAGTGGTGAGTCGTGATGGGGGATGGGGGGTGAGAGGGAGGGGTGCGAGTTGGAAACTCGCACTACGGGTACGGATGAGCAACTGATGAAGGCACGAGCACTTATTCAACCTGCGTTTATCGTGAGTCTCATGACGCTCGTGCTGGGTGCCGGGGGGATGTCGGCGGCGGTGAACGCGTTCAAGTTGTACCTGCGCAAGAAGCCGATCCAGGCGGAGTATGCGGTGCGGGCGGTGCCGCGGGAGACGGAGTTCTGGAAAGAAGTCGGGAAGGATCAGGAGTTGTCGGAGGACGTGAAGAAGACGCTGGGGACAGAGAACTATCTGACGCGGGTGTATATGGAGAAGAACCCGCTGGACCCAAAGCGTCCGATGGCGTTGGAACTGCACCTGGCGTATTACACGGGGATGGTGGACACGGTGCCGCATGTGCAGGAACGGTGCATGGTGGGGGGCGGGTTCGTGATCAATACGGGGACGGCGGTGCTGCCGCTGCGGCTGGATGCGTCGCGGTGGAGAAAAGCGTCTGGGGTACCCGCGGGGTTCGCGGGCGAGCAGGTGGTCACGGCGACACGGCTGCACATGCGGAACTCGAACCGTAATGGTCAAGAAGTGGTGTTGCCGCTGGACCTGACGATCGGCGACGGGACCGCGGCGGGGCTGAAGAACGAAGTCAACCTACGGATCACCGACTTCGCGGACCCGAAGACGGGAATGGTCATTCACTCGGGGTATTTCTTCATTGCCAATGGTCGGCTGGCGTCGCGTGCGGAAGACGTTCGGCTGCTGGCGTTTAACCTGACGGATGATTATGCGTACTACTTGAAGGTCCAGGTATCAAGCCCGATGGTGAAGTCGCCGCAGGAACTGGCAGACGCGGCGACATCGCTGTTGGGCGAGATGCTGCCTGAGATCATGCTGTGCGTGCCGGACTGGGTGAAGGTGCGGACGGGGACGTATGACAAGAAGTTGATGGGGGATGGGAGTGGGGAGTAGGGGGATGGGGGATGGTGCGAGTACGAAGGCGGAAATAGAAGAAGGGCGACGATATGGCCTCACGCGTGAACGTTCGATTTGTTGTATTTCTGGCGATCGGGCTGATCGTATTGGCGGGCGGGGTGATGGTGGCGGGTGTGTATGCGCTGCGCAAGAACGGGGCGGAGTACGCCGCACTGGGGGAGAAGAAGTTGCAGGAAGCCGCGGGGGAAGTGGACAAGCAGAAGAAGGCGAAGGCGATCGAGCAAGCGTCGGTGTTTTATTCGCGTGCGGTGTTTCGAGAGCCGACGAACCCGGAGTTCTGCCGGAAGTGGCGAGAGGCGCTGGGGAAGCTGACCCCGTCGCCGCAGCAGGCGTACATCGATACGTTCAAGCAGGATTACACGGGCGCGTGGGTGGGGCTGAGGAACTCGGCCCCGCAGGATGTGGCGGTGCAGCGGGAGTATCTGGACTGGACGCTGGAGCGGATCGAGAAGTTCTCGCCGACGAGCGTGGAGGCGTGGCAGAACCTGGCAGAGGAAGCAAAGGACTCGATCGGGGCGTTCGATGATGCGGCACAGGCGGCCGCGCTGCAGAGGTATGTGGCCATTGCGAATGTGGCGGTCATACGGTCGCAGGGGGTCGGGTTGTCGGGAACCCTGATGGAACCGACGCGGCAGGCGATCGAGGCGTCGCTCAAAGCCGACCCGGCGGATGCGCAGGCCGTCAACGCCAAGGCGAGCCTGATGGTGCTGGAAGCGAGCGAACTACGAGCCAAAGACCCGGCGGCGGCCGATCGGCTTGGCCAAGAAGCGCGGGACATGCTCGTGGCGTTCGTACAGCAACACCCCGATGAGGTCCGCGTGCGGCTCACCCTGCTGCAACTGGAGATGAACCGGGCGGTGATCGAAGCGAAGAACACGCTGACATGGGGGCAGTTGTACGTCAACTTCCACGACAAGATGCAAGAACTGATGGACGCGGTCAAGCGGGCCAAGCCGGAGGTGTTTGATTCGGCAACGGCGGTGGCGACGGCGGGGATGGCGATGTCGTCGCCGCGGATCGGGCCGGAGGGAACCATCTCGTTTCTGGACGAACTGCTCAAGGCTCATCCCACGAACGCAACGCTGCTGATCGCCAAGGGGCGTGCGGCGATGCAGGCGAACAATGTGGAAGAGGCGATCAAGGCGTATCAGTTGGCGGCGGATTTGCCGGACTTACCGCTGAGCCTGGACGGGGTGTACCTGTTCGGTCAGCGGGCCGAGGCGATGGTGCAGCAAGTGACGGCGAAGATCGCAACGATCACGCCGGACATGTCGGCGGCCGACCGGGCGAAGTTGATCGCCGAGGCGCAGTCGCTCCGGCAACGGCTGGTGGACTACACGGGCGAGGGCGAGACGGCGATTTTATTGCTGGACGCGCGGCTGCTGCTGGCCGAGAACAAGTCGGCGGCGGCGCGGATCAAGTTGGACGAGTTCAACCAGAAAACGGACAACAAGAACGTCGAGGGGCTGGCGCTGCAGGGGGATTTGCAGGCGATGATGAGGAACCTGGGCGGTGCCAAGACCCAGTACGAGAACGTGCTGAAACGAGAGCCGACGAACCTGCGTGCGTTGTTCCAGATGGTGCAGGTGGAGCGGCAACTGAAGAACTACGCAGGGGCGATCGCGCGGTGCGACGAGTTGCTGGCGCTCCAGCCGAATAATGAGGTGATCGCTGATATCCGCAAGACTCTGGTGAACATTCAGGCGGCCAAGGACTCGACGGACCCGGTGATCCGGATCCTCGCCGAGGTTGAAGAACTGGTGACCGGAGTGAACCGAGAACACACGGCGGCGGCGGCGAAGTTGCGGGACGGGATCACGAAACAGAAAGACGTTCGGCTGCACCGGGCACTGGTGCAGGTGCTGAGCGGGGCCAACGACCGGGCGGGCGCGCTGGAAGCCGCGAACAACGGGCTGGCGGCGTTCGCCGACGATGCGACGCTAAAGCAGTTTGTCTCGGGTCTGAGCGAAACGGACCCGCTGGCGGCAAGACTGGCGCAGGTGGAAGCGAACACGAGCCTGGATGAGGTGACGCGGCTGGTGACACGGTCGCTGGTGTTCCGGCAGTTCGGAAAAACGGAAGAAGCCAAAGCAGAACTGGCCAAGGCGGCCGCGCTGAAGCCCGACGCGCCGGGCGTGATCGAACTGCAGTTCGGCGACGCGGTGCGCGACGGAAAGATGGAAGAGGCGAAGAAACTGTCCGAATCCGCGGCGCGGATGAACGCGGACAACGTCGGCGGATTGACGTTCCGGGCGAGGCTGGAGATGGCGGAGAAGCGGTACGCCGAAGCTGCGACGACGCTGGACGAGACGCTGGTGAAAGACAAATTGAATGTGACGGCGTGGCGGCTGCTAGGTGCGGTGCGGGCACAGTTGGGGCAGTTGGACGCCGCGGACACGGCGTTCGAGAAGGCGCTGGAGATCAAGCCCGACGACATGGAATCGGTGGTCGGTTCGCTGCGAGTGAAGATCGCGCAGCGTGCGTATGCGTCGGCGCTGACGTTCGCGCGGGCGAAGCAAGGCGTGGCCGGCGGTGAGCCGGACTTTGTGGATTTATGGCTGTTGGCCGAATCGGTCGCGCCGGCGGGGGACAAGAACCGGGCGATCGAGGTTCGCCGGAAGCAGCGCGAGCGTCTGCCCGAGAACGAGCAGAACAACTATGCGCTGGCGGTGCTGCTCATCGACGCGCGGGACTGGGACAGCGCGAGGAAGTTGATCGACGAACTTCGCAGCAAAGACGCTCTGAACGCGCGGTATCTGGAAGTAGACGCGCACTGGAACCTGGCGCAGGGGAACGCGAGAGCGGCGGCGGAGAAGTTCAATCAGTACATCACATCGCTCCCGGCGGACAAGCACACGGAGGAGCCGTATGTCGCGCTCGCCGCGCTGCTGATGCGGTACGGGCAGTCGGAAGCGGCGCTGGTGACGCTGCGCGACGGGGCGAAGCATCAGGATCCGAAGGTGATGCGTGCGGACCGAGAACTGGCCGAGGCGTATTACTCGCTCGGGCAGTTTGATAAAGCGATCGAGGTGTTCGACAAAATCGCGGCGACGAAGCCGACGGACCTAGTGATGGTGGAAAGCCGGGTGCTTTCGTCGCTGGTGCGGTCGGGTCGATTGCGAGACGCGAAGGCGAAAATCGATGCGAAGGGAGAGGCCGAGGTAGCGAATAACGCGAGTATGCTGGTCGTGCGCGCGGATGTGCTGGCGGGGCTTGGCGACCGTGAGGGCGCGCTGAAGTCGTACGACCAGGCGGTGAGCGTGGATAAGTCGAGCGCGTATGCGTTCGTGAAGCGGGGCGACTTCCTGATGGGCGACAGGGCGAGGGAGAAGGACGCCGAGGACGACCTGAAACAGGCGATCCTGATCGATCCGAAGTCGTACATCGCACGGCAACGGCTGGCGGTGCTGCACATGCGTCGGGATCGGTTCGATGATGCCGCGAAGGTACTCAAAGAAGGGCTTGCGCTCGATCCGGACAACAGTTCGCTGCGTCAGGACTTGATCGATGTGTACGTGCTGGCGAAGCAGCCGGAGAAGGTGGTGGTCGAGATCGAGCAGGCGGTGCAGCGTGCGCCGACCGATTCGGGGTGGCTGCTGCGGGCGCGCGACACGATGGCGCGGCTGGAAAAATGGGACGCGGCGGCGGAGTACGGCGCACGACTGTGGGAGCGCAACAAGTTCCCGACGACCGCGTCGGGGTACATCGACGCGCTGCTCAAGTCGAGCAAGCCGGACCTGACCAAGGCCATCGCGGTGCTGGCGACGCCGGAACTGAATACGGCGAAAGACGTTCGGCTGCTCATCGTGCGGTCTCGCGTGCAACTCAAGCGGGGGAAGGTCACCGAAGCGACCCAAGACCTGGCAACCGCGCTCTCGATGGTCGATCAGACCAAGGCGGCGCAGGTGGGAATTTTCTATACAGGGCTGGCGACGATCTATCCACAGGTGAAAGACCAACTCGCCGCGCTGAAGGCGCTCGAGCCAAAGAGTGGGTACAAGTCGTGGTTCGCGGTGTGGCACAACAAGTTGAAGGGCGATGCGCCGGAATCAATGGCGGAGGGGCTGGCGGCACTGAAGCAGATCGGCGAGGGGGGCGAATCGACCGACGTGCGGGTTGCCGCGTATGCGGCCATCGGGTCTCGCCTGCACTCGGACAAGAAGCACGACGAAGCCTTGGCGGCGTGGCGGAGCGGGCTGCAGGTCGATCCGAACGACGCGGAAATGAACAACAACGTGGCGTTCACATTGGCGACCGTGCTGAACCGACCGGCCGAGGCGGTGGTGTACGCTGAAAAAGCCGCGCTGGCGTTGCCGGACAACCCGAGCGTGCTGGACACGCTGGGCGCGGTGCATCTGGGGCTGAAGAACTACGACAAGGCCGAGCAGGCGCTGGTGCAGGCGCAGGCGTATGCGTCGAGCGAAAGCGAACGCACGGCGATCTTCCTGCACCTGTCGAAGTTGCGAGCGGCACAGGGGAACCGAGTGGAAGCGCAGAAGTTCGTGGAGTACGCCCGGGAGATCATCCGGCAATCGGAAGAGGTTCGGGCGCGGTTCGCGGAAGAGTTTGAAAAGATCAAGGCCGAGGTGGCGGCGATGGGCTGATGGCTCGCCGCGGACCGAATGAGAGACGCGGCGTACCGAGCGAGAGAAGCGTTGTGAGGTAGGATTCGGGCAACCCTGGGAAGGAAAAGTTCGAGGGTGTCCGCACCGGCGGGAGCCGAGAGACGTAATGCGGCATGTGTTGGCAACGACGGCCAAGCCCGCTGAGAAGTTGTTGTACCGAAAGGCCCGCCGATGTGTGCGGGCGATGTTTGGATCCGTGCGATAGCCGACATGTACAGAATCGGTTTGTGATGCAGAACGGGTGAGAGAAAGTTGCGCGGTAGTGTGGAGTGGATCGGGATCGAAGAACGAGTATGAGGGTCGGCCCCGACGAACCGAAGAAAGAAGTGCGCAGGTCCGTCGAACGGGCGAACTGCATAGAAAAGGTAGTAGAACATGACCATGGCACCGCCCCCCCCACTCCGAACGATGACGAACGCGCAAGCCAGCGCCCGGAGCGGCTCCCCCGGCGCGCCCGCCGTCGGAGCGGCGTCGAGTATCGACCCGGTCAAACTGCTCAAGCAGTACTATCCGATGCTGGTGCTGGCGCTGTTGATCGGGACGGGTCTGGGCGTGGGTGCGCACTTCGTGCTGGTAAAGAAGTACCCGCTGTGGACGGCCAAGGCGATGTTCCAGGTGCAGGATCCGATCGAAAGCGTGTCGACGGCGATCGTGCGGGTGCCGCAGAGCCGAGACGAGCAGGAGCGGTACCTGGGTACGCAGATCCAGTTGATGACGTCGGACATCGTGCTAAACAAAGCGGTGAAGGACCGAAACTTCATCCGGACGGACTGGGCGAAGCCGTATGTGGATGCGAAGGGCGCGATCGACGTGGACAAAGCGGTACGGGAACTGCAGAAGAAGGTGGCGGCGAGGATGTTGCCGCAGACGAGCCTGCTGGAACTGTCGATGAGCACGCACAAGGACGTCGACTCGGCGATCATCGTGGCGGCGGTCGTGGAAGCGTACATGGAGGATCATCGCTCGCGCGGGCAGAGCAACTCGTCCAACCAGCGCCAAGCGCTCACGCAGAAAATCAACTCTCTTGAAACATCGATCCGCGACCTGATTACCACGCGAGGGCAACTGCTCAAGGATGCGAAACTCGACGACATGGACATGCGGACGACCGCGCCGTCGATGGAACAAGAGAATATCGCACGCGAGATGGTGAAGGTGAACACGGACCTGAGCAGCGTGATGTCGCAGATGGAAGGGTACCTGAAGCAACTGCAGGAGAACAGGACGGATCAACATATCCCCGACCGGCTCCGCGAGCGGCTGGACCGGGATCCCGTGATGAACCAGTACCAGCAGAAGATCGCCTCGCTCAAAGACAGCGAGAGCGCGCTGCTGAAGCAAGGGTACCTGGTGAACCATCCGGATGTGGCGAGCATCCGCGCGAACATCGATGCCTCCACCCGGCTCAAAGATGAGTACGAAGCAACGAAACTTCAGGAGATGCGGGCGGGAGAGATCGATTCGATTCAGTCCGCGATCGATTCGCTGAATAGTCAGAAAAAATCGCTGGAAGAAAAAAACGCAACGCTCGACACCCGCCGGCAAGAGATCGTGCAGGCCAAGGTGCGGTTCGATCAAATCGAGAACGACCTGAGCCGTTTGCAGGACGACTTGCAGCGGTACCAAGCGGCGTACACCGAGGCGGACCTGTTCACCTTCCGGCAGAACGCGAGTTCGGAGGCGGTGGGCGACCGGGTGCGGGTGATCCAGCCCGCCGAGACGCCGACGGCGATGTCGTTCCCACGGCTGAAGATGCTCGCGCCGCTGGGTGGGATCCTGGCGATGTCACTGGTGGGCGGGCTGATCTTCCTGCGGGAGGTACTCGACCAGCGGGTGCGTGGGCCGCACGAAGCGGCGATGGTCCCGCGGGTGAAGGTGCTGGGGATCGTGCCGCAGGCGAGCGAGGATCCGTCGAAGCCCGTGTCGATCGAGACGACGTTCCGAGATTCACCCAATGGTGTCGTGACGGAGAGTTTCCGGCAGTTGCGCGCACCGCTGATCCAGAAGATGGATTACAGCGGGCACAAGTCGCTGCTGGTGATGAGCGGGATGCCGGGGTCGGGGGCGACGACGGTGGCCAGCAACCTGGCGCTCGGGTGCGCGGGGTCGGGCGAGCGGGTGTTGATAATCGACGCGAACTTCCGGCGGCCCGGGATGCAGCGGGTGTACAAGTTGCCCGAGGGGAACGGCTTGGCGGACGTGCTGGCCGGGACGGTGTCG
>JBGSIF010000292.1:0-17276 GCA_041742635.1 Phycisphaerales bacterium
TGCCGGGGACGTTCTCCGTCCCGCCGCGCCGCCCAAGTTCCTGCGTACCGCGAAGCCGGGGCGACAGCCGCACGCCGGGTTTGGTGTACAGCACGCCCACTCCCTTTGGCCCATGAAACTTGTGCGGCGAGAACGTTACGAAGTCCGCGTCGAGCGATTCGCCCTCCCGGGCGTTCTCCCCGTCACTCGCCGCGGCGCCGATCCGCGCGGGCATCTTCCCCACCCACTGGGTCGCATCGCAATGCAGCAGCACCCCGCGCACGCGGGCCAACGCGGCGACATCGTGCATCGGCTGGATCACACCCGTTTCGTTGTTCGCCCACTGGATCGAGATCATGCCCACCTCGGGACACAACAAGCGTTCGAGCGACTCCATCCGCACCACCCCACGCGGGTCAACGTCGGCAAACCGCACCTCGGCGTGCTCTTCTTTCTCGATCGACTCGGCGAGGTCTCGCACGGCCGAGTGTTCCACGCGGGTTGTCACCAGCACTCGTTTGCCGGTCGCACGCAAGACGCCGCGGATCGCCAGGTCGATGCTCTCCGTGCCCCCGGACGTAAAGGTGATCGAGCGCGGCTTACATCCGATAAGTTCCGCGGTCGCGCGGCGTGCGAGTTCGACACGCTGCCTCGCCGCTTGCCCAGCACGATGCACGCTCGATGGGTTCTCCCAGTGGGATTCGAGCATCTCGACCACCGCCCGAACGACCCGAGGGTGCGGCCGAGTCGTGGCGTTGTTATCCAGGTAGATCACACGCAAGTCTACGTACCGGTAACGCGCGAGCGGCAAGTTGTGCCGATCGCGCATTCGGGAAAGTGGCGTGCGGTGTGGATTGCGATAAGCCACGCGCAGTTCTCGCCGAATCTCCATTTACGTCGCCGCGCGGGAGCGTCCCGGCGTAACCGCCAGCAGCAGGAGCCGATTGCATGTCCGACAACTCGTTCTTCATCCCCGGCCTACCAAACAGCGCCGCCCCGACTCCCCTCCAAACGCCCCCACCGTCGGGCAACCCGTCGAAGCCGATGGGTGACACGCTGCCTCACAACGAACAAGGCGGTCGCACAACCGCCGTCGCCGCACCTCACAACGAACAGGGTGGACGCACCGCAGCCCGCGAACCAGACCGTTACGAGCCGTCCGTCAAGCCGCTGGTTGCGACCATCGCGGCAGCGGAATCCTGCGATCGCCGCGGGGCCGGGCCGGTCTCTCGCACGCATCCGCTGCATGTCCATCCGCTGACCACGCTTTGCGTCGCGGCCCTTCTGGCCACACTGCTCGTACACGCGACGATCTCTACCCAGCCCAGCGCGATGACCATGGCGTTTGCGATGTTCGCCGGCATCGTGGTCGGCAGCCTGGTGATCGCGCTCGTGCCGTTCCTGTTCATGCGCCGTTCCAACCGCGTGCTCAACCTTGCGATGTGCGTCCAGATGTGCCTGAGCATCGCGGGCGTCGGGCTGATGACCTGGCAATCCACCGCGAGCGTAGAAGATCAAAAAATCATGAGCCAGGCCCAGGCTTCACTCTCGAACCTAAGCGGGAACATGCGGCGCCAACTGACCCACGGCGAGGTCGCCGTCGTTGAATCCGCGGACATCGATCGTGCCGCCGACGCTCTCGCTGACGCGGCCGATAAACTCGACGGTAACGACGCCGCGGTCTTGCGTGCCACCGCGGTGCTGATGTCCTTTTTCGCAGAGCGCAACCACGCTTTCGACGCTCTGAGCGACGAACTGGAATCGCTGGGCGGTCTGGATCCATCCACCATGAAATCCCGCGGCGATATCCAACATCGCCTGACACTCATCGATCAGTTCCTCATGCTGAACCGGGCGTTCGCCAATGAACTCAAGGCCGCGCCACGCCAGTTCCGCGATTCGCTCGTCAAAGAAGGCCTGGATCATCGTGAACTCGCTCGGGCCGAGAACGAGTTTGCCGCCGGGTTCAAGTTGCCCATGCAACTCCAGTTCCGTCGGCTTCAGGTGCAGTTCGGTGAATCCGCCAAGGCGTACCTCGGGCTGCTCGAATCGCAGTGGGGCCGGTGGTCGTTCTCCACCGATACCGGGCAGGTCGTCTTCGAGAACACATCGGTGATCGAAGAGTTCAACCAGGCCAGTGACACACTCCAAGGCTCGATGCTCGCCATGGCCAGTATCCAGCGCGAGGCGATGAACGTCAACCTCCTCTCCGACGCGGCACCGAACGATTAGGGCGTGTGCGAGACGATCCACGACGCCGCTTCGGGCATGTCCGAGAACCGGGCGTTCATCAATCGCCCCACCAGCAGTGCTCGATCATCCGCGACGCCCGCGGCTATCGCCGCTTGGAGGTCACGCGGCGCGTCTCCGATCATCCAGGATCCCCCGACGTCAATGGACAGATCCTGTGCTGCCTGCACCAGCATCCCCGGCCCGGGCTTGCGCGTCGGGTGTTCCACGTTGTACGGCGGCACCGTCCCCTTTGGATGAAACGGGCTGAAATACACCCCGTCCAAGCCCACACCACTTTCTTGCCGAATCAACTCCTGCATCCGATCGTTGCACGCCTTCACATCAAACCACGTACACCGCCCGCGCGCCACCGCACCCTGGTTGGATACGACTACCAACAGGTACCCCGCCTCTTTGAGTAATCGGCACGCCCGCGCCACTCCCGGCAGCAGCCGCACCTGAGCCGGGCTAAACAGATCGCCGGGATGATCCGTGTGGGCCGTCACCTCACGGTTGGCGATGAGTGTGTCATCTCGGTCTAAAAATACCGCCCGATTCAATCGTCTACTCCCTGCGTTCGCATCTTTGGCTATCGGTGCGAGCCGATCGAGGACCGGCGGCTTCCCAGTACTTCTTCTATTTTCGATTGGACATCCTGCACGGTGATGCGCTGCATCATCGCGCGGCCGTGCGCTTCATCCTTGTGATCGTACCGATCGGCGTCGCACAGACACTGCACCACGCCGTGCTCGCGTCGATACGGGCCAACCCTCGCCGCGTCCGTCGGCCCGTACAGCGCGACGAGCGGGCGATCGAACCCCACCGCCATGTGTACGCACGCCGAATCACTCCCGATCACCAGCCCCGACCGTTCCACCAGCGCCATCAGCATACCGATACTCGTCTTCCCGATCGCGTCCACGACATTCGGGTTCTCTCGGCACAGACTCAGCAACGCCCGACACTGCCCACGCTCATGTTCAGATCCAACGATCACCGTCGGCTGATCCATCGCTTTCACCACCGCCGCGTACCGCTCGCTCGGCCACAACTTACCCGGCCAGCGGCTCGTCGGCGCGACCACAGCGTATCGACCGTCCAACCAGGCCGCGTCGCTCCCCATCTGCGCACGCAAGCGTTCCCACGCACCCACAGGCGAATACAGCCGCATGTCCCGATCCACCGCGGCTCCGACGACATCTTCCACCAGCCGCATCATCCGATCAACCGCGTGCATCTCGATCGGCGCATCCACGCGCCGTGTCGATGCCAGCCACGCGCCCTCCGCCGCCTGCGTGTACCCGACTCGTACCGGCGCGCGGCTGCACCAGGCGAACAACCCGCTGCGCGCCAGCCCCTGGCAATCCAGCACGACGTCGTACCGCTCGCGCCGAAGCGATGACAGCCACGCGATGACTTCCCGTCCCACGCTCGGTTTCCACCACCCCGAGAACCGCTTTCTCGGAAACGGGATTACCCGCCGCACCGCCGGGTGCGCCGTCACTGCTTCCACGAAACTGTCCTGCACTACCCAATCGATCACAGCGTGCGGAAACGCCCGCTTCAAACCCGCCACCACCGGCACCGTCCGGCACACATCCCCCAGCGCGCTGGGGCGCAGCACCAATATCTTCTCCGGCGGGGTTTTGAATCCATCCGTACCCACGCGAGCATTCTTGCCCTCCTCACACCCCAAACCGAACATCGAGGGCCGAACTCGAGAACTTGATGCCTCGATGCCTTCTTCGTGTTGAACACCGTGTGTATTTTCGGTACCAATCGAACGCTCCGGTGTACAACGAGGTGGTACTCCCCTTCCATCGCGTACGCTCACAGACTCGCTCAGCGCCGACAATGTCTTTCCATCCACAGGCGGTATGGAGCGCGATCCAACCTGGGTTGCGATTACGATCCTCAGTCGTAACCGACGGGTCGGCGTGTGATCATGCCACGGGCAGGAACGAAAAACAGCCTAAGAACCCTGCTGAACAACGCATCGCACACGCCTCGACACGACGCTCGATATCCGTCGAAACCCAGACCGGTTCCAGGAGCCGGGCCAACACGGGTGCCGATGACTACGACCGCACCCGATACCATCCCCACCGGTCGCCATGCCCTCACGACGCCAGCCTTTCTCGCCGCGTCTCTCCCGGATCCGGCTTCTTCGCCCGCGGGTTCGGCATCGTCTTTTCAATCTCCTTGAGTTGATCGCACAGCCGGTCGATGTCGTGACCGGCGCGCAACGACGCCGCACGTTTGAGTGCCCAGACTTCCTCAAGAAATGCATCGTAGTAGGCCGTCGCCCGACCCGTGTTAGACGTCGACGTAGCGGCGTTGTCTCCCGGCTGATTCATGTGGCGTCCTCCCAGAGCGAGTCCGGCGTGACAATCAACGGCGGCACGTATCCGAACCGCAGGCACACCACACGTAGATGTGTTAGTTTATCGGAAGTACGTACCTGACGCAAGTTGCCCATCTTTACACGATTCGGCGAACGAACCTTTAATGCGGGTCAAAACGAAAACGCTGCCACTGATGGCAGCGTGTGGGTGTTTGCCTAGCAGGTTGTTACGGCTTTTTCGACCCCTGTCCCAATAGTAGCCACTCGACACGAACGCCCAAGCCACTGGCGATTTTCTCGACTGTCCTGTACTGCGGAACAGTGCGCTCGGTTTCGATGGCGTTGATGGTGTTCACTGCTACGCCGCACTTCTCGGCCATAGCACGCTGGCTGGTGATTTTGGATTCGGCCTTGGCTTCGACGTATCGGGCCATGAATGACTCATTCTCAGCCCGCACTTTGTCTACAACGTCTTTCCCGTCTGAGGTCTGCTCAACCTCGTGGATCATTTCCTCAACCGTCTGGCCTTCAGCAGTATCGGGGATCTCAAATACTTCCGCGATGGCTTCGCTGATTTCTTGAATGGAATCCCGGTCTCCCTTCTGGATAGCCTCGGCCAGGCACTTCACGTAGCTAGACAAGTCACTCAAGCTGTGCGGGTCAAGCTGCGCCAATGTGATTGGCACAGCAATCGCCATCATTTTCCTCATTGCTGTATCGGCATTTCCCACGTTTGACACTTCCACAGAAGTCATGCAGTACCTCCACCTTCTTGGAGCCAAGCTCGCAAGTTGTTCACTCGCCTCGCAACCTTTCGTTTGATGCAATCCGCGATCGCATCGTTCTCACTCTTCCAGTATCCGTAAATAATCCAAACAGTTCGATTAGTGTCGTCGATATAGGCGAATACGCGAAGGTTCTTGTTGTGGCTCAGCCAGCCGCATTTGGTAAACTTGATCTCCCGGAAACGAACACCCGAGCATGTGATTTCCTCTTGTGTAAAACTGACAACCTCATCGACTTTCGTCTCAATAGGCGGAGGCCAGTGCTTCAACAACCGAAGTTGGCCAAGGACCCTAACGTACTCCTCAGTCGAAGCGAAGAGCTTTTTCGCTTCTCTGGTCGCCTTCCCCCAAGGCTTGACCTTGAACAACTTCTTCTCACTATGTTCTTCGGACAAAAGTAATCCTCCGTTGCAGGAATACAAGCATTGTTGAGATTTATACGCACAAATCTACCCTCATGTCTCAGTTTGTCGCAATAAATGTCACAAATACCCTCTTTTATTCTTGAACAGGGGATTGAATCAGGTATCATATTGACTAGTTTATTGGGGTTGACAAGATGCCGCACGTTCCAGCTCAACAAGTATTCAATCTCATAGATGATGCAGGAAGCAACGTGAACCGCGTCGCCGCCGACGGGAACGGGCATGACAAGCTCTCGAACAAGAATCTTGGCGAGCCCACGAACTTCTTCGTCAACTTCGATGAGCGCAATGCCTTTCACAATTCCGAGTGCGTCAGAAGACTTTGGATAGTTCGGGTCAGCCAGTTCGTTGATGACTTCGGCGGAAACAAATAGATCGTGCCGGTATCTCTGTGTCATCATCCATTCGCGGCTGACTTCGCTGCGGTAGATACTGCCGGCGTCCTCGCGCGTCGTGACACAAGCCGAAACAAAACTGGTGTCGAGGTAGACTCGCGCCTTGGCAAACAGTAGGCCGCTGTTCACGATCCTCACATCCAAACGATGTGCCGGCGCGAGTTGAACAACTCGTACTACGGGTGCGACGCGATGATTCTTTCCGCCTCCCGCATCAACTCCTCCGGCTCCACCATCCGCCCCGTCCCGACATGCCGGCACGCCTGCCACCCATCACCCGGCCCCACGATCGCAAACCCGTCCTCGCGTAGCCGTGCGACGTTCCGCTGCGTGCTCGGCTGTCCCCACATCGCCGTGTTCATCGACGGCGCGAGCAGCACCGGCGTCACGTTGCGGTCTACCGCGCTGAGGATCAGCGTCACGATATCGTCGGTCATCCCCGCCGCGAGTTTCGCAAGACAGTCCATGGTACAGGGCGCGACAATCGCCAGCGACAACCCCTTCGCCAATGAAATATGCTGCGGGTCGCTCGATTCGATGTGGTCCCACGCGCTGGTGTACACGGGTCGCCCAGAAAGCGCCTGGAATGTCAGCGGTGTCACGAAGTGCGTCGCCGCCTGGGTCATGGCGACCGTCACCTGCGCCCCGGCCTGCGCCAGACGAGACACCAATGTCGCCGTCTTGTACGCGGCGATCCCGCCTGTCACGCCCACCAGTATTCGTTTATCTCGAACCATGTCGGGCATCACCACACCATGTTTCCATGCGTCTGCCCCGGTCTGATTTCGTACGCACGCACACGAACCGCGGCACCCGCGGGCCGGGCAGAACAGCCCGCAGTAAACAAGACGAATCAGTCAGTCGCACCGCGCGAATCTCACGCCAGCGAGGGCTTGCGCTTGGGCGGGAGAATCGCCTTGTAGTCCGCGCCCGCTGACGGATCGTACTCGAACGTGATCTTGCCTTGCAGGATCTCTTCGATGACGAGTTCGAGGTCGGATCGCCCCTCTCGCTCGACCAGCGGGCGTGCGCCGTCCATCAACTGAACCAGCCGGCGCTGGATCAGCGTGCAGAGTTTGAACCGCCCGCCCATCTTATCAACAATCTCTTCGCTCTTGAGCGCTTCGATCATGGAGCAATCTTCCTTCTACTTCCCACCGCCCCCCCACCCCCGAACGCCTGTTTCTGCACGGGTTCAGCACCGACGACCGATTACCAAGAAGCCCGTTTTACCACCCGCCCGACTTCATTTTGCCCGTCTATCCACGGGTTGGTTTCCATTTCGATTGATATCCAGCACCGTGGGAGCGATAATCTAGTTCCCGCAGGATATTCACAAGACTTGCATTTGTGGCCCAACAAGTGGTATACTAGCGCATGTGGGGTTGACGGGCAATTCGGTTGTAGGCTTCCGATACGTTGTCCGGCCCCGGCTCACCGCCGGGTGCTGGTACGCAAAGACGCATCCACGCTTCACGCCGACACCCGCTCGATCCACTTCCGTGCGTTCGTGCTTCGTGTCTGAACGCTGATTGATCGTTTTCTGTGTTTTTTCCGCGGATCGGACGGGTATTCCTGCCTGTCGCCCGCGGTTGGGGACGCCGCGTTTCGCTTGATTCGTCATCCAGCAACACTCGGCGACAAGGCCACATCATGCCTCCGACATCTCAGCAATGGAGTTACGGCGATCGCGTCGTACATCCCACCAAGCCCGAATGGGGCCACGGCGTTGTCACCGCCGCTTCCTCCACCACCCACGACGGCAAACCCTGCCAACGGCTCACCATCCGTTTCGACCGGGCCGGGGTCAAAGTACTCTCCACGGCGTTCGCCGAACTCAAGCCCGTCGCCGCGGTCCCCGAACCCGCCGTCGTCGCCGAGCCGGCGCGAGAACTCGCCGCCGTCGAGCGTGGGAGTACGGATACCGCTCGCGGGTCCGCTCCATCCGGCGGCGGGTGGCTCGAATCCATCAAGCCGCCTTCCTCCAGCGAAGCCCTCCTCAAACTCCCTGATTCCACCACCGATCCATTCTCGACCCTCGGCGCGCGGCTCAAAGCAACCTTGAACCTGTATAAGTACAACGACTCGGGCGCGACGTTATTGGACTGGGCCGCCGCTCAAACTGGGTTGAAAGATCCGCTTTCGGTCTTCAGCCGACACGAACTCGAGCAGGTCTACCGCCGGTTTACATTCATCCGCGACGACCAGCTCAAGAAACTCATGATCGATGCTCGGCGTCACGACGCGGGCGCGCTCCTCAAAGCCGCGCGTGAAGCACCGCCCGCCGGGCAACAAGCGATGCGACGAATCGACGCTTCGCGTTGATTTTTATCAACATCCCGCGCATCCGGCACGCGACGCGCCGCCGCTTCGTCCCGCCGAACACGACCCTTGGCCTCAATCCCACATCTTCAAGACCATTTTTATCGGACCACGAGCCTTCCGCACGCGCTGGCACGCCATCTCTTGGCCGACTGGCTCTGTGGTTGTTTCTCTTCTCAGTGAGCACACGACCGCTCGCGTATCTGACTCCCGACCCACCCCTTCAACTTCCTTCTTCCGTCGTGTGACTTACGAATAACAGTCGTTTCTCTCATCCAACTTCAGACCGGAGCACCAGCATGAACGAGAACGAGTTCCAAGGAAAACTGACCGAACTTCTCCAGCAGATCGGGCAGATGCCCTCACCCGAGAAGGAACAACTCCTCGCGCTCGCCGACGACGCCAAGGAACGGCACTCCAAAATGCGCCGCACCGTCGGCGAACTCCAGGAATCGCTCGATTACCTCCGGCTGAGCATCAAGTACCTTGTTTTCGACCTCGAAGCCACACGCCGCGAAAATCAGTACCTCCGCAAACTGCTCGAAAGCCAGTCCAGCGGTGGGAACTGCGACCCCGACCACAATGATTGAACTCGCCGCCCAGAACTCGCTCGCTCACCTTGATGCGAATCAACCGATCAATCCGCCCATCGGATCCTGATCAACCGATTCCCGCAAACCACCCCCGACTCTCGCGCACTCCACACCAATCGACCATGCCCGCGCCAACGCGGGCATGGTCTTTTTTGTCCTAACACTACCCGTGACACGCTGGGTGCCAGCCGAAGCACGTTCGGTGGATCACCCACGGGTCGTTTCATGCTTTTCCGACCACACCAGCGGAGCCGCTACCGCGATCGATGAGTACGTACCAACAATCAGTCCGACAATCATGGTGTATGCGAAGCCGCGGACAGCGTCACCGCCGATCGAGTACAGAACGATCACGGCAAAGAACGTTGTACCGCCTGTGATGATGGTTCGGCTGATCGTGTCGTTGATCGAACGGTTGATGATCGCGCGGCTGGCATGATCCAGTTTGCCCTTGTTCTCACGAATACGGTCCATAACGACGACCGTGTCGTTGATCGAATAGCCCATGATGGTCAACACTGCCGCGACCAGCGTCAGGTCCAGCCGGAACGGTTGAAGCCCGATCATCGCGGCGGTGTCCGGCGCGATCTGACAGAACTTCTGCGCGAACGCGATGGCGGCCACCGCCACCAGACAGTCGTGCAGGGTGGTTAGAATCGCCGCCAGCGAGAACCGCAGCGACCCGAATCGCACCCACACGTAGATCACAATCAACACCGTCGCAAGCAGCATCGCAATCGAGGCCTGCGCCTTGAACGTCCGGGCGATCTGCGGGCTGAACGATTCGACGTTCGAGAGCGACGTACTCTCGCCGAGCGCGGCGTTCACCAGTTGCCATTCTCGATCCTGCACCTCGCGCGTCCATCGATCCTTTGAATCAAAGAACGACGCGGCCGGATCCTTCACCACCACCGCGACCGATTCCGCCGCGTCCGGCGTACCGCTCAGCAAAATCACCTGCTGGCTCCGGGATGACGTGTCCTGAAAATCAGCCTGTCGGCGGAACTGCGAAAGCCGCTGCTCGATCGAGCGGATCGACACCGGCGGGTTGATGCCCTCGAGCAAAATCGCGACGCCGCCTATGAACGCCGGGACCGGATCCTTGATCGATTCGCGCCGGATCGCTTTCCCCAGTTCGGGCTCGACGATCGGGAAGACCGGCCCGGACGCCGCGGGCTTGTCCGAATCCTTGAACGCCAGCGCGGGCTGCGCATCGATAATCCCGCGCAGGGCACTCACGACTTCCTGCTGCACTTCCTTGGCGCGTGTATCCGTCGTCTTGATCGTGAAGTAACTCGATCGGGTCTGATCGGCCGGATCGGGGTTGACCACGACAATGTCGGCGGACCTGAGCGTCTGGAGTGTTTCGTTCTGCGGCTCGGTATCCGCCGCCGCTTCGAGCGTCTTCTCGACCTCGGCGCGGGTCATCACCTTGCGTGTGCCGTCGGGGTTCGCCGCGAGTTGGATGGTGACTTTGGTCCCGCCGCGGAACTCGCTGCCGAACATGTCCGAGCCTTGCGTAGCGATCAGGGCGATCCCGCCGATCGTGAGCGTTGCCGTCACGGTATAGAACACATACCGGAATCGCATCCATTCGATCTTGGGCGAAAGCAGCCGGTCCAGAGCCGGGACCGCGAGCGGGAGCATAGAGGCTTTTCGCCAGATGCCCGTCCGCTCGACCAGCCAGCCGAAGATCACACGGGTGACGAAGAGTTGGGTGAACAGCGTCATCACGTTGCCCAGCCCCAGCGTGATGGCGAAGCCCTTGATCTCCTGCGTTCCCATGAAACCCAGCACCACACACGCGATGAGCGTCGTCAGGTTGCCGTCGACGATGGAAGCGAGAGCCTTTTGATACCCCATCCGCACGGCGGTCTTGAGGTCTTGCCCCGCCTTGATCTCTTCACGCATACGTTCGTAGATCAGAACGTTCGCATCGACCGCCATCCCGAACACGAGGATCAGCCCCGCGATACCGGGCATCGTGAACGGTGAGTTCTGGATCGCCATCGTGGCGACAACCAGCAACAGGTTCAACATCATCGCAAAGATCGAGATGACGCCGCACCCGAAGTAATACACGATCATGAACCCGGCGCACAGCACGAACGAAATCACACCAGCCGTGAGACCCTTGCGAAGATTGTCCGCGCCCGCTTCGGCGGCCACCACCTGCTGGCTGATCGGTTCCTTCGAGAGTTTGCCTTCCATCGACCCGTGAGACAACACCTTGATGATGTAGTTGATCTCGGCGGTCGAGAAATCACCCTCGATGATCCCGCTCGTGGTGATTCGTCCGTTCAGCCGCGGAGCCGTGTAGATCTCGTCATCGAGCACGACGGCCATCTTCTTGCCCAGGTTGGATCCGGTCAACTCGCCGAGCAGGTCGCCGCCGACGCCGTCCATCTGGAAACTGATCGCCGGGCGTCCGACTTCGTCGCGGGTCTGTCCCGCGCCGGTGAGGATCCACCGCTTCCCATCGCGCTCCGTGAGACGCTTGTCCTTCGTGTCCCAGCAGAGCATATAGTAATCGCCGTCGAGTTCGGCGCCGACGAAGCCTCGTTCGATGAAGAACGTCGCCGGATCCGCACGCAGCAGCGCGATATCGGCCCGCGGATCTTTGTTGTTGTACCAGTTCTCGATCTTGTTGATCTTGTACCAGCGGGCCTGATCGGCGCGGGTGCCTTGCGGGCCGAAGGTGCGGAGTTGCAGGCGGAGTTCCTGCTCGCTGGGCAGTTCCCCCGGCTCGACCGTGATGCGGAAGTTGAGCACCCCCGACCCCTTGAGCAGACGAACCAGGTCGCTCGGGTCGTTCAGGGTCGTGCGGTTCTGCTCGTATTCGTCCCACGCGCTCACGACGCCGTCGATGGCCTTGTCGGATCCGGGATGCTTGGCCTTGAGTTCCTTGATCGCGTCCGCTCGCCGGCTGGGGATCGTGTCCAAAACGGTCTTGGGGTTCTTCGGGTCGCGGATCTTGATCTCGTCGGTCCGCAGCCGAAGCACGCGCTGCATCTCCACGATCGGGACGCCGGCGGAGAGGGCGACGGTCTTGGTTGTCTTGTATTCCTTCTCGGCATCGAGCAGTGGGTCGGCGAGCTGCACGACCTTTTGCTCCGCCGCGATCCGCGCTTTCTGGAGCAGGTCGATGAACTCCGCACCGATCGCGGGGTCCGCCGCTCGCAGTTTCGCGTCCGCTTCGTCCAGTTCTTTCACCGCTTGGTCGTACGGCACCAGGGCGGCCTGCATCTTCGCGTGCGCATCGATCGCCGAACGAATGGAGACCCATCGCGCGGCGTCCTCGCCCACCAGTTTGCGAAACTCCGCGTCACGCTCGTCGGGCTTCAGCGCAAGCAGTCGATCAAACAGCACAGGATCGATCGACGACTTCCCGAGCGACGCGATCTCGCTCTCAAACTTCTGGAACCGTGCCCGCACTTCCGGGCTTGGCAGCGGCATGCTGATCTCAAGCCGGTCGGCCCCTTGCTGCGTCACCGAGATATCCAGCAGCCCCTTCGGGTCGAGTCGTTCTTTCACGACTTCCTTCACCCGGTCCATAATGGCCTGACGCGACTGCGTGTCCCCTTCCACGTCCACCTGGTACACAAAGTTCACGCCCCCTTTGAGGTCGCGCCCGCCCTTCAGGTTTTTGCTGGGCGGGATGATCGCCGCGATCGCCATCAGCGTCAGGGCCACTACCAGAACCGTTTTTCGTACGATGTGTCGCATGGGTCGTCAACCACCGGAGAGTTCAATATCGATCGGCGGGTCCGGTCTGTCCGGAGCCGCGGCGTGCATCAAACGCTGGCTTTTTCCGTCTTGCCTTTGGTCTCGATCGTCGTTTCCGCGGGCGCGTTCGACGAACGGATCACCTGCTGCACGGATGTCTTCGCAAACGCGATCTTTGTCTTCGTACTATCGTCCACCCGCAAAATGATCTTGTCATCCAGGATCTCGACGACCGTACCGATGATCCCGCCCACGGTCAGCACGGTGTCGTGCTTCCCAACCGACGCGATCAGTGTTTCTCGCTTCCTCCGCTCTTTCTTGTTCATCCACATGGAAAGCAGCACGAGCGCGAGCAGCGGGAGCAGGAACAGGAACATCATGTTCCCTCCCGGCGGCGCGACGGGCTTCCCGACCGGAGCACCAGGAACGCCGCCCGCTCCGGGCGCCGCGGTCCCGGCCGCTGGAGTCCCGGTAAAACCCCCGGTAGAACTCCCGTCCTGAGCGATGGACATGCCCTGCGGGCTACCGAGCCACCCGAACGACGCTTTTGATGATGATGTGTCGTGCATTCGTATGAAACCTTGTACGCCTTGGAGCGGCAAAGAAAGAACCGAAGAAACGGTAACAATCGGATGCTCGTCGAAGCACAATCCGGCGATCGCCGCTGGAGCGAGCCTTCATCCCCCGCCAAACCCAGCGACCGCGACGGGCCAACGCGACCCAAACCCGGCCCAATCATCCGAACGGATCGTGCCGCGGAGATCCTCCATGAATCGCTGAAAATGTCGGAGATTGTGCAAACTCACGAGAATCGGGCCGAGCATCTCCTTCGCCAAAAAGAGATGTCGAATATAGGCGCGGCTGAAGGGAGAGTCATTCCGAGCATCCCCATACCTTCCCTCTCTTACATCGCTTGATCGGATGGCGTTCGGACCACCAAAGTGCGCCTCGAACGATGTTGGGCTGCACGCCGGACAGTCGCACCCTTGTTCGATCGGTGCCGGATCTTCGGTGTACTTCGCGTTCCGAAGCCGGATCTGCCCGGTTGATGTGAATGCGTTCGCGTTCCGCCCATTCCTTGTTGGGAGAACGCAATCGAACATGTCAACCCCCGACAACACGGCGGCGAGAATATCCCGCTCGTACCCCACGCCCATCAAGTACCGCGGCTTACCCTCGGGCAACTGCGGGGCCGTATGACGAACAATCCGGGCAATGTCGTCTGACTGTTCCCCCACCGCGACCCCTCCGATCGCGTAGCCGGGGAGTTCGATATTCGTGATCCGCTCCGCCGACCAGTTGCGAGCCTGAAGGTCCGTTCCGCCCTGCACGATACCGAAGAGCGCCTGCTCGTTCGCGCGCGCGTGGGCCACCTTGCACCGCTCCAGCCACCGCACGGTCCGCTCGTTCGCTTGTTTCAAGCGTGCGGCGTGGTCGTACCCCTTGGGCAGCCGCGCACGCTGAAACGCCCGCCCGGTACCGTCGCCAGGTCCGGACGCCGTCCGCATAGGCGTGCGGACGCGCCGGACCCCGATTCCAAAGGCAATCAGGGTGCCCTGTCGAGGACCCTGGATACCCCCCTGTATCCCCCCTTTTCAAGGGGGGAAGGATCATGAGCTCCCCCTCGAAAAGGGGGAGCTTGAGGGGGTTCCGGCTCCCCTCCGCTGCTCTCGCGCGAGCTTTTCGACAGTGCACAATTAGGGACATTTCCCGATGACGCCCACCTCGAGATGGGTGGCATGGCCAGGCGACCGGAAGACCCGCTGGGTGGCGGGCCGGTAATCCCTGGCCTCGGCCTTGAAGATGTTCGGAACATACGTCTGCGGATTGCGGTCGATCAGGGGGAACCAGGTGCTCTGGACCTGGACCATGACCTTGTGGCCCTTGCGGAAGCAGTGGTCGATCCAGTGGAGGTTGACGGTGTAGTCCTCCACGCGGTCTGGCTCGATCGGGGTCGGATCCTCGAAGCTCCTGCGGAACCGGCCTCGGAAGACGTCGTTGGCGATCATGAGCTGATAGCCGGGCAATGCAGCGTCGTCCTCCGGGTAGACGTCGATCAGCTTGACGATCCAGTCGCTGTCCGAGCCCGTGGTCGAGGCGAAGAGCTTGGCATTCACCTGGCCGGCGATGGTCAGGTCCTCTTGCAGCGCCTCGGTCTCGTAGCTCAGGACATCGGGCCGGAGGTGGACGAAGCGCTGATCCTGGACGAGCCACTTCGTCCAGTCGGGACCCGCGTACGTGGCGGTGATCGGGCGAGGGCGATAGGGGACCGGGTGATCCGGATCGGAGAGATAGGCATCGAAGCCGGGGTCATTCTCGTCGGCCGGCGGGGGCTCGAAGGCAAGCCGGCGGCCCTTGCGGGCGTAGAGCCGGCGCGGGGAAGCCTCGCGGGGAGGCCAATGCTCATAGGTCTGCCACGTATCCGCCCCGGTCCGGAAGGTCACGGCCTCGGGGAACGTCCGGGAGCCTCGATCCTTCAGGTGTGCAGCGAACCAAGGGGCCTGGATCTTGCTCCGGAAGTGCTTCCCGGTCGGCGAGCCGAAGCGGATCGAGCCGAGCTGGTCGCCCTCCCCGCTGGCCCATCCGCCGTGATTCCAGGGGCCGACGACCAGATAATTGCGGCGGTCCGGGTCGCTCCGCTCGAAGGTCTCGTACACCTTCAACGGTCCGTAGAAATCCTCCTGGTCCCACCAGCCCGCGACGTTCAGCGTCGGGACCGACGTCCGTGACAGCAACGTCGCCAGGGCCTGCCTGCGCCAGAATGAATCGTAGCTCGGATGCTCGACGAAGTCGTTCCAGGTGGGGATCATCCCCTTGAAGTGGCGCGCATTGGCGTTCGAGAGCGGGCCGAGCTGGAGATACCATTCGAACGTGTCGTGGCGATCGAAGGTGAACGGCGAGTTGGTCTTCGAGGTTTCCATCAGCGCCGCGTACTCGAAGCCATAGCTGAGCCGGAAGGCGCCGTTGTGGTGGAAATCGTCGCCCAGGAACATGTCCGCGGGCGGGGCCTGGGGCGACGCGGCCTTGAGGGCGGGATGCGGGTCGATGAGCGCCATGACCGTGAGCCAGCCGGGGTATGAGATCCCGAGCATCCCCACGCGGCCGTTGTTGTCCTTCAGGTTCTTCACCAGCCATTCGATCGTGTCGTAAGCATCCGTCGATTCGTCGATCGCCCCCGCCTGGTTCCGATCGCGGAGCGGCCGGATCATCACGAACTTCCCGTCCGAGCTGTGCCGGCCGCGGATGTCCTGGAACACGAAGAGATAGCCGTCGTCGGCGAGGTCCCTGAGGTACTCCCCGAGCGCCTGGGGTGCCCCGCCATTCGCGCCATAGGGCGTGCGGACCAGGATGATCGGGAGCGGCCCGTCCTGCTTCGACGGACGGTAGATCACGGTGTGCAGTTGGATCCCGTCGCGCATGGCGACCTTGACCTCGGACTTCTCGTAGTCCGGGCCGTCGGCATGGGCGAGCGTGGCCGAGGTGAGCACCCAGAGGCCCAGGCAAAGGGCCACCCTCATCGATGCGTCGGATCTTGATCTCATGATTCGCGATGGCTCCGGATCACCAGAAACACCGGTCATATCCGTAGTTATCGATTTGTTCGATCTCGGATACGGCCAAGTCGCCTCGGAATCCGAGGGTCCTCTGCCGCCGGCCCCGAGTCAAGTATGAACAATTGAAGAAAGGCGGAACGCCCGCGAATTCGAGCGGCCTGCCTAGGTTCTGTGCATCGAAACCGATCACGAAATCCTCACCATGATCGCCCGCGTTACAGTCCGGTTCGACGTAAGCCCTGAACACACGCCGGCTTCCTCTGAGCCCGCGGGCGAGCCCGGCTGCATGCCGGGATGTTGGTACGGGATTCGCTTCTGGGGCCTCGGAGTGCTCCGCGATCCGTGGGAGGGTTGCCCTGGGCGGCTCCCTCGCTCGAGAACCCGGGATCGCGGAGTCTTGACCGCTTGTTGAACCCGAGGGCTTGCAGCTCGATGCTCGGATACCTGATCGACATGGACGGCGTGATCTACCGGGGTGGTCATCTGATCCCCGGTGCGGATCGTTTCGTGAATGGATTGCGCGAGGCCAATATCCCCTTCCTCTTCCTGACCAACAACAGCCAGCGCACGAGGCGCGACGTCGCGACCCGGTTGCAGCGGCTGGGAATCGACGTCACAGAACACCATATTTTCACCTGTGCGATGGCCACGGCCCGATACCTGGCCCAGCAGAAGCCCCGCGGCACCGCGTACGTCATCGGCGAGGGGGGCCTGCTGACGGCCCTCCACGAGAACGGCTATGCGATCGTGGACAGGGACCCGGACTACGTGGTCGTCGGCGAGGGCCGGACCATCAGCTTCGAGATGCTCGAGGCGGCGCTCGGGATGATCCTCGGCGGGGCCAAGCTGATCGCCACCAATCTCGACCCCAACTGCCCCACGGTTGACGGCGTGCGGCCCGGCTGCGGGGCCATCGTCGCC
>JBGSIF010000293.1:0-21735 GCA_041742635.1 Phycisphaerales bacterium
CGATCTGCGCCGCTCGCGGATCGATCGCCGGCTCGAGCGCAGCCAGCAGCCGTGCGGCGCGATCGTTCATCGCTCGACGGTTGAGCAGGCCAAACCGGTTCCGCGGCAGATCATGCAGACACAAGTTCTCGGCCACCGACAAGTTCGGGCACTGCGCCAGTTCCTGGTGTACCAACCGCACACCCGCGTCAAAGGCGTCTTGGAGTGAACCGGGCCTGAGTTCCCGTGCATCCGACCCGGACACGCCCGCAATTCGCACGCTGCCCGAATCCTGCTTGTGCAGGCCGGCGATGACTTTGCCCAGCGTGCTCTTGCCCGCACCGTTCTCGCCCATCAACGCATGTACCTCGCCTTTGCGGAAGGTCACGGTCACGTCGTCGAGTGCCTGCGTGATCCCGAATCGCTTCGAGACCCGCGCGGCAACGAGGAAGGAATCGACGGCGCCGGGTTGTTGGCTTTGGGGTTCGCTCACGAGAAGATAATACCGGGTGCGATCACGGCGTGCGACGCTCAGAGACTCCGTGACTTGCTGACACCGATAACATTCAACATGTCTGATCCAGTCGTGTCGCCAAGTAGCGGGAACGTGGGAGTTGGCCAAACCCGCTCGATTCTCTTTGTGTGCATGGGGAACATTTGCCGCTCGCCGCTCGGCAAGGCGGTTTTCCAACTGATGACGATACAACGCGGTGTCGAATACAAGTTCATGGTTGATTCCTGCGGGACGGGCGGCTGGCACGTCGGAGAAGGGGCGGATCCGCGGACGCTCGCCGTTGCAAAGAAATACAACGTGCCGATCACCCACCGAGCACGCCAACTCTCACCGCTCTACGACGCCGCGAAGTTTGACCTGATCCTGGCGATGGATCGTCGCAATATCCATGACATGCAGCAAATGGGCCTCGGAATCGCCGACGGCAAAGTCCGCCGCCTGCGAGAGTTCGACCCCGCTTCTCTTGCCGCGTTCCATCCACACGGCGAAGATGCGCTCGACGTCCCCGATCCTTACTACGGCGGGGCCGACGGCTTCGACCTCATGTACCACATGATCCGCGCCGCCTGTGACGGATTACTCACCCACCTGCTGAATCCAAAAACCGATCGGACGTGAGAATACACGACTACGGCTTGGCCGCGCCACCACGCCGATATTTCAGAAACCACGCACCCAGTTGTTCGGTTCGGTACGCTCGGTCCCATGAACCGTGATTGACACCTTCATAGAGCGAGGCTTTCACCTCGGACGCCGACGGGCTACTTCCCCTCGCGGCTTTGATCGCATTCGTCACTTCTGTCGTGCCTTCTGGCTTGACAACATCATCGGCCAAGCCGTGAAACGCCCAGATCGGGACATTCCCAACGCCGGCGACAACGCGATCGAGCGACAGCGGCGGGATGTACCCACAAATCGGCGCAATCGCGGCGAACGTACCGGGATGCTTGGATGCGAACGCCCACGTGCCGTGCCCCCCTTGCGATAGGCCAGTGAGGTACACACGATCGGGATCGATCGTGTAATCCTCGATCGCATCGGCCAATATCTTCATGACTTCCGTGTCATACGCCTCCCACTGCTTTGATGCGTCGGGCTTCTGCGGGAACAACACGATGAAGGGCCACTCACGCTCATTCCACTGGATCGCGCTGCCAAGCCCTTGTACGCATTGCCTAAGGCCATCATGTCCGGACTCCCCACGCCCGTGAAGAAACACAATGCAGGGCCAAGGCTTGCTCGCGTCGTACGCACGCGGTACGTACACGGCGTACAGCATCGACCGCTTGTCGTCGCCGAGTTCTTTGAGAATAAAGCCGCGGGCCGTGGCCGGATCCGCGCTGGATTGCGCCGACGGCTCGTGCGACGATACATCCGATGTTGGCACCCGGCATCCAATCTGAACCGTGGGAAGAACCAGAATCGCTCCAATGACGCACCCTCGGCGGACCCTATCAAACATCGGCGGACTCCTTCCAAACATCCTTGCACCCCGTCACTGAAACAGACTCACCTTGTCCAGCACCGGCGTGAGGGCACGACTCCACATCGCGTCGCTCTTTGTCGATTGCGATTGCTTCAGAAAATCAGCGTTTGTCGCCTCGAACTTCGGGCCGAACGCTTTGAGCAGGTTCTCTCGCTCGGCTCCGCTCGTGCCCGCGAGGGTTTGGTACGACGACGAGAGTTCATTGATCGTCGGTTCAATCTTCTTCACGAAGTCCAGCACGCCTTCCAGGTCTTTGAGGTTCCCCAGCGAACTGGTCAAGGAGCCGAGATTGCCGACATAGGAGTTCGCGGCATCCCTCACGAGCGGCGAGAGCAGTTCCATCGCACTCTGCGAACCGAGCAAACCACCAAGCCCACCACTCTGACACCCACACATCGGCGCGAACATCGAGCCGACAACACACGCGCCAACGATCCCACGACGGCGGATTGAAGATCGAGTGACCATGCAAGTCTCCCTTGTAAATGTCAGCCTCATCAGAGTGTTTCGAGATTAAGTAATCGTAGACGATCTCGCGGTGGCAACTGATCCGCTTCGGGGCATGATCGTAGATGTACTCAAACTCTACTGAACCGGCGTGAGCCGGGCGTACTGCAGCACGAGTGTTTTTTCACCGACATCGCGGAACTGAATTCTGGCGCGTGCATCAAGGCCTTTGGTGATATTGGCCACCTTGCCGACGCCGAACTGCGGATGACGCACCATCATGCCCACCCGCAAGCCGCCCGTGCCGCCGGCGTTGGGTGATTCACCCCTCGTGGAAGCATCGCCCGCGGACGAGGTGGAAAGACCGTGGCGATTCGACGCACCCCAATTGTGGCCGCTCCGCGACGAACCCCCGCCTTCGGCCCATTCGTTCTCGACGCCCCCGGCGCGGTCATGTTCGATGATGTGCGCCGCGTCAATCTCATCAAGGAATCGGCTCCGCATACACCGCTCCGGCACGCCCCGAACCGTGCGATACCGCGCGCTGGACATATGCAATCGCTCCATCGCGCGGGTCATGCCCACGAAGCACAACCGGCGTTCTTCTTCGAGTTCCGCGTCGGCACCGGCCGGCTTCCCGGTCGGGCCGACGCTCCCGCCGTACACCGCCCGCGCGTGCGGCAGTGTGCCTTCTTCCAGCCCGATCATCGCCACCGCACGAAACTCCAGCCCCTTCGCCGCGTGCAGTGTCATCAGCGTTACCGCTCCCTGACTTGGATCCACCGTATCGACGTCCGCTACCAGTGTCACTCGCTCGAGGTACGCCCGCAGCATCGCCAACAGCGGCGGCGCCTCATCCCGCTCACCTTCTCGCGCGACCGATTCGTTCGGCCCCAGATACACGTCCCCACGGCGACGCGTCGGCTCAGGCCGCGTTTCATCGAAGATAGACCCGTCTTCATCAAGTGGGTACGCGTCGTCGTCCGACGCGTCGGGCATCAGCCCACCGAGCGGGTCCGCGGGATCGTGCGATGTGTACGGCTCGCCGAAGTGTTCCACCTGTGGCGCAGCAATCGGACCATATTCGGCTTCGTTCGCCGGGTCTGCACCGGGGTCGTATCCGTACTCAAACTCTCTCGCCGACGACACGAGTTCGGCGAGGTTCTCCAGTCGATCTTCGTCCGCGCCGTCTTTTCCGTCGCGGTATATTTTTTCCAGCCCTGATTCTCGAACCACACGCTCGACGAGTTCGGCGAGCGTCGACGGTGCCGCCGCACCCATAAACGTTCCCGCGCCGGTCCATTCATCCAGCGTGCCGACGAACTTCCCGATGGCCGCTTGCGCTCGTGCATTCACTTCCGCCAGTTCGCGTGGGGTCTGCCCCATCGCCACAAGCCGCATGACATCGATCTCGGGCACGCCCATCACACTCGCGGCGTACTCGACACGGTCCCACGTTGTATCACTGATCCCCCGTGCCGGCGTGTTGACGATGCGCGCCAGCGAGATCGAATCGAGCGGGTTGGCAACCACGCGCAGATACGCGATCGCGTGCTTCACTTCTTCTCGCTGATAGAACGCGGTGCCCCGCGCGATCACATACGGCACACCCGCGTTTCGCAGCGTGTCCTCCATCACTCGGCTTAGAGCATTCGTACGATAGAAGACCGCGAAATCCTTCCACGAATACCCCGCCGCCGGCCCCGATGTGAACCCACTTGCCCGAGTCGGGTCCGTATCCCTCACGCTCCGGATCCAATCAAGCACCTGCATCGCTTCGTCGTGCTCGTCCTGCGTCATCACGACGTCGGCCTTTCGACCCGCCTCACGCGATGTAAACAACGGCTTGTGCTTCCGCAGTTTATTGTTCTTGATGAGCGAGTCGGCCGCCGCGAGAATCTCGCCGGTGGACCGGAAGTTCTCGCCCAACGTGATGGTCTTGGCACCCGGGTATGACTTCTCGAAGTCAAGTATGTTCGAGATATCCGCGCCGCGCCAGCCGTAGATCGATTGATCAGGATCGCCCACGACGCAGATATTCGGAGACGGCCCGGATCCGGCATCACGCGGCATGTCCGTATCGTCTGCTTCCCCCGCGCCGCCCGCGAGCAACGATGCGATTTTGAACTGCGCACGGTTGGTATCCTGATACTCGTCGATCAACAGATACTGCCACCGCCGACGACAGTCTTCGCGCGCCGCCCGGCTGCGCGAAAGCAGCCGAACCGTCAGCATCAACAGGTCATCGAAGTCCACCAGATTCGACCCGCGCATCGCCTTGTCGTACGCCGCATATATCTTGGCAATCGATCGAGAGTTGAAATCCAACGCATCTTTGGCGAACTCCACCGGCGTGATCAGTTCGTTCTTCGCGGTGCTGATGATCCCAAGGATCGACCGCGGCTGCCAGTTCGACGTACTCAGGTTGAGCGACTCGATCGTTTTTTTCATTAGCGCGGTCTGGTCCGCCGTGTCGCAAATCGCAAACGTCGATGTGATGCCGATCCCCGCCTCAGTGGCGAGTCCTTTCACAGGATCAAGGTACTTACGCAGCAACCTCGCGCACAGCGCGTGGAACGTCGTTACCGTCAGCCCCCGAGAAATCGCCCCCTCGCCGAGCAGCGCGATCACACGCTCTCGCATCTCGCTCGCGGCTTTATTCGTAAACGTCAGCGCAAGGATCTGCCATGCGGGGATGCCGCATTCTACCAGATACGCAATGCGGCGGGTGATCACGCGGGTCTTCCCCGAGCCGGGGCCGGCGAGGATCAGCACAGGGCCGTCGGTCTGCACAACCCCTTGCTGCTGCGCCGGCGTCAGCCCCCGCAGCGAATCACTCGGCGAAGGCGATAGTGATCGCGCAAAGTCATGCGCGGCGTCGTCTTGCGGAGAAAATGGTGGTTCCAAATCGGTCATCGCCCAAGCGTAGCGTCACGACACCCAAGGAGACTCCTCGCGAGCAGTTGACAAGCACTACGCTCGACAACCCAAACCCATACGGTGCCGACCACGCATAAACGACGGTATGTCCGATCTGTTTTACCCCGTACGTTGACGTACCTGATCGATCGCGACCGCGGCCACGATAATGACCCCAGTAGCGATCTCCTGCACCCAGTTGTCTAGGTGCAGTTTGTTGCACCCGTTATCCACTGCGGTCATCAGCAACGCGCCCAGCATCGCGCCAAACACCGAGCCTCGCCCACCCGATAAACTCGCTCCCCCGATAACCACGGCCGCAATCACTTTGAGTTCGTACCCCGCCGCCGTCGTCGGATCTCCGATCGTCAGCGACGCAAACTGCAACACGCCCGCCAGCCCCGCGCACCCCACACCGATCATGTACACACGCCATTTCGTTCGTTCCACCCGCAGCCCGCACACCCGGGCCGCGTGCTCATTCGACCCAATCGCAACAATCGAACGACCAAACGGCGTGAAGTGCAGCAACGCCGACGCGGCTGCAACAACTGCCAGCATGATCCACACCGCAGGCGGGACAATCGAACTGATCCCGCTCTCGCTCGTCCGCATCAATCGGTCAAGCCCGCCGGCCGACGGTGGATAGATAGGCTGGTTCGCGCCGATCCCTTTCGCCAACCCCCGAAGTGCGCCCCATAGCCCGAGCGTCACGATAAATGGCGAGACCGGCTTGATCCGCACTGGAACCCTTCCAGCGAGCGGCACCAACACCGCCCAGCCGCAGCACACGATACCCCCTATCAAATGCGTACCGTGAACCGACCAACCGAGCGTCACGATTGAACCGATGCCTCGATTCCATGTCGTCACCGCGAGTACGACTGCTATCACGACCGCTATTACTCGCGCGACATGCCCGGTCACGAGCGCGCCGATCAGCACTCCACACGCCGCGGCTGCGATCACGCCGCCCAAGGCCGCGAGCCACCCCGGAAAACCCGACTGCATCAGCGCGGCAATCACCATCGTGCCCAGTGCGATCGAGGCACCAACCGAAAGATCGATGCCGCCCATGATGATGATGAGCGTCGCCCCGACCGCCGCGACCCCGACGACCGCTGTCTGCTGGAGCATCAGACGCTGATTCGACCACGACGTAAACGCCGGCCCGACCGCCAGCGCAAAGCACACCCATACCATGGCAAGTGCTAGCACCGGCCCGAGTAATCGGAGCAACTTTGCGATCGAATGGGTCATATATTCAACCGAACCGCCTGGTACGAAGCCAGAATCCTGGGGCTACTCAAGTATCTTCTTCACTTCCTCCGAATCAATATTTTCTTTCGTCACCAGCACCGCACCCGTATCGATCGTTGGCTCGACCGGCTCGCCTCGCAGGTGCTTGACGAGTGACTCAACCGCAAGATATCCCATCCGCCGTGGATTCTGGACCACGAGTGCTTCGATCTCGCCCGCTCTCAGCGCCGCGAGCAGCGGCGGCGACGAATCGAATCCCACAAGTTTCACTCGCCCGATGAGTTGTTCCTGTCTCAACGCGAGCAACATCCCGAACGTTGACGATTCGTTCGGGCAGAACACCCCATGCGCCTCTTTGACCTGATCGATCATATTGAGCGCCTTGGCCTTGGCTTCGTCGGGCGTCGGGCCAGCATACTGATTGTCCGATATGACCTTGATCTCACTCTGGGCGCGAGCGGCGTCCAGAAACCCACTCTCGCGTTCATCCGTGCTCGCCGAACCCACGAGGTATCGCAGCAGCAGCACATTGCCCCTTCCACCGATGGACTTGACCAAGTATTCTCCGCCCATCCTGCCGGCTGCACGGTTGTTGGTGGCCACGAACGCCGCGAAGTCGCCCGCACCGTCCCCGGCTCCTTCAAGTGCTGAATCAAAGATCACAACCGGGATCTTCTTCGCCCCAGCCGCCTTCACCGGGCCGACCAGCGCCTGCTTGTCCAGCGGCGCGAGCACAATCCCGCTCACGCCCTCGGTCACGAACTGCTCAACCAACTGAATCTGTTGCGCTCGGTCGTTCTCTACCAGCGGCCCCTTCCAAATGATCGTGACCCCGAGGTCACTCCCTGCTTGCTTCACCCCGGTTTCCACCGACTTCCAGAAGACGTGCGTCGTTCCTTTCGGAATCACTGCCAGAGTGATCGGTTTCGTGGCCGGCGGAACGCCTTTCTTTGACGCATCGCCGGATGCCGCAGGCTTTTTCTCACACGCCGCCGCCGCAACCACCACGATCGACGCCAACACACCCAGCATCGCGCTCTTCATTCTTGATCCTCTCGTTCGTTCGCTCGTTCTCGGATGATTCGTTGCCTGTAGTGTTCATCAAGACGACCATCGATCCGCGACACCTGCTTCTTTGTCAAGTACTTCGGCCCGCCGAACTGAAACGTGCCCGCCAGAACCCTCGCGGCTTTCACCGCCATCTGCGTGATGTTCTCGACATCGCTCGCCGTCGTACCCAGCGCGGTCATACCGTGGCTTTGCATCAGAACGACCTTCGGCACCCGCCCGTATTCCGACACATAATCGTTCAGCCTCGCGCGGATCTCTCGCGCTAGCGGGATACCAGGATCGGTATACGGCACGAGCAGCGGCCCCACGCCGCACATCACGATTTCATCCGGGAACAACCTCCGGGTGGCCCACTCGTCAAACTCCTTTGAACACGTCAATATATTGATCGCCGTCGGGTGCGTATGCCCCACGAAGTTCACACCCGGCAGCGACAAAAACACCGCGTGAACCGGGGTCTCCACACTCGGCCGCGGCTCCGGTTGGCCATCTACCTTGACTGCAATCAGCGCATCTTTGATTTCTTCATCGCTCGGTTCCACCAGTTCCAATAGCGACATCGCCCGCGCCAGATCGACCGGAACAAACGATTTTCCGCTCGCGGTCCGCAGTTCCGTTCCGCTCGCCGTAACAAGCATCGTCTTGGCATCAACTCGGGCCGAAGTGTTCCCTTCCCCGAGAATCACGTAATCTCGCTCCGGATCGCCGAGCCGGTTCGTCATCCGCACCAGGTCATTCACGACTTCCACACTCATCAGGCCCGAGTCCTTCTTTGTTGAGGTACCCCACATCACACCATCATCGTCGAAACCTACGAACTCTGCAACAGCGATTCGTATCGGCTACTCGCCGCCGCCCACACGCTGCCATCCCCAGGCTCGAACGTCTCCAAATCACTCGACGCCCACACAATCCGACGAAGGTGATCCAAGTCCCCTACCGCTCCCCCACCTCCTACCCCCATCGATTGCACAAGTATGTTCCCCGCCGCCGCCCCTTCGTAGGGTCCGACGATGACACACTTCCCCGTAGCGTCGGCGGTCATCTGGTTCAGCAATCGGTTCTTCCCCCCTCCTCCGACAAGGTGGATCACCTCGATCGTCTTGCACATCATCGACTCAACTTCACGTATCGTCCGACGATACTCAATCGCCAGGCTTTCCAGACACGCACGCACATACTCCCCCGGCGTGCCCGGCACCGGCTGCCCGGTCCGCGCCGAAAACGCGCCGATCTTCTCCAGCATCTGCCCCGCACCTTGAAACGCCTGATCGTTCACATCGATCAACGTCCGAAACGGCTTTGCTTCCTTTGCCTCTTGTGTCAGCATCCCGTAGTCCGCGCTCACTCCCGCCGCCTCGAACGCCCGCTTGCATTCCTGCACCAGCCACAGCCCCACTATGTTCTTCTGAAACCGCACCGTGGGCTTCCCGCCCAGCGTTCGCGGCACCCCGAGTTCATTCGTGAACCCCGCCTCGTACGACGCATCCGTTATGATCGGCGCTTCGATTTCAACACCCAACAACGACCACGTTCCGCTCGATATATAGCACCAAGCTTTCCCATGCAGGGCTGGCACCGCCGCGACCGCGCACGCCGTGTCGTGCCCGGGACTATGTACGATCAATGTCCCGCCCGAAAGCCCCGTCAACGCCCCAACCACATCCCCCACATGCCCAGCCTTCGACGCCGTCGGCACGCACGCCCCGAACTTATCACCGCAAGCAATCCCCTGCTTCGACATGAGTTCTCGGCACCACTCCCCGGTCCTCACGTCGAGCAACTGCGTCGTCGACGCGATCGTCACTTCGTTCCCGGGCTTGCCGCCCAGCAGAACCTGCATCAGGCCCGGCAACAACACAATGTGCTCCGCACACCCGACCACGCCGCGATCCTCCTCGCTTACCACCGCCAACTGAACCAGCGTATTGATCGACATCGGTTGCACACCGGTGATCTCGAACAGTTCACGCGGCGGGACACGCTCGGCCACACGCTTGTAACCATTCGCAAATCGCTCATCCCTGTAACACCGGGGTAACCCCACGATGCCGCCCCGCTCGGTAACGAACCCGAAATCCACTCCCCAACTATCCACGCCCACGCTTTGGATCGAGGCGGAGTTGGCTTCGCCCCACGCCGCCGCAGACCGAATTCCTTCGAGCGTTTCGCGCCAGATCAAACCAATATCCCAGTGCAGCCCGGTGCGAAACTCGATGGGCCGATGCGCGAACCGATGCACCTCGTGCGTTCGTAGCCGCTCGCCTTCCAGCACGCCGAGCACGACGCGCCCCGACTCGGCACCCAGGTCAATCGCAAGATGGGCTTTCGTTGGTCGCACGAGTTCTTCGCCTAACGCCGACTGCCTTTTTCAAGTGCACCCTTCGCTTGATGCCTCGATGCCTCTTCCCTTGATGCCGTCTTAGAACCGATCCCGCTTGTGTCGGTCTTGCGCCGAATCGAGTACGATCCGGCTCTCGCGGCGCTCTTACCGCAAAAACGCCTCCGCGAGTCCGCCATCGACCGAGATGACCTGCCCCGTCGTCTTCCCCGATCGTTCGCTGACCAGGAAGCACGCCGCCTCGGCCTGATCCGCCGGTGTAATCGGCGACTTCAGCAGCGTCCGATCCGCGTAAAACCTCGCCAACTTCCCGCGCAGCGATTCCGTCGTTTCATCTGCGCCGAACGCGATCGAGTACTTCGAAAGCGACGCAATAACCCGCTCACGCGGGAACATCGTCGAGCCTTCGACCACCGTCGCCGGCGCAACCGCATTGACACGTACCAGTGGCGCGAGTTCGATTGCCAGTTCCCGCGTCAGGTGGTTCGCCGCGGCTTTGCTTGTGTCATACGCCAGGCTCCCGCGCTTCGACACCGCCGCATTCACGCTTGTTGTGAGCACGAGCGAACCCTTCAAGCCCTGTGCCCGCCATACCTGCGCCGCTTCGTCCGCCACGATGTACGACCCCATCACATTCACATCGAATGTCAACTTCCACTTCTCGTCCGGTATGTTCCCCTTCGCATCCGGCGGGACATACACACCCGCTGTCACCACGACATGATCAATCCCGCCGTACGCCAGCACCGCCTCATCAAACATCGACCGCACACTCGCGCGAGACGTGATATCCACCTGCACACCGACCGCCGGCCCACACCTCGATATCCCCGTCCCCGCGACACCGATGCCAGGCCCATACGCCTCGGTCAGTTCCTTCGCGGTCGCGCCCGCGGCTTCCATATTCACATCCGCGCACACCACATGCGCCCCCTCCTTTGCCAGCCGATGCGAGACCGCACGCCCGATCCCCGCTCCCGCGCCGATCACCACGCACACGCTCCGCGCGAACTCCTTCTCAGCGGGCATCCGCTGCAACTTCGCCTCTTCCAGCAACCAGTACTCGATATCAAACGCTTCCTGCTGCGGCAACGCGATGTACTCGTCGATCGCCTCGGCCCCACGCATCACCTCGACCGCGCACGCATAAAACTCCGCCGTCACCCGCGATTCGCTCTTGTCCTTCCCAAACGCGAGCATCCCGACTCCAGGGATCAGCACTACCGTCGGATTCGGATCCCGCATCTTCGGCGAGGCGGCCCCCCCTCCAACCCGCTTGCACCGCTCGTAATACGCCGCGTAGTCCTTGCGGTATTGCTCCAATCCTCCCGCCAACTTCGACCGAAGAACTTCCACGCCCTCCGCCTGCGGATTCCAGTCCACAAACATCGGCTTGATCTTTGTCCGCAGGAAATGGTCCGGGCACGACGTCCCCAGTTCTGCCAGCCGCGGCCCATCCACGCTCCCTACAAACCGCAACACCGCATCGCTCGCGTGAACCGTCGCGATCATCCGCTTACCCCCTAGCGACACCTGCCCACGCAGCCACGGCAAAACTTCCCGCAGCACCACATTGCGTTCAGGCTCCTCCAGCGGCGCATACCGCTCGCCTCCGAATGTCTTGGCCCCTTTCTCCTTCGATTCAACGAACCGCGCCGCTTGCTCGATCAGCGACAGAGTCAACTCGTAGCACGCCTTGTCGTCGTCGGCCCAGTTGATCAGCCCGTGCTGCCCCATCACCGCACCCCGCACCTTCGTTCCTCCTCCTTTGCACACCTCTTCCAGTGTCAGTCCCAACTCAAACCCAGGCCGTTGCCATGCGGTCCACACCACCTCGTCACCGAACACTTCACGCGTCAGCTCTTTCGACCGCTTCGACGCCGCGATTGAGATCACCGCGTTCGGGTGCATGTGATCGACATGCTTGTACGGCACAAACGCGTGCAGCGGCGTGTCGATCGATGTCGCGCGAGGGTTCAAATTAAACGTACAGTGGTTATACAAGCCCACCATCCGGTCCTCGGCGTCACTCTTGACGCCCCGCACCGCCGACGCCCCATACACCCGCTTCAGGTCGTTCACCTTGTCCAGATTCAGCGACGAAAAATTGCTCTTCGTGCTTGTTCGCAGGTCGCCCCCCGAGCCTTTCACCCACAGGACTGTCACCGGCTCGCCCGTTAGCGGGTCGCGCTCGACGATCTTCGACGACGTGTTGCCCCCCCCGGTGTTCGTGATGCGTTGATCGCTCCCCAGAAGGTTCGACCGATACACCAACCGCGCCGCCGCATCCATCCCCTCGCACACCCCGTCGTCCCACCCATATCGAACGTGTGCGTAACTCCGCGGTTCTGTTGAAGTCTTCCCAGCCATTGCTTTCCTCTAGGCGCTAGTCACACTCGTTCGCACCACTTTTCCGCGACAACCACTCCGTTGAGCCAAACCCCACCGCATCCTGTGTCTCGACCCCCGCTTCTACTTGAGAACACACTCGTGTCTATTGACGATTACCACATTATCAGATACGATCACAGCAATAGCAACGAAACACCACATGTTTCGCCATTGTTCTGTTCTCTTACTGTGAGAACCCACCATGCTCGCCAAAGAGCGGCACCGCTTCATTCTAAGTAAAGTCCAAAGCGCTGGAAGCGTCCGGGTTGCCGCCCTTGCGACCGAACTGCAAGTCACCGAAGAGACGATCCGACGCGATTTAGAGCGCTTGGATAGCGAGGGGAAACTCCAGCGCATCCACGGCGGGGCCGTCACCATCGAACACGATCGCCGCGAACTCCCCCTCGGCATCCGCGAAACCGTCCATATCCACGAAAAAAGACTCATCGCTCACGCCGCTACCCAGCACATCTCCGAGGGCGACGTCATCGCACTCGATGCCAGTTCCACTGCGGGTGAACTCGCCAAGGCTCTCCCCGACGTCGCGCTTACCGTCGTCACCAACTCCGTCGCCGTTGCCACCATCCTCGCCGACCGATCCCGAATCCGCGTCATCAGCACCGGCGGCATACTTGATGCCCCCTCGCTCTCCTACATCGGCCCCATCGCAGAACAAACCCTCGAACGATTCCACATCAACAAACTCTTCTTCTCCTGCAAAGGCCTCGATCTTGATCGAGGCCTCAGTGTCACCGCCGACGAACACGCTGGTATTAAACGCAAAATGCTCGACCTCTGCGAAGCCGCTTTTTTACTCATCGACGGCTCGAAGTTCGGCGTCCGCGCCGTCGAGTTCTTCGGCATCGTCCGCGAACTCGATCACGTCATCACAGACCGGCACGCTCCCACGTCGATCGTGGACAAACTCCGCGGCTTGGGCGTACTTGTCCAAATCGCTGAATAGCCTTTTACACTACCTATTCAGGCGGCTTTCGACCGCGTCATTGCCGTGTTTGACACGATCACAGCGTCAACCGTGCCCTGCACCCCTCCGACACCGGTTGATCACAACCAATCTCCAGCCCGGCGCGATCACACTGCTTCGCGCTCTCCGCACGAATTCTTCCAAATCCTGCAAGCATTACACGACTATGCGACATGCCACCGCAGCGGCGTGTTGCCGCGAGCGTTGTGATTGCGGCCGCACCCCACTGCCGCACCGTGGAGTTCATGCGCGCACAATGCTCACTTCAACTCGTGGGGATCACGCTTCCGCGTGACGTTTTCGGAGGAGTAGCCATGAAGAATCTTCGTACCAGTCTGATTGCCGCCGCTGTCCTTGCCCTCGCCGGCTCGGCTCACGGCCACATCATGATCTTCACCACCACGCTCAGCGGACCCGCCGAAGCACCCCCCAACCCGTCCCCGGGCACCGGCTTCTCAACCGTCACCCTCGACTTGGACCTGATCACCATGCGGGTCCAAGCCCAGTTCAGCGGCCTGCTCGGGAACGTCACCGCGTCTCACATCCACGGTCCCACCACAATTCCCTTCGCCGGTACCGCCGGGGTCGCCACGCCCACTCCCTCCTTCCCCGGTTTCCCCCATGGCGGCACCTCCGGCACCTACGACATGACTTTCGATATGACGTTGGCTTCGTCCTATAACCCCGCATTTATCACCGCCAGCGGCGGGACCGTCGGTCAAGCCTTCAACCGGCTTGTGTTCGCCCTCGAAAACGGCCAGGCCTACCTCAACGTCCATACCAATATGTTCCCCGGCGGTGAAATCCGTGGCTTCTACATCCCGGCTCCCGGGACCGCCGCGATGATCGGGCTTGGCGTCCTGTTCGCCGCACGCCGTCGTCGATCCTGAGAGGTGCAATCTCAAATCCCCACTCGCTGGACCGGCTTCTCGATGCTCGTGCATGAATCCGCCGGTGCATCACCCGACCAGTGTACAACGAGCAGGGCACGCCGTGACGCACGGCGTGCCCTGTCTGTTTACGTCGCCTATCGAACACCCCTTGTTTGTGACTCTCTTAGACTTCCTGACTCCCTATACTCAACGCGCCGCGGGCGTGGCGGAACTGGCAGACGCGCGGGACTTAGGATCCCGTGGCCGCAAGGCTGTGCAGGTTCGATTCCTGTCGCCCGCATTCGGTTTCCCAGCGTATCACGCAAGAGGTTCACCGTTCGCGGTTGAAAATCTCTCTTTTTCGTGCCAATCTCGAAATAGACTCAAACCAGTGTCGTTGCTCCGCAATACCACGGCGGGTCCGCCGTGCTTTCGTGGAGACTTCTTCATGGCTAAGTGCCCCGTTTCATTCCAGCACCCAACCGCCACACGCCTCGCCGTGTTCCTCGGTTGCGCGATGTCCGCTTCGCTCGTCAACGATGCCCGCGCCCAAGCGCGAGGCGGCCCACCCCCGCCGCCCCCGTTTCCGCAGGTGCCGTTCCCACCCGCGAATCCGTTCAGTGAACCCAAGCGTGTGCTTGGCAAAGTCCTGTTTTTCGACGAACAACTGTCGAGCGATAACACGACTTCGTGCGCGACCTGTCACCAGATGCCCCAAGCCGGTACCGATCCACGCCGCGTGCCGCACCCGGGCGTTGACAACCTCTTTACTACTCCCGACGACGTATTTGCCTCCCCCGGCGTCATCCGACAGGATCCCGCCGGTAACTACGCCGCGGGCACCCCATTCGCCCTTAGGACGCAGGTGACGAACCGCTCGGCACAAAGCGTGATCAACGCTGCGTTCTCGCCGCTCGCGTTCTGGGACGGCCGCGCGACCGGCACTTTTACGAACCCCGAAACCGGTTTGGTTTCGATACCGGCGGGTGGGGCACTGGAAAGCCAGGTCGTCGGGCCACCCGTCAGCGATGTCGAAATGGCGCACGTCGCGCGGAGTTGGTCCGAGATCACCGCCAAACTCCAGACCGCCGCACCGATGGCACTCGCCACCAACCTGCCCCCCGACATGCAGTCGGCGATTCTTAACAACCCCACATACCCCGCCCTCTTCCAGCAGGCGTTCGGTTCACCCACGATCACCGGGGAGCGCATCGCCTTTGCCATCGCCACTTACGAGCGAACGCTCATCTCGAACCAATCCGACTTCGACCGCTTCGTGCAAGGCGATCCCACCGCCATGACACCGCAGGAGCAGCAAGGCCAGCAACTCTTCCAGGGGCGTGGGTGCGCGATCTGTCACACCGCCCCACTGTTCACCAATAACACATTCCGCAACCTCGGCCTGCGCCCGCCGGGCGACGACCCAGGCCGTCAAGGCGTCACGGGCAATCCCGCGGACGCACGCCGGTTCAAAGTCCCCACGGTCCGCAACGCAGCTCTCAAAACCAGTTTCATGCACACCGGGCAGTTCACCACCATCGCGCAGGTGCTGAACTTCTACCCCAACGCAGCGGCCCAGTTCCCACAAAACCGCGACCCCATCATGCCTATTCCGCTCAACCCGGCCGAGCGGGCGAACATCGTCGCTTTCATTTCCGGCGCACTCGTCGATCCGCGCGTTGCGGCCGGTCAGTTCCCCTTCGATCAACCCACACTCTTCACCCAGCGCCCGAACACTTCACTCGTCCAGCAAGGCACCGGGACGCCCGGCATCGGCGGCCAGATACCCGCCTGGATCGCGGTTTCCCCGCCGAACGTCGGTAACACCGGCTTCAAAGTCGGCGTGACGAGTGCGCTCGCCGGCGCGGCCGCCACCCTCCGCGTCTCCCGCAACCCCCCGGTGAACAACATCGTCGCTGCCGATGAATCGGTCGGCCCGTTCACGCTGAGCGCCTCGCTCGGGGGCGACGAGGGGTTCGCCACGGCCCACTGGCCGATCCCCGGCAACCCCGCCTTCGACGGCCGCGTGTATTTCATGCAGTGGTCGATCGATGATCCCTCCGCCATCGGGGGCGTCGCCCGATCACGCCCGCTCCGCGTCACGATCTTCGGCTCGCCGCTGCGCTGCCCCGCCGATGTCAATGCTGATTTCATGATCTCTTCACAGGACTATTTCGATTTCATCACCATGTTCTTCACCGCCGACCCCGGTGCCGACTTCAACACCAGCGGCAGTGTCGATTCGCAAGACTTCTTCGACTTCATCTCCGTCTTCCTCACCGGCTGCTGAGCCATCCACATACTGGCTCCGCTCTCCAGAGCGGAGGCGGTTGTCTCGGCGGGTACATAGCGCAAGCCCCGCACGACTCTCATACCAATAACAACGCCCGGCACCTCAAGAGTGCCGGGCGTTATTCGTTCGATTCGTGCTTCCGACCAGTTCACACCGCCGGCATCACTTCTATGTCGCCCGTTTCTTTGCACCACCTGCACGGGCAAACCGGGGCGTGCCGGTGCCTTGTTCAAACAACTCGGCGAACTTGAATCCCTTGCGACCCTTCCATGAGCCGCGGTGGTACGCATCGCTGGCGAGGATCGGAAAGAGGGCCGAGAGTTCGCCGAAGACCATTTGCTCGTGGACGACATCGACCTTGCCCCACGAGCACGCCTCGCGGAGGGTGGAGCCGGAGAGGGCACCGTCGCGCGAGTCGGCGACCGTCATCTGGATGGCATACTTGTGCATGCCGATGTCGCCCCTGGCCTTGCCGCCTTTTCGTTCGTTCAACAACTCCGCGGCGACGACGATGTCCTGCGCGAAGTTCTTGGGCACACCCCCGCCGAGCATGAGCAGGCCGGTGTCCTTGCACGCGAGTTTGATGTCCGTCAGTTCGCGGAAGTCCTTACCGCTATCGAACGCGACCTGCCCGCGGCCTTCCTCGATCGCTTCCGTTTGCTGCAGGACGATGCCGAACCCGGCGGAACAGTCGCTGAACGCGGGCACAAAGATCGGCACACGCTTCTGATAGCACGTCTTCACGATCGATTCGTTCTTCGCCAGTTTAGGATTGCTGGCCAGGTACGCCCCCATCGCCTCGATGAACTCCCGGCTCGAATACGCCCCCGGCTCGAACTGATTAAAGATCTCGTGCGTCCGCGCGTCGCAATCACGCAGGTCGTCCTCGTTGATGTACGTGTCGTAGATCCGGTCGATCATCAGATTCCGCAGCGTCATATCGTCCACCGGCGGCGCCTCCGGCGACCCCGGCGCGATGTAGTGCTTGAACCCAAGCCCCTCGAAGAAGTCCTGATCCACGATGTTCGCGCCCGTACTGACGATCGCATCCACCATGTTGTTTTCAACGAGCGTGATGATCGCCTTCTTCAGCCCCGCGCTGATCAGCGAACCGGCGAGCGTCAAAATCACCGCGCATTCCTTGTCCTTGAGCATCATCGAGTAGATATCCGCTGCCTGCGCGAGCGTGCGGCTGGTGTACGCCATATCGCGGTATGCCTTCACCATCGGGCGTGCATCGATCTTGGTGATATCGATGTGCTCGATCGGGCGTGAGAGCAGGTCTTGCTTGGTCCACTTGGGGGATGATGTGCCGTTGCCGTTTGCCATGGGGGTGCTCCGATGATTCGTCGCCGCGGGTGACTTGATCAGCCCCACGGCGAAAGTGATTGGCCAAGCCCCCCTGGCCGAAGTTGGAACATCAATACCCCGGGGGTGGCGGGGATTGCCTGATTATACGGTATTCGACCTGTCGGGTTCAGCCGCCGCCGCGAGGCACGCACACATCCGCTCGACCGTACCGGGGTGCCTGCCGACGAAACCTGTCTTGCGTTCACCAATCGCTCCGGGCGGCACTATGCTCTCGTGTATCTTCCAAAGTTCGCCAATCAACCAGAAAGCCGCCATCATGCCGACGACACTTGCGTTTGCCGCTCAAACCGCAACCAGCCCGCTGGCACCGTCAAACATCAACCGGCGCGACCCCGGCCCGCACGATGTCCAGATCGACATCCTCTACTGCGGGGTGTGCCACTCCGACCTGCATTTCGCGCGCGGCGAATGGCCGTTCGCCGTATTTCCCGCCGTGCCGGGACACGAGATCGTCGGGCGAGTCGTCGGCGTCGGGAATCAAGTGAAGCAGTTCAAGGCCGGCGACCTCGCCGCCGTCGGGTGCATGGTCGATTCATGTCGCTCCTGCGGGAACTGCAACAAAGGGCAGGAACAGTACTGCGAGAAGGGCATGGTCCTGACCTACGGCAGCCCGGACGTACACCAACCCGGCCACATGACCTACGGCGGATATTCCAAGTCGATCGTCGTCGATCAGCGATACGTCCTGCGCGTGTCGAGCAAAGCCAACCTCGCCGCGACCGCTCCGCTGCTCTGCGCCGGGATCACGACGTACTCACCCCTGCGTCACTGGGGAGCGACGAAGGGCAAGAAAGTCGGGATCGTCGGGCTTGGCGGGCTGGGGCACATGGGCGTCAAGTTCGCGCACGCTTTCGGATGCCACACCGTGCTTTTCACCACCTCGGCGGGAAAGATTGAGGATGGGAAGCGGCTCGGCGCCGACGAAGTCGTTATTTCCAAGGAAGACGGGCAGATGCAAAAGCACGTCGGGAGTTTCGACTTCATCCTCAACACCGTCGCGGTGTCGCACAATCTGGATGCGTATGTCAACCTGCTACGCACCGACGGCACGATGTGCCTGGTCGGCGCGCCGGAACACGCGCACCCGTCGCCGAGCATCTGGCCGCTGATTATGAAACGAGCGAGCATCGCCGGTTCCGCGATCGGGGGCATACCCGAAACCCAGGAGATGCTTGATTTCTGTGAGAAACACAGCATTGTCAGCGATATCGAGATCATCCCGATCCAACAGATCAACCAAGCCTACGACCGGATCCTCAAGAGCGACGTCAAGTATCGGTTTGTGATCGAAATGGCCTCGCTCAAATGAGTTGTGGAACCGCGCCGTCGATTTCGGAGGCACAACCTCGCTTAATTTCACATCGCATTCGTGTTTCGAGGCGAAAAGTACGAACGACGTGCGAATAATGGCAAGAAGGCAGCCGGATCGGTTCCGGCGGGTGGGGATCGGGGGCGTAGCTCAGTTGGTAGAGCAGCTGACTTTTAATCCGCTGGTCCCGAGTTCAAGTCTCGGCGCCCCCATTTGAAGTTCTTGTTTCGCAGTTTGTACGACAGAGACCCGCACTCGATCGCCGCACACAGACACGCGGCTCTGTCACATCTTGGTTTGGTATCGTTCCGATGCGTTCATCCTGTGACGGTGTGATGTCCTCAACCTGAAAGCGATCCCGACGTCGATGCTCGTACTGCACGCCACGTGGTCACAAGGCGAACTGCTTCTCTGGGGAGAAGACACGCGCCGTTGGAGCGATCCGCGGGACGGCTCGTCCAAGGTGGGCAATCCGGCATCGTCGCACACACTAGCCGCAGACCACGCCTCCGCCTCGATCTCGGATGCGGTCCCCATGCACCCGTTCGCTGCGGACGCCTCGTCGCTCGCTTCGGCGGTGCATGTCGGTCCGGTCGTATCCGAAGATTCCACCACGGCACGCCACCTGGTGCTGCGGCTGCCGGTCTACGCAGGCGTGCCCGTGCCCAGCCCCACGATCGCACACGCCGTGGGCCACTCTGCGGGTGACGGGCTGCTTGGTGAACCCGACAGTACTTCGGGACCCGACCCGGCACTTCCAACACCGACGGACGCGATGAGTTCGGACGCCGGGAAACCCGCACCATCGGTAGCAGCAAGTGAGATCGTCGGTACGCTCGGGGAGTTCCATGTCGCCGCGGTCGCGGTCAGTGCCGCTCAGGCGGCGCCTATGCTCGAAGCGCTCGAAGAGTCCGTGAGCCGGAGACACGATTCCACCGATCCCTACGATACGACCGGCGCGTGTGTGATGGGTTCGAGCGTCCGGTTTTTCGCTACTTGCGCCCGCATGGCACGATACCTCACGGCTCAGCAGCGGTTCGTCCCCGGGCTTCGTGAAGAAGTCACCGGCGAACTCGAGGCCGTCTGGCAACCCTGGCTGGCCGACGCACCCACGCTCGCTCGACTGAGCACGCTGATGGCGGCGATGCCCCCGATCGCGCGGGCCGCGGTCGATTCAAATGAACATTCCGCATGGGCCGTCGTCAACGACGCGCTGACACGGCTCTGCGATGCAGCGTGCCGCCGGACGATGCTGAAGGAAGACCTTCAGGACGCCGTCGCTTCGCGCGACCCGGCCACCGACACGCACGTCGCGCTCATGTCCTGTCTGCTGGCCGAGAAACGCCAGACGTCGGCTTCCCTCTCGCAGCGACAGGAACTCGTCAAGGGTGTCCGCACCTGGATCGGGCTGCTCGAAGACCGCGGCGCGGGTGACTCTTGGCGGCTCCTGCTCCGCCTCGCTGAACCCATCGACGTTTCAGGTATGCAAGATTTCGCGTCACCGAGCGACGGCGTGCGCTGGGCACTGTCCATCCACCTCCAACTCGTCGAACAGCCCTCCGTCGTCATCGACGCGGCCGACATCTGGGCACTCTCCGGCGGCGGAGCCTCCATCGAAGGACGACGCCTGGATTCCCCGCACGAACTCTTGCTCGCCGAACTTGGGCGCGGCGCTCGGCTGTACAAAGTGCTGGAAAAAGCACTCGACGACGCCGAACCCACCGAACTCCACCTCTCCACCGCCGAGGCGTACAAGTTCCTCCGGGAATACGCCCCGATCCTGGAAGAACAAGGCATCGGCGTCGATGTCCCCGCGTGGTGGAACTCACCCACGGTTCGGCTCGGCGCCCGCATGAAGGTCGAGAGCGAGGAACTCGGTTCGCTCAACACGCCCGCGGGGATGGGCATCGGTTCGCCCTCTCGCGCGGTCACCCAACTCGGGCTCAACACGCTCGTGTCCTATCAGTGGCAGATCGCCGTCGGACAGACCACACTCACGCTCGAACAGTTCCAATCACTCGCGGCGCAGCACTCGCCGCTGGTCCGTGTCGATGGGCAATGGGTGGAGATCCGCCCGGAGGACATCAAGGCGGCGATGGAGTTCCTGAAAAAGAACCCCGGCGGGGAAATGGAAATCGGACGTGCCCTGCGGCTCGCCTACGCATCCGACGCGCGCCAGACCGGGATCCAGATCCTGGGCATGGAAGCCACCGGGTGGGTCGCCAGCGTCTTCGGCGATCCGAACCACAACGAAACGCTCCCGATGCTCGAGCCGCCCGCGGCGTTCGTCGGCACGCTGCGCCCTTATCAGTTGAAAGGGCTTTCTTGGCTGGCGTTCCTCGATCGGCTGGGGCTTGGCGCGTGCCTCGCCGACGACATGGGCCTGGGCAAAACCATCCAACTCCTCGCGCTGCTGGCCCATGAACGCAAGATGTACAACGAGTACATCGCCGCGGGCGGGGCCGCTGTCGGCGCGGGCGGCGAGGTCGGCGGTCGC
>JBGSIF010000294.1:0-4533 GCA_041742635.1 Phycisphaerales bacterium
GATCGGGGCCGAAGTCTGGCTCGCGCTCGTGCCGACGGGCGAGCCGGCCCCGTACCGCTTCCTCTCCGTCTGTTCACGCGGCAACCTGCAAGCCGATTTCACCAGCGCGGACGCGAGCAAGATTAGGAGGGCGGCGTGCTACGCGGTGCGGTTGGTGAGTATGCGTGGGAGAAGGGGCCGTGGTCGGAGGTGGGCGCGGCGGCGGCGTAGGGCGGCTGCGTCGGAGCGGGACGGGGTATGATCGGGTACAATGCGCAGGACATGGCCACACTCCTGCAAGCCGAAGCCGATGAACTACGAACGATGCCCAAGAGGCTGACGAGAGCGGCACGAGCCGAGTTCGGGATGCCGTCGGCGGGCGATGGGCGGACCTACAAGATTGAATCACTGGACGGACGGACCGCTTTCCTGATCGACGTGAACCGGCGCGGCAAGATTAAGTTGACCCGATGCTCGTACTTGGAGCGGTACAGAATCACGGACATACTCGCGCGACTGGACATCGACGGTCCGCCGCACACCAATCCGGTCGTGACGACCCCGCCACTGCCAGCGCTCGCTGCCCACGTCGGGGCGACCATCGCCTGCCCACATTTCCACTACTACGTGGAGGGATTCGATGACCGATGGGCCGTGCCCGCCTCTCGGAAGCGGGCTTCCAGCAAACGTCCGACCTCGTTCTCGCGCTCCGCGAGTTCATGGCTCGGGCGACGAACTGACGACCGTGGCCCACAACGGCGACTTTCCACAGCGCAAGCATGCGCTCATTCAGGCGATGCTCGCCGTCGGCGACCTCTTCGCCACGGCCAAGCCGCACGTACAGAGCCTTTTTCTCGAAGACGTCGCCGCATTCCTCGACGAGATTCAAGCCCGATACGTGCCGAGCGTTCAGTTCGTTGGCAAGAGCGGGTTTCAACATAAGTACGACTTTGTGATTCCCAAGTCCGCGTCCGCGCCCGAGCGCCTAGTCCGCGCGATCAACAGCCCAGACAAGCAGGCGGCCGAGTTGGCGATTTTCGCGTGGACCGACACCCGCACGGTGCGTGACGACGCCGCGAAGATGTACGCCATGCTGAACGACTCAGAGAGCCGAATCTCGGGCGAAGTGGCCGATGCACTCAAGCAATACGACATCGTTCCGGTAACCTGGAGCAAGCGGCAGGGCATTGCGACGGCACTCGCGGCGTGATGATCCGCCGATGCCGCCGTCCGCCCTCTGGATTCAGGCGAGCAAGCCCATCTGCTCAACAGGAACCCGCCTACATCAGCGCGAGCCGTTCGGCGAGGCACTCGCGAGAAACGACGTACACATATTCCTTGTTGTTCAGGTGGCTGACCTTGCCGACCTTCTGGCCCTGCGGGTTGTAGATGCCGATTTGTGCGCCGACGTAGCGTTTGAAGTCGTTTTCGATCGTTGTGACTTTGCCCCTACCACCCTCGCCGCCGCAGAGTGCCGCGAGCATGGATTCCATTTCTTCGCGGGCGATGTACCCCTCGTTGTTGAAGGAGACGACCAGCACCGGGGCGCGGACGGCGGCGAGGAGTTGGCGCATCGCGCCCGCGAACTGTGGGCGGGAGTTGAAGATGCTCTGGCGCTGCCGGACATCCATCCGCTTGCAGGCAATCCCGTAGACCTCCGGCTTGTCCCATCGCACGAGGGATTCCCAGGCGTGGTAGTTGCCGAGGTAGGAGTGCTGGTTGTACGGCGGGTCGATGTAGGCGACGTCGGCTTCGAGGGTGTTGGCGGCGTCGAGGGCATCAAGGCATGTCGCGTGGCCCTTGCCGTGCTTGGCGCGGGGCAGCACGTTGGGGACGCGGAGTTCGAGGTCGTTGTGGGCGCGGGGAGCCCAGGTTTTCAGGTACGCCATTTGGAGGCCGGTGGTGGAATCCACGCGGTCGGCGGCTTCCATGAGCGAGATGAGCATGACGGCTTCGAGTTCGGGCTCCAGCCCCTTGGCCGCGATGGACTCGCGGATCGCGTCGATCCGGGCGCCGTTCTTGGGCTGGAAAAAGCGGGACTTGACGCAGAACGTCTCGGTGAAGTACCCCGGCTCGCCCTTCCCCGCCGCGATCGCGTTGAACTCGCGGACGAGTTTCGTGGCGTCGTCGAGTACGTCCTCGGCGTCCGCCTGCACATAACAGCGGGCGAGGGCGGCGGCGTAGGCGTTGTGGTCGTTGGACAGCACGCGGTAGCCGGCGGCTTTGAGGGCGTGCCCGACCCGCGAGGTGCCGGAGAAGAGGTCGATCACGGAACGTGCGTCCGAGGTTCGGCGGACGGCGTCGAGGATGACGGGGAGAAGCGAGCGTTTGGAGCCGAGGTATTTGATCAAGGGGGTGGCCCGGGACCGCGAAAGACACGGGTAGTGTTTCGTTCGTACTCGCCTAATCGAAGAAGCGCGACGATTCGCTTCGCCCCCCAGACTTCGCTCTGGGCCAGAGTGTGATACGCACAGAATACTCGATAAGGCCTGTATGAAATGCCATCCGGGACGGAAGAATCGCCGCTCGGAGAGTGACGAAACCCGAGACCCACACGGAGCGTGGGGCTACCCGAGAGGGTTATCCAAGAGGGACTCTCAAAAAAGCACTCAGAACGTGATCTTTCCCGACACCCCGACGAACGGTGCGGGATCAGTGTTGGTTTCGGATATTTCGTCCCCCTCGCGGTCGTCGAACTGGAACTCTTGCCACACGACCGCGCCGGCGAAGACGGAGATTTGAATATTCGGCCGCGGCTTCCAATCGAGGCTCACGGCGATGGGAACGCGGGCATCGCGCACGACGCCGTCGGGGAGGGGGCCGTCGTCGCGCAACCGGTATTCGCGGGATTCCCACCCGCCGGTGAGGGAGACGGTCACTTCCTTATTCAGTTCGGCGGCGATGCGCAAACCGGTCCCCTCGGTGCTGAGCGTGACACGGTCGGAGACCTTCCAGTCGATGCCGATGATGGGGATGACGAGGGCGTCGTCTTCGAGCCGGGATCGACCGGCGAGGCCGAAGGACAGCCCGAGCCGGTCGTTGACCTGGTAGCGTGCGCCACCGAACCCGCCGAAGGTGGCGGCGTCGCCGATGTCTACGTCCGGCTCGCCGGAGAAGTTGACTACCCCGCCGACGAACCACGACCACTTCTCGTCAATCGCCGAAAAGAAGCGAACCGATAGATCGGTGCTCAGGGCAAGTTCAAACGGATCCGTCGAACCGGGGACCAGCCCGGCGGCGTCGTCAAAGAGGTACCACGAGGCTTCTTCGTCGATGTCGAACGAAAGACGGGATCGCTCGGCGATGGGTATCCCCACGCCGAAGCCGAACGATGCGCGGGCGATGCGGACATCGCCTGGGGAGTCGTCGATGTCGGCGGGGAAGGTGTATGTACCGCCGGCCCGAAGGTCGAAGGTCATCGCCCGCTCGGCTTTGGCGGGCGGGGCGAGGTCGAGGGCGGGCGTGGCCAGCGGTTCCGCACCGGCGGTACCGGCTTCGTCCTGAGCCATTACGACGGGTACCCCGATCCATGTTCCGGCGATCACGGCGATGAACCACGCATTACTGGGTGCGGACATAGTTGCTCCAATGGGTCGATCAAGAGTGCGGAAGAATCCGGGTGCTTGCGTGCCGGTGTGCCGCGGGGCGTGCAACAACACATCAGGAACTACCGACTGTGGGTTGAACGACCGGCAAGGATCGAGTATAACACCCGGCGGTGTTCACGATTTCTTGTTTGGTGGAACACCGCTCGGTTTCGTGGCTCGCTCGCTGATCGATTCAATCATCTTGCACTGCACCATCATACGGAGATCAACATGCTCGCCCGCGTTCTTGCTTGCTTGGCTGTCGGTGTCGCAACGGTCGGAGTCTAGGGGCTGGCCGGCTGCTCGGGGGTCGCCTCGGGTGGCTCGGCCGGGACTGATCGCGTCGTGCCCGCGGCGTCCGCAGCGGAACAAGCCGCCCTGCTCGATCGCATCAAGCAACTCGCCGGTACTTGGAAAGTCGTCGCCCCCGGCGGCGAAGAGGGCACCATCACCTACACCGTCTCTTCCAACGGCTCAGCCGTCCGCGAGATCATGTTCCCCGGCCACCCCCACGAGATGACCAACATGTACCACATGGACGGCTCCACACTCGTCATGACACACTACTGCGCGGTCGGTAACCAGCCACGAATGCGCGCGGATGCGGGTGGGGTGAGGGGCGGTAACGAGATCGATCTCCGCTTCGACAGCGCGACGAACCGGCTGGAAGGGGCGCATGTGATGGCCGGGCTACGGATCGAGTTCGTCGATGCCACCCACATTCGCCAGCATTGGTCCTCGATCGACAACGGAAAACTCGTAAGCGGCCCGGCGTTCGAGTTGACGCGAGTGAACTGACTTTACAACGCCAGATCGTTCTGAATACGAACACAGAGAAACTATGTAAGCCGGCTCCCCGGCCGGGGCTGCGACGGGATCATCGTCCCAAGGCGAGGCCGCCGAAGCGGTCCGCAGGCAGTCACCCGACCGAGGAGACCAGGCATGAAGATTGTGGCGATCGATATGG
>JBGSIF010000295.1:0-8948 GCA_041742635.1 Phycisphaerales bacterium
CCTTCGACACCGCGTGCGCGATGCTCCGCACGGCTTCACTTGTCACGATCGTCGAGAACACCGGCACACATCGCTCCTGCCGCGCAGCGCGAAGCCGACCAACGGGCAACACACCCGCCGGCTAGCACGGCCTCGAACCGGGCGCAGCAGTGTATCGATGTTTGTAACCCGCTTGCCTTATCCTCCGGCCTTTTCTGCCCGCTCCCGCAGCCGGTCCCGCCACTTCGTGGGCAGTGCGTCCACACCCGCCGCTCGACGTGCCCCTTCGATGTCATCCTGACCGAAGAACCACACCCGCGTCAGTTGCTCGATGCTCAGCCCCGCCGGGTCGCGCCGCTCGATGCTCACCTCGTCGCCGGCCTCAATCCGCCCTTCCTCAAGCACCCGCATGTACCACCCCAGTTTGTACGAGTTCAAGAAGACCTTCACAAACTCCGCCGACCCCATCACCATGGCTAACTTCCAGCACGGCGCGCGCATCACGCTCACCTGCACCGTCACGCCCCGCCCCCCCGTCCCCGTTGGCCCAATCCGCAGCAGATCCCCGATATGCACCGTCGAGTCATCCAGCCCCGTGATCGTCAAGTTTTCCCCGAACTTCCCGTACGGCAACTCTTCCCCCGGCATCTCCTTTCGCCAATACGCATAGTTCTCCGCCGAGTACGCGTACACCGCCATGTCCACCCCGCCGTGGTTCTGCGGGTCTCCTTGTTCATCACCAACGATCCCGAGCCGCCGTACTTGGGCAGCCCCGCTCACCGGCTGCTTGTAGATCCCCGTCCGCACAAGGTTCCCGTTGTGTTCCACCTCGCGCAGTCGCCCAACATTGATCGATATCACGTTCATGCAGCATCATACTTGTCTACGTGCGGCGACGTCGCGCCACGAGCAGCATCCCGAACACGACCGAGACCGCCGGGGACGGTACTGTGGTCACTCGTATCGCGTAGTTGCGGTCTGGTGCCGTACTGACGGCACCCCACACGGTGGGTGGCCCGATACTCCCCGCGTAATACCGTTTATTTGTGATACCAACCGATGGGGCCTCTGTATTTTGCCGTACCCAGATGTCGTTGTAGACGGCGTTCTGACCGGCCATCGTGAAGTACCAGCCGACTACAAACGTGCTGTCGGGGAGTTCGAGATCGCCGAAGTCAAACCCGACGACCGCGTCCGTCCCGCGCGCCACGACCAGCGGCAACGTCGCCTCGGCGAGGATCTCACCCGGCAAAAACTCGTCGTGCTCATAGATCCGCAGCGTCATCGTCCCGTTGAACTCCGCGATCGGTGCCATCGACCGCAGCCGCGCGAGCACCTCCACTCGCGTCAGCGTAAGCCCGGCCGATGGATCGAGGCTCACATCATCCGCCTGCACCGGCAGCATTATGAACTGCTGCGTCGGCGGCGCTGCAAAGACGCTCAGCGAGTCATACCCAATCCCGGCCCTAGCCTCCCCCGGCATACAGACAGCACACGCACTGAATACACCCATCAACGTCCAATATCTGCTCTGAATCGATCCCATACGAGTGCTCCTTGGTTTGGTGTCACACTCATTACGAGAGTTGCGCGCGCGGATTGCTGGCGAGTGTAAAAAAATAAACAACTCGCAGGATCGACCCCAACAACTGAAACTTGACCTCAGCCCGTACTCTTGCCCATGACCGACCTCGTGCTTGCCACCGGCAACCCACACAAGACCGACGAACTCCGGGCTATCTTCGCCGCTGCCGCGCTCCGCGTTCGGGTCCATTCGTTCGCCGATCTCTCCCCGATCGTCCCCTTTACCGAACCACCCGAAACCGGCACGACATTCGCCGAGAACGCGAGTATCAAGGCTCGCTCGTACGCGGCTCAAACCGGACGCCCATGCCTCGCCGACGATTCAGGCATCGAGATCGACGCCTTGGACGGACGCCCCGGTGTCATCTCGTCCCATTACTATTCCGACGGCCTCGAAACCGGCCTGTCACGCCCCGAGCGCGACGCCGCCAACAACGCTCGCGTGCTGCGAGAACTCGTCGGGCTTGCCTTCCCCAGCCGCTCCGCGCGATTCGTCTGCACCATGTGCCTCGCACTCCCCGACGGCTCCATTCTCGCCACCTCACGCGGTACGTTCGAAGGTCGCATCGGTTTCCAGCCGAACGATCCAGTGCTCAACCAGCAGTGGACCGGGCGTCCCGACCGGCTCGACCCCGTCGCGCTCATCGTCCCCCGCGGCACGCACGGCTTCGGTTACGACCCACTCTTCCTCGTCGCGCCGGACTTCCTCCTCACCAGTGCCGAACTGACGCCCGAAGTAAAAAATCGGCTCAGCCACCGCGCCGCCGCCGCCGCTCGACTCGTCGAAGTACTCCGGTCGCTCTGATCCCGTCCGCCACCGCCCAGTCCCCGCACTGCCTATTGCAGCACGAGTCCGTCGTACGCCAGCCGCATCCCCTCCGGCAACGCGGCGTCCGTCTCCGCGTGCGCCAAGTCGTGCGACATGTGTATAAACCATGTACGCCCCGCGCCCACACGATCCGCGACATGGACCGCCTCGTCGATCGTCATGTGCGTCGGATGCTTCCGCTGCCTCAGCGCGTCCAACACCAACGTACGTGCGCCCCTCAAGAGCCGCCACGACTCGGGCGGGATCGCGGACACATCCGTGCAGTACGCGAGCGGGAACACGGATCCGCCGTCGCTGGGCGTCTTGACGCGCCCCAGTTCTTCCGACGGCTCGATCCGATACCCCACGATCGGCAACTTCCCGTGCAGCAGCCGCACCGGCGTGAACATCATCCCGAACAAATCCAGCGTCCGTTCCGGCTCGACCGTGTGCGCGATCAACGTCGCAACGAAGGAATCGTTGATGTTCTTGTCCACATCGAAAATGTGCTGGTACACACGCCGCAGGCTCGCCAAGGTCGGCGCCTCGGCGTAGACCTCGATCGGGCTTTTCTGGACCGCGTTAAACCGCCGCACTTCGTCAAGCCCGAAGACATGATCGACGTGGTTGTGTGTGAACACGATCGCATCGCACCGCCGAAGGTTCGCCGCGAGCGCTTGTTGCCGCAGATCCGGCGTGGCGTCGATCAGCACCACCCGCTCACGCCCCCGAACGTCGGTGAACTCCACGCACGCGCCCGTCCGCAGCCGCCGATCCCGCGGATCATTGCTCGTACAGACCGCGCAGTCGCACGCGATCGCAGGAACGCCCGAAGAAGTACCGGTACCCATGAATCGAAATCGCATTGATGGAGGCTAGGCAAGATGCGGTTCAACCGTCGTCTTGTACCAGCGACACGCCGTGGTTCCGCACCAGCGCACTGCACGAACAAGACTCCCGCAATCCAACTTGCACTTCACCCTCACCCCTCCAATGCTTGCCTGTCGTGGAACCTCTCTCCCTACCCGATCGACCAACCTCGGCCGCTCTGGGCGACTCACACCCGCAGGTGTTCGCCGACACGCCGTTCGTTCGCTCGCTCCATCTCCCCCAGACCGTCCGCCGAAACTACCGCTTTGAACTCACCGCGACGATGTTCTTCTCCCTCGCTCTCGCCATGGTCGAGGGCGGCGCGATGGGTGTCATCGTGAAGAACGCGTTCACCGGCGTCGTCCCCGAACGCAACCTCAACTACGCCGTCGGTATCATCACCGCCGCTCCCGAGTTCGCCAACATGACCAGTTTCCTCTGGGCCGCGTGGACCCACGGCAAACCAAAGGTTCGCGTGGTCAACGCCCTGCAACTCGGCGTGCTGATCATGCTCGTGGCCATGGCGTTCATGCCGCGCTCCGCCTCGGGACTCTGGGCGCTCATCGCTTGCATGATCCTCGCCCGCGTCTGCCTCTCGGGCGTCGTCACCCTCCGCTCCACCGTCTGGCGCGCCAACTACATGCGCTCCTACCGCGCCAGTGTCACCGGCAGGCTCGCTTCCATCCAATCCGTCATCGTCGCCACCACCGGGCTTGCCCTCGGTGCTCTGATGGACTTCTCGAACCAGAGTTTCCGCGTCGCCTTGCCCATCGCCGCGGCGGCGGGGCTTGCCGGCGTGCTGGCCTATTCACGCCTCCGCGTTCGGCACGAACGCACGATGCTGCGGCTCGAACGCATCGATTCTCTCTCACGCCCGCCCAGCCTGAACCCAATGGCGTTGTTCGGCACGCTTCGGCGCGATCACAACTACGCGTGGTTCATGCTCTGGATGTTCATACTCGGCTCGGGCAACCTCATGCTCACCGCCCCCCTCGTCATCACCCTCCGCGAGCAGTTCGGGCTTGAATACCTCCGCGGCATCGTCGTCATCCAATCAATCCCCTATCTCGTCATGCTCCCCGTCATTCCTCTCTGGGCACGCTACCTCGACCGCGTCCACATCGTCCGTTTCCGCTCCGTGCATTCGTGGGCGTTCGTGCTCGCGCAGGTGTGCGTCTGCCTCGCCGCATTGCTGCACGCGCTCCCGCTGATTTACGTCGGTGCCGTCTTCCTCGGGATCGGCTACGCCGGGGGCACCCTCGCGTGGAACCTTGGGCACCTGGACTTCGCACCCGCCGCGCGTGCGTCGGAGTACATGGGTGTACACGTTACCCTCAACGGCGTGCGCGGGCTGATCGCGCCCATCGTGGCCGTCGCCGCCTACGAAGCGCTGGGCGTCCACAACGCCGGCTCGTGGGTATTTGGCATCAGCGTCGTGCTGTGCATCATCGGTGCATTGGGGTTCTCGCACCTCCGGCGCAGGATCGGTCGCGATGGCCCAAGGCGGGAGACGGACCCGCAGACCCAGCAAACCGAACACGATCCGACGTGACGATCAGTTCGGTTCTCGGCCGCAACACCGTTTCAACGCCGTATCAATGCCGCATCGCCTTTTCAATCTCGTCGATCCCCTTCGGGATCATCGCCGTAAGCACCTTGTTGCCAGACGCCGTCACCAGCACGTCGTCCTCGATACGCACCCCGAGTTTCTGCTCCGGCAAATAGATCCCCGGCTCGATCGTGATCACCGCACCCGGCTTGATCGCACCGTCCGGCGTCACATCGTGTACCTCCAGCCCCAGATGATGCCCGATCCCGTGGATGTACGCATCCCCGTACCCCGCCGCTTCGATCACATCGCGCGCCGCTTTATCCACCTGCCAGAAGTACGCCCCCGGCTTGGCCGCTTTGATCGCCGCGAGTTGCGCCCGCAGCACCACCTCGTACACCTTCTTCTGCTCTTTACTGAACGTCCCGCCGACGGGGAACGTCCGCGTCACATCGCACGCGTACCCGTCAAAGTCCGCCCCCGAATCGATCAGCAGCAGTTCGCCCGGCGCAAGCACAGCGCTATTCGAGTTGTAGTGCAGCACCGTGGCGTTGATCCCACTGCCGATGATCGAGTTATACGCCGGCCCGCTCCCTCCCAGCGCGCGGTACGAATCGTCCAGTGCGTGCTGCACAGCCCGCTCGCTCACCCCCGGCGCGATCAACATCATCGCGTTGTGATACCCCGCCGCGGTGATCTCCGCGGCGTGACGCATCATCGCCAGTTCCACCTTCGACTTCGCCGCTCGCATCACCGGCAAAAGGTTCGTCTGGTCTTCAATACTCACGCCCACCGAGCGTTCCGTCACTTTGCGGAACATCGCCAGGTCCGGCGATACCGCCGACTCCGGCCCCGCGAACGGATGCACGCACGCCAGCCGTCGTGATTGCCTTGCCGCTGTCGCCACCTCGCGCGCGAGCGCCATCGTCCGGAATATCTTCTCAAACCCGTACCGCTTCCGGAGCGTCGATCCGATCTCTTCGCGGTACCCGTCCCAGCGTTCGAGCTCTGGGTTCAACGGCTTGAGAAACAGGATGCACTTCTTCGTCGGATCCTCCGCCGATGGATGAAACAGCACCGCCGCCCCCGGCTCAGTCGTAATCCCGGTCAGGTATTGAAAGTGGCGGTTGGGCCGCCATGCCCCGAGCAGATGGTCCCCCGCGTCGCCCGCGAACACGACTGCCGCCGCACCCTTGAGCGACTTGCTCAACGTCGCACGCCGCTGGACATATTCCGAGGTTGGGATCGACGGTGCAAGAGCGGTTTGTTTCATGGACCAAGCATACGCCGCGAGACCCGATTCCATCCCAAGTTCACGCCCCGCAGGACAGCGATGATCGCTCATACATACTTGCTCCCGGATTTCCCATTCTCGGACGGCGTTGCTTCAAAAAACCACTGTTTCAGGTAGCCTTTATCGAAACAGACGCTATATTGGGTGTACTGGGAGCAGAGAGCAGATTGGTAGTTTTGGAACCTTTGTTCCACAGCGGCTCGGTTCGACCGCGCCGCACCGACATCTGTTCAGAGAGGACCAGTTATGACACGCTTAAACCCGATTCGTTGCCTGCCGCTCTTGGCTTCCGCCGGCGTGGCAATCGCTGCTTGCTCTCATTCCGCCACCGCCCAAGTCGTCGCCGATTCCGTCGCCGACTTCTCCGGCGTTCAAGGACAAAACGGCTGGTTCTACGGCTATTACGACGGCGACGTCGTCACCCCTTACCGCCCCTCCGATTTCGCGCTCTTCCCCGCTTTCGACGTCGGCATCAACGGCGAACCCCCTTACTGGCATCTCCAAGAAGGCGAAGGCGGCTATTTCACCCTCATGCGCGCCTCCCGTTGCCACCCCAACGGCCGCTTCACCAGCGGCGGCCGCGTCCCCATCGATCACTGGGCCGTCCGCCGATGGGTCTCGCCCATCAACGGCCTCGTCCGCGTCTCCGCCTCGTTCACCGACCTCAACCAAACCTGCGGCAACGGCGTCCGCGCCCACATCTTTCTGGGCAGTCAGGAAATCTTCACCGACGTCGTCACCTCCCTCGTCGAACGACGCTACGAAATGGACCTCTGCGTCTCCATCGGCACGATCATCGATTTCGCTGTCGATCCCCTCGAATCCTGGGACTCCTGCGATAACACCGGCACCGTCTTCACCGTCCTCGGACCCATCATCCAGAACCCCGTCGATGCCACCACCTGCCTCTCGGGTTCCACCACCCTCTCCGTCGGCGTCCGCGGCGAAGACACCCACACCTTTACCTATCACTGGCGCAAGGACGGCCTCCTGCTCGATAACGGGCCACACTTCGCCAACGTCAACTCCAGCACCCTCACCATCATGGACGCCCGGGTCGCCGAGCAAGGCGCCTACGACTGCGTCGTATCCGTCTGCGGCGGCGCATTCCTCAGCACCCCAGCGCAGGTCTCGCTCTGCTTCGCCGATTACAACTGCGACGGACGCATCAACTCTCAGGATTACTTCGACTTCATCTCCGATCTGATGACCGGGAACAGGCGGGCCGATTTCATCAACAACGACGGCTTCCTCAACTCCCAGGACTACTTCGACTTCATCCAAGCCTTCTTCGCAGGCTGCTAGCCGTTTCCACCAACTCCGTCGAACACGAAGCCCACTCAAAGATGGCCCCGCTCTCCAAAGCGGGATCCACCGGCCCGCCGCACCTTACACACGCTCCGGCATCACCGCCTCCACCGCATTCTGGAACATCATCAGCCCCGGCGTCACCGTTCCCCCGGAACCTCGAAGCACCGCGTCCAGCCGTGTCCAATACGGATGGTTCAGCCACGACAAGTATCGTTCCGGGTGCGGCATCAACGCAAAGATCCGCCCCGTCGGGTCGCAGATCCCCCCGATACCGTTCGCCGACCCATTCACCTCTTCGGTATACCGCACCGCGACCTGCCCCCCCCGCTCGATCGCCGCAAGCACTTCCGCCGACCCCGGCACAAATCTCCCCTCCCCGTGCGCGATTGGTAGCCGAAGTACATCGCTTCGCATCGTCGCCGAGTACCGCTCCGCGATCCCCGCCGTCCATACACACCTTGACTCCACCGGAAACTCGACCCCGACCCAGCGGTCGATAAACGATCCCCCCGCGTTGTGCGCCAGCGAGACACTCTGCGCCGGCGGCCGTTCCGCAGGCCATTCGATCACCCCTTCCACCGCCCCACTTGCCGCCCCACCCGTTTGCCCCCTCGCCACCGCCTCAGGCCCCGGCAACAACCCGATCTGCACCATCACCTGAAACCCATTGCACGCCCCGATCATCGGGCATCCACGCTCGGCCGCACGGCGCAGTGCCGGATAGAGGTTCTCCCTTGCCCGCATCGCAAACAACCGTCCCGAAGCCACGTCGTCCCCATACGAAAACCCCCCGGGAAAACCTACTAGGTCGTACTCGTCCAACCGAACTGGCTCGGCCACCAGACGGTCCAGATGCACCAGGTCCGCGCTCGCGCCGGCCAACTCGAACGCCCTGACCATCTCCGCATCGCAGTTGGTCCCGGCGGCTCGTATCACAATCGCGCGTGGCTTCGTAGACACTGTGTTCTCCTCGGTTCAAAATCGGCACGAATCCTAATCGCTCGACAGCACGCCGGCACGCTCCGATCGGGGCCTTGACGCGACCCACAAATTCTCGTGCGCACCTTTGATCCCAACCGCCGCACGCTGCCGATACATACTAGATCGGGCGGGGATGGGAACGTCGAAAGCCTGTCGGGTAGTTGACAAGGATCCGCGCCAGCCTAGCCTTGCGCGGATGTTGACGAACCGCCGGTGGTTCGGTATGCAACGTTTGGGGTCAAACCACATGCGATTTGGAGATCGTGATATGAATGCAGCGACGGTACGGAACACCACGGATGGTCGGTTCAACTTCTTTGCGAAGTACACGGCTCGCGCCGGCGTCCTCGCTCTGGGCCTCTTGCTCCTGACCGGGTGCAAAAACCAGCAGCAGGAAGATCAAGTTGCGATTCTAAATGCCGAGATCGCCACACTTCAGGACGAAAAATCCCAACTCACCGCCGCCAACTCTTCTCTGCAGTCCCAACTCTCCGTCGCTCAGCAACAGGCAGCGGCCGCCGCCGCCAAGCCGCCGGCGAACCCCACCGACGAGGGCGGCAACACCGGCGGCA
>JBGSIF010000296.1:0-3420 GCA_041742635.1 Phycisphaerales bacterium
CCGCACCGCGGCCCGCATCGTCGAAGCCACCCGCGCCGACTGGCCCCAGGCCCGGATCGGCACCGAACTGGCCCGCCTCGGCGAAGAGTTCTGATCGCACCCGCAGGCCACCTTTATACGGGGATCACCCATGGGGTTTATCGAATGGCTCATCCTGGCGCTGACGGTTCTGACGCTTGTTGAAGCGGTGCGTGAAGCCCGGCGCAAGCAGTGGACCGCCTTTGCAATGTCGCTGATCATCTTTCTTGTGCTGGTCTATTGGTGGCGTCCGATGTGGATCTATATCTACAAGTCGATCACCGGCACGCCGTAGCGGTGGGCGTAAGGCCAGGAAGTCCCGACGTCTGAAGCGGCATCGAATTCTGGTTTGGCGGCACAGGGCATGAAGCACATGGTGCCGTGCCACCGGCAGCGCCTTGGATACCCGGTGCAGTTGGGTGGAGTGCTTCGGGACGTCTCACGGGCGCCGCACACCAACGCCCCTCCCTCGCCACCCGCCGACTAAAACGGGCACGCGGCCCAATCAGCCGCGTGCCCGCTTGTACTCACAAAATCTCCCCCCCCCAACTGCGCCCCACACCCACCCCCACCCCCAATACCCAATACCTATTACCGCTGCTTCAGCGCATCGCGGATCTCGCGCAGCAGCAGCACATCCTCGGGCGTCGGGGCGGGTGCGGCGGGGGCCGCGGCTTCCTGCTTGTCGAACCGCTTCTTCGCCGCGTTGAAGATCTTCACGACCATGAAGATGCAGAACGCCAGGATCACGAAATCGACGATCACGTTCAGGAACGTCCCCAGCCTGATGGCGACCTCGGCCACCGCCGCCGTCGTCACGTTCCCCGAGCCGTCCTTCACTTCCGCGACGCCCGGCGACATCACGATCTTGTACTTGCTCAGATCGACCTTGCCCATCGCCATGCCCACGACCGGCATGATCACGTCGCCGATCAGCGACGAGACGATCTTCCCGAACGCCCCGCCCACGATCACGGCGACCGCCAAGTCGAGCACGTTGCCCTTCAGCGCGAACTCTTTAAACTCTTTCATCAGACCCATGATGCCATCTCCTTGTTAGCCGGCCCCTGGTCGAAGCCTCCGGTTTGTAAACAAACATCCCCTTCTCCCTCGATCCCTCGATCCCTTCCCCTTAGAACTCCCACCCCAGCAGAATAAAGTACTCGACATCGTTCTTTTTGATGTCCATCCCGGGGTTCGAGTTGTAGCGGTCCACGATCCCCAGTTTCAGCAGCATGTTGCTCGTCGGATCGACCACGATCTGGTACCCGGCGGTCGCGTTCACACGATAATCCGGCCAATCCGACAAACTCGGCAGCCATTCCAGCGTCGCGTAGATGCTCTGGCGATCATCGAGTTTGTGCGTGAAGTCCAGCCCCAGCAGCCCTTCAGGGATGATCTCATTGCGCGACCCGCCGTATTCCTTGGTGATACCCACGCCGGCGCGGCCACGCAGCGTCGTGCGCTCGTCCTTGATGAATGTGTACGAAGGACCGGCGTAGAGCGACGTGCGCCAGTTCCAGTCCTGGAACTCGTCGTACTCGATCTTCCCCAGCACGAAGAAGCCCCACGGCGAATCCTTGAATAACCAATCGTTCTTCCCCACCAGTTCCCCGCGGCTCTTGGTCTTGTCTCCATCGGACGTGCTATACAAGTAACTCAGGTCCACCGCGGTTTCCATGAGTTCGGTCACGCGCTTCCCGCCGACCGCGCCGCGGAAACTGAGCGTTTCAGAGTTGCCGTCGGACCCGTTCAATCCGATCTCGACCTTCCCTTTCCATCCCTCGAAGAAGGTGGTGGGTGCGGGCGGCGGCGGCGGGGCCGGAGGCGGAGGGGATGGTGCTGCGGGGGGCGCTTCGGTCGGTGCGGGTGCCGGCACGGCACCCTCGGCGGGAGGAGCGGGGGGGGGAGGCGGTGGCAACACCTCGACGCTCGCGCGCGGGAGCGTGAGTTCGCCCAGCACCGGATGCACACACTTGATCGTCGTGTCGGTGGTTTCAACAATCTGGACATTGAGGATCTCGCCGCTGGCGAGCCGAATCTGATCCGCGGCGAAGGCCACCGGCCCAAGCCCAAAGACGCCGATCGCCGCGAGTACGGCGCTGGCCATTGTTGTTCTCATGCGTTTTCCCTTACTTGGCGGGTTTGTAGTCAGGTTGATCGGTGCCGCCCCGGCGCAACGTTCAGAACAGATCGTTCTGGGGCGTGGACTGTAACCCAGGTCGGAGCGTCCTGCCACCTGCCTGCCACACTTTTCGACCTTCGCGTTTCCTCATCCCTCTTCTCCCTTACCTCCACCCCTGCCCATCCAACCGGAGTGCCACCATGCTCTGCTTGATTCGGTCTCATCGATTGAAGCCCATCATATTGGGATGCAGCGCGGCACTCGGTTCACTGTTCATCACCGGGTGCGGCGGGTCTTCGGTATGGCGGGATACGTACATCGGCACGCGGAGCGAACCTGTAGTGAACGGTTTGGCTCTAAATAGCCAAACTCCGGTTACGGTTCGCTCGGTGCCGTGGGATCGAGTGTGGGGAACGCTGCAGGAACTCGAGCGGGACGTGGCCGCGTGCAATGTGCATCCAGAGGAATGGTCGGCACCGCAGCGTGAGGAGGCAAAGGCCAAACTGCTCAAAGGACTCCAAATATCCGAATCCCCGACGGACGTTCAGATACTCGGTCGCTGCGAGTTCCGCACCACTGGATCAGTGCGCCCTGAAACACCCAAAGGCGAGGCCGAACTCGTCGAGTTCGCGCGGGAAATCGGTGCCGACACTGTGGTATGGTCGGGCCGATACTACGGGAAGGTCGAAAGAATCGTGCAAGAACCGGTCACGACGTTCCGAAGCGGCACCGACTGGCATCATCATGGCGGTCGAGATCGGCCGAGTGGGTTTAGCGAAACATCGACGACGTGGGTTCCGGTGCAGGTGCAACTCGATGAACTCGGGTACATCGCGTACTTTCTTCGGCGAGCACGATAGGTGTTCGCAGACGACGCACACGCCACGCAACACCAGTAAATATCGAGGTTTACACGACTGTGGCGTGTGGAGGATCGATGCTCATGGGAGTATCAGGGAGTGGATTCGATCACGACTCGTTCAAAAAGCAGTTGACCTCCAGAGACTCTGGTACCTGTGCGAGATATACTTGTATCCCGATTTTGGGGGTATTCGTTGCGGGTAGCACGTAACGAGGTGGGGGCTATAGTCATTTCCCACATTCGTTTGGGAATGGTCTAATTCATTCGATTTTTTAGGAGTCTACAAATGTTCAGGAATGTGACCGCCACGCTTCTCGGCGTGCTCGTGCTTGGCAGCAGCCTCGTCGGCTGTGCCTGCAATGACGAGCCCGCAGCCGCACCGGCCCCCAAGCCGGCCGCGCAACCCGCACCGGCC
>JBGSIF010000297.1:0-4001 GCA_041742635.1 Phycisphaerales bacterium
TCGGGCCGCTGCTGCCAGACTGGACCGCACGGTCATTACTCGCATCCGGCGCGAGCCTGACCGAAGGAGCCGACCCAGGACCATGGGGCGCGAACACGATCCCGAGCGCCGTCGGCGCAGGCTCCGGAACGCAGGCTGCCAAGTGGCTCACCGCCGGCCGCGTGTATCTTGGCTCGGCCGCGGAATCGCCGGTGATCGCGCCCGGTGCCAACGAATCCGCCGGGCAATGGATGCTCTACCTCGAGTGCCTGCGAGATCCCGCCGAGGCCGGCGGGTTCGGCCCACTGGATACACCCCCCGACGGGTTCCTCCGCGTGTGGATCGGACCCACGGGCACACCGTCGGCAATCTACAAAGTCCTGTGGACCGGGCAGGTCATCGACGAGACACCCGGCGCCGCGCCGGGCCGTGCCGGCGACATTGCGGCGCGCGTGGCCTTAGAATCCACTCGGCTGTCATGCTGGATCCCGCTTCCGGTAAACGGCGCATCGGGCGCGAAAGGGGAGGGTGACGCCGATCCACTGCACGGGCTTCTGCACATCGGGATCGAGCGGATGGACGAACGGGGCGTACACAGCGCGTGGCCACGCGCGATGATGCCTTGGCAGGCCGAACCGGCACGGGCCGTCATCGACCTTGCCGCTTGGAAACGCGTAGCAAGATAACGCCACCACTCTGTATCATGGTGCGGCGACGTCCCGCAAGGCGTTCAGGATCAGGTCCGCGTGACGACGCGTCGCGCCCTGGTTTTCGACGATGCATTCCCGCCCACGCCGCGACATCTCACCACGCGCCCCCGGATCCGCCAGCAGCCCGCGAATATCCGCAGCGATTGACCCCGGGGTGCTGATCGCCATGCCGCCCGCGCGAACCAGCGAACCCACGATCGATTCAAAGTCGCCGAACCGGGGGCCGATCAGCGTCGCTTTACCCAGCCCGATCGGCTCGATCGGGTCCGAGCCGTAGAGGTTTCCGAACGATCGGCCGACGACGACGACATCGGCGAGCGAGTACGCGGTGCGGAGTTCTCCGATCGTGTCCAGCAGGAATCGCCCGCCTGCTTCCCCCTGATCACTTGCAACGCTTCGATCCGGCCCGTGGTGCTTCGTGGTGGAACGCCGGACACACCCCGGCATCCCCGCCGCCGCCTCGTCGAACCGCTCCGGCTTGCGCGGGGCGCACAGCAACTGCACCCTCGGCCCGCATAGCAGGCACGCACGATGCAGCAGTGCCTCTTCATCCGGGCCGGTGCTTCCCGCGACGATCAACGGGTGAGCGGGATCGATGCCCAGTTCGTTCGCCAGCGCCGCCGCTCCTGCCAGTGGCGGCTCCTCGATCTTCGCGGCGTCCCACTTCATCGATCCCGTCACGACGCATCGAGGCTCCGCCACACCCATCTCGATAAACCGGGACGCGTAGGCCTCGTCCTGCACCGCCGCGAGTTGCAGCGAAGCGAACGTACGCCGGAGCACCCCGCGCACCCGCCGATACCCCCGGAACGACCTCGAGCTCAGCCGCCCGTTGATCACCATCACCGGCGTCCCCCGTCGCCCGCACTCGCGGATGAAGTTCGGCCAGACTTCGAGTTCGACCAGCGCGACGACGGACGGCTGGATCGCGTCCAGAAACCGGCGCACGCTGCGGGAAAAATCCAATGGGTACCGAACCACAACCGCGCGGGATCTTTCGGGCGTTGCCGCCGATTCAAAGAGTTCTCTGGCCCGCGCGATGCCGGTATCCGTGCCGACCGACACGATCACCTCGGCCCCCCCCGACCGGAGCATCGGCACCAGCGCACGCAGCGCGTTCACTTCACCCACCGATACCGCGTGCAGCAACACCCGCTCGGCCGCCGCCGTCCCCTCGGCCCGAACCGGCGGCAACGGCTCCGCGTGTCCGAACCGACCACGCCAGTCCCCCCGAGCCTTCCTCGCCCAGATCGGAGCCGTCACCACAGCCGCGACGCAATATAACACATCAAGCGCGTTCATCGACTACAACACCACACTCGCCCCGGGCGTCACGCTCGCGGGCTTCATCCGGGTCAGGTCTCCGGCTTCCAGGTACCGCCGCGGATCGATCTCCAGCACGCAGTCCGGCGTGCCATCCGCCTTTCTCGGCACCCCACCACCGACACCCACCTCAGCGAGCCACCGCGCCGCACGCGCGGTCTGGATATCACGCGAACTCGCCGGGCTGTCCAGGCCCGTCGCGTTCTTGATCGGCGCGAACTCCTCTACCCGATCCGTACGCAGCACGACGCTCCGTCGGCACATCGGCAACGCATCGAACACGAACCGCTCGAGTTTCACCCCGTTGTTGCTCGTCGGCACGACTGCTTCACCGCTCGTCGGATCGATGCACGGGATCTTCTTCTCGGCCCGGTGGTACGGCAGGTCGAAGGTTGAATCCGTGTTCACCCGCTCCACAAAGCCCACACTCAGCACATGCACCGCGATCGACCCCGCGAGGAACCGCAGCGAACCGTCCCTGAGCCGCTGCGACTGGAGTTCCTTGGGCAAGTCCGAGTACTCGATCACTTCGATCTTCGCCTCTCCGCCGACCGCGCGGGTGGCGCAGAACAACCCGAGTTTTTCTTCCGGGTACGCCTTGGGGATCATCTTGCTGGACATCTCGGCGGACGATCGTTCGGGGTCCGCGTGCAACCCGATGAAGACCGGATCGATCACCCGCACAATCGGGTTATCGACCTGAAAGTAACTGATGTGTTCCACGCCCCGGCGTTTCATGTCGGCGATCGCGCCGGATTGTTGCAACGCCCGCAGTGACCCGCCGTGCCCATCCGGGTTCGTCGCCACCTCATGCGCGGCGGTCATCAGCATCGCGCCGGTGCGGATGTCCAGCGAGGGGAGTGTCCCCTGCGGGAAAAACATGATGTTGTCGCTGCTGAGCCCGAAATATCGGTTCTGCTCGAAGAATGCGAGCGTCGCCTGATGATTCAGCGGGCTGGTCATCACGTACCACGGGACAATCGTCGCGTACCGATTCTGGACCGCTTCGATCTGCTCGGCGAACATCTGAAACAGCGGCTTGCGCGTCACCCCGCCCGCCGGGTAGCACCCCTTCGGGCCTTCGTACCCCAGCCGGCTCCCTTGACCACCCGCGACGACGAATGCCGCCACCTTCCCAGCCCGGACCAGTCCCTCTCCGCGTGCCCGCGCCGCCGAAGGATCCCACGCACACTCCGACCCGCCTCCCACACTCCCCTCGGGGTTCTCCAGCGAGTAATACGGCGACGGCTCCACACCATCGGGCACCGCAAACTCCGGCTTCGCCAGCACGTACCGCTTCACCAGATCTGGTAATCGCTCCAGGTCCAGCGTAGCCAGTTGCGACCGTAGGGCCGACCGCTGCTCGGGCGTTAATCGCGGCTCAAACTTCAGCACATGCTCTTGCCCAACCGCGCGCAGCCGCGCCTCCAGCGAATCCGCCTTCGACGATTCGGTACCTTGCGTGCCCGCGTGCGCCATAGTGGTATCTCCGTGCTGAACGACCTAAGCCGATGATACGCGGCACCCGGTCGCTCTCGCCGGTTGTTTTTATCCACTCCTCGCGTGAGTGAATCTGTCCGCCCCCCGTTCTTGTCCAGAACGACCGCCGGGTAAGAGAGAGAGATCGAGAGAAACCACCCCGGCGTCTTCGAGTGTTGCCCGTGCTTTGCGTTTCCCACTTCAATGCGGTCCACCCCGCTGGAACAGGAGAGAGGTCATGCTGCGCTTCAAGAACAGCACCCGTCCGAATCGTTACGTGCTCGTCGGTGTCGTCGGGCTTGCCGCCTCGGCTTCCCACGCCCAGACGAACGACTGGTACACCAAGAGTCGTATCAACGATCTGCACGCCGCCACACCGATGCGCGGTGCCAACGTCTGGCTCGGGCAGATCGAAGGCGGGGTGCCTCGCCTTGATCACGTCACCCTTACCGGGCGAGCCCACATCGCTCGCCCCGGCAGCACCGTCGGCGAGCACGCCACCGCCGTCGC
>JBGSIF010000298.1:0-1650 GCA_041742635.1 Phycisphaerales bacterium
GGCGAAGGCGGGCGGCGGGGGCGGCATTGTGCATCGGCTCGCGGGGGCGGAACTGGGCGGGATCCCGCTGGTGACCGTGGCGAGTTTGGAGACGGGGTTGCCGTGCTTGTTCGTGCGGAATGCGAAGAAAGACTACGGAACGGCGAAACAACTGGAAGGAAAACTCGAACGAGGTGAGAACGTCGTGTTCGTCGAGGATGTAGCCACGACGGGCGGGCAGGCACTGGAAGCCGTGACGGTGCTGCGGGACCTTGGGGCGAATGTGCTGGCGGTGATCGCGACGATCGATCGGCAGGAAGGGGCGCGGGAGAACATCGAGCACGCCGGGCTTCGGTTTGAGGCGCTGTTTACCAAGGGAGACTTGGGGGTGTGAAGGGGGCGCGGGACTTGGGACTTGGGAGAGAGGAAGGGGAGATTAGGCGATAGGCGTTCGGCACTGGGCGTTAGGCGGAGAGATGAGTGAGATGTTGCCGCTGATTGGGATTACGGTGGATGTGGCGGAAGTGGGAGAGCCGGCGCGGGCGCAGGCCCGGTGTGCGATGACGTACTCGAACGCGGTCACATCGGCGGGGGGTGTGCCGGTGCTGCTTGCGCCGATCGTCGAGTTGATCCCGCACTACATCGCGCGGTGCGATGGGTTCTTGTTCACGGGAGGCGATGATCCTCGGATGGAGCCGTTCGGGGAGCCGACGCACCCGAAGGCGACGGTGCTGCACCCGATGAGGCAGGCGTTCGAGGTCGCGCTGCTGGAGGCGCTGACCGAGGCAGGGAGCAAGCCGGTGCTGGGGGTGTGCCTTGGGATGCAACTCATGGCGCTGCACGCGGGCGGTAAACTCAACCAGCACATGCCCGACGACACGCCGACGGCGGGGGACCATGCAAAGAACGCAGTGCATCGTGTGAAACCGGTGGTGAATGCGAATGATGTCGGAAGTCGCCTGCGGGGGCTGGTGGAGGGCAACGTCACAAGCCATCATCGGCAAGCGGTGCGCGACGCGGGAGTACTGCGGGTAGTCGCCGCCGCACACGATGGGGTGATCGAAGCCATCGCAGACCCGGCGCGCGAGTACTACATCGGCGTGCAGTGGCATCCCGAACGCACGACGCAGCACGAACTCGGGCAGGGGCTGATCGATGACTTTGTGAAGGCGTGTCATGCACGAAAGGCGGAACACTGATCTTCGCGGAGCCTTCGCACAAGCAGCCGCGGCACGCCGATTACCCGATTGGTGCCGGCTGCCCGCGAACGCCGACGCTGTATTCCCGACCTACTCGGATCACGCAGCGCATGTGGGCATGATCCTGCGGGGCGCGATTGAAGCGGTGTCGCCGCGGCGGTGTGTTGCGGAGCGGGCACCCGCGAGCGTGAAGCACATGAAATGCCGACTGATCGCGGTCGGCAAAGCGAGCGTGGCGATGACGGCGGGGCTGGTGCTGGATCTCGGGGCCGACGTCATCGAAGGCATCGTAATCGGACCCGCCGATAGCCGCATGGGTCCAACCCGAACACGCGAAGCATTGCTACACACGATCGGCTTGGGAATAGTCGAGGGTGCGTCGATCGACCCGTTCGACGCGGATCATCCACTCCCGACGGAGCGGAATGTACATGCGGCACGGCGGGCGGCGGAAATCGCCCGCGCGTGCGAG
>JBGSIF010000299.1:0-25261 GCA_041742635.1 Phycisphaerales bacterium
AGCGTGGCGACGGCGATGGCAACGCCGGCGCGGATGGCCAGGGCGCGCTGGAGCAAGGGGAGTCGCGCGTGCCAACCGGAGAGCCGAACGTGCGCGGTTCGGTCGGCGGTATCAAAGGTGCGTGCGCATTCGGGGCAGGGGCCGTCGGGGAGGCCGGTGAGGTCGTACAGGCACCCGGCGCAGCGGAGCGGCGTCGGCGTCGGCGTGGAAGAGGTCTGGCTCGCTCGGGTATCGATGGTGCGATCGAGCATGCAAGATTATACGAATGATCAGAGCGGGCGGCGGAGCAGGACGCCGGTTTGATACGGGACGGTGCCGTGCTCGAACGCGAGGGGATCGAAAGCAAATGCCCATCGGCGTTTGACAGCGTCGGTGTGCCAGAACGAGACGGTGTCGGAATCCGACCCGTGGGCTACGAAGTCGTCGGTGAGTGGAGTGGTGAAGTCGATGCCGGGGCAGCGGAGGGCGATGCCGTTGCCGGGGTTGCGACCGATCCAGGCCCAACTTTGCTCGTCGAGGATGGTGACAAAGAGAAGCCCGCCCGGGCGGATGACGCGGCGGAGTTCCATGAGCCAGGCGTCCCAGAGTTCGCGGATATGTGTGAAGACAGAGTTGGCGTAGACGAGGTCGATGGAGGCGTCTGGGAGTGGGAGTCGTGGACGGGTGGTGCCTTGGAAGAAACGGAAGGGGGGCGACAGATTTTCGGTGGCCCAGTTGAGGGCGGTGGCGCAGAGGTCGGTGCCCCAGACTTCGCCGCCGGTGGTGGCGAGGTCGGTCCAGTGGCGGATCAGGCGGCCGGAGGAACATCCCCAGTCGAGCACGCGGCGCGGGGTGAAGCCGGGGACCGTGCGCTGGATAAGCGCGCGGATCGCGGCGGTGTCGGCAAGTCCGGAGGCAAGGTAGTTCGCGTCGTCGTCCGCGCAGTAGCCGGCGCGGAGGGCCGGCGGTGGGAGGGGAAACTCATCGGGGCGTGTGCGGGAGACGGGGCGGTGGGCTGCCGTGGGGAGCCGGAGGATCCGGCGTTTGGGTTGCAAGGGGAGGTGGTCGTTCGTGGTGCTTCCGGGGAGCCCCCAGACGCCTTGGAACTGGTCGCTGTGGCTGAGTACGACGTGTGAGGAGTCGCTTTGATAGAGACGAATGACCGTCGGGGGAGAGCCGGAGGTTGTGAAGCGCGACCGAACCCAGTCGTGCGCGCGCTGCGCGAGCCGATCTTCGATCGTGTCCGACGAAGCGACGACGTACGCAACGTCGTCGGCGGGCGCGAGATGCGGGGCGTAGACCGGGACGCTTTGAACGGAGTCGATCTGATCCGAAGCGTCGTCGATGATGAAGCGGATGATGGGCATACCGGAGTAGCCGCGGATGCTGCTGAGGAGGAACGCGGTGTGCCGACCGGCTCCGTAGAGAGCGATCGGGCGGCCCGCGGCGAGGTCGGCGATTCTGACCATGGCGTCGCGCAAAAACCAGCGGCGCTGCGTGTCGGAAGGTGCCGTTGGTGTCGGCGGTTGCGCCGGTTGCACGGAGGAGGATCGGGGACTTGATCGAGTCGTGGTCGCGGATGTCATGGCATCTCCGGGCAGCGCGGTGGTCGAGTCAGAGCGGGGGCCGACGTGCATCATCGACCGATGAATGCGTGAGGTGGGAGTATCAAGCCGGTAACACGAGAAGAAGCAGCGGGCGCACCGATTGCGCGTGGGATGGAGTAGGCTCGGGGTGCATCGCGGCACAAGCGGTACAGATCGCAGAATCGGTACAAACGGCGTGTGCGGCGCAGGCATCGCATGTGTTCCCCCGCATGGTCGGAGGGGAGGTGGTTTGTAGACACAGATGAACGCGGGGGGCATAACGGACGATGAAGACGAAGTACGGCTTGGGCGGGCGCTCGGCGGCCGCCGGGCGTCAGCGATGAATCGATCCGGCACGAGGACCAGTCCATGAGTTCAACCAAGAAGTCCTACGGGGCGAGTTTTCTTCCCGACGACTACGTCCAGCGCAAGGCGGAAGGGCGCAGCGGCGTGCTGATGATCGGACTCACCGCGATCGTGATGTTCGGGATCGCCGCGGCGTTCTTTGTGACGAACCGGCAGTGGGCGAGCGTGAAGACGCTGCAACTGGAAATCAACAAGCAGTACGCGCAGGAAGCGCAGAAAATCGAGCAACTGAAAAGTCTGGAGACGCAGAAAGTCGAGATGCTCGACAAAGCGGACGTGACGGTGGCGTTGATCGAACGGGTACCCCGTTCGATCTTGCTGGCGGAACTGATTAATCGGATGCCGGGCGATTTGACACTGACGGACTTTGTGCTCTCGAGCAAGAAAGTGACCGAATCGGGGTCGGATAAGAAAGACGCCAAGCCGCAGCCGCGGTCACTGGCCGGTAAGCCGTCTACGACCAAGAGCGGCAAGCCACCGGCACCGAAGGGCAAGGGCAAGTCCAAGGAACCGGAGGTCGAGAAGATCAAGCCCGCGAAGTACGAGTACACGATGACGATCACGGGCTTTTCACGGACGGATCAGGAAGTGGCGGATTACACGGCCGCGCTGCAGCAATGTGCGCTGCTCGAACGAGTGGAGTTCAAGTCAAGCACGGATACCACGGTGGACAAACTGACGCTGCGCAAGTTCCTGATCGAGGCACAGATTCGTCCGACTGCGGACGCGAGAGAGATCGAGCCGCTGCATATTCCACGGCTCGCGTCGGTGCTGGGCGACAAGGCGTTCGGCAGCAAGCCGGACCCGGCGGAAGAACTGCTCAAGAAGGCGCTCAAGCCGAGCGGCAAGTCGAAGGGCAACGGTCTGGTCAACGTGAACGGCAAGGAGTGAGAGCCGATGAGTTCAGCCATCCGCAAGGGCGTATTCCTGTGCATATTGCTTGCGATCGTGGTCGCGAGTTACTTCCTGGTGTTCGCGCCGACCAATGCGCGGATCATCAAGGCACGCTCGGAGATCGATCAGAAGAACGCGCTACTGGACAAACTGCGCCAGGCGACCGCACGGCGCGACGACCTCGAGCAGGCCAACCAGCAGATCCGCGCGAGCATCGAAGAAATCCAGGCCCGTCTGCCATCGGGAAAAGAGATGCCCGAAGTACTGCGTCAGATGACAACACTGGCGTCGAAGACCGGGCTGGACGTGCCGAAGTTCACGGCGTCGGACAAGCCGATCCTGTCGGGGATTGCGCTCGAGCAGCAGATCGACGTCGAGATCCGCGGGGACTTCGACGGGTTTTACCAGTTCCTGCTGGAACTGGAGCGGCTACCTCGCATTAGCAGGATTCCGAACCTGGAAATCGCACGGTCCAAGGACGTGGACGGGGCCATGGTGGCGAAGATGAAACTGAGCATCTACTACGAGGATGGTTCCAAATGAGTAAGTCTGGCAACACAACGGGCGTATCCGCAGATCAGACCGGCGAGGGGAAGGACGAGGCACTGGCGGCGCTCCGGCTCGATGCGCTCAGCGCGGGGGGCATGGAAGCGCTGACGGAGGGCGTGCCCAAGAAGCGGGTGCCGATGCAGTTGGTGATGCTCGGCGCGCTGGTGCTGGTGGCGGGAGCATCGTTGTTTGTGATGCGCAAACTGGGGATGGGGCCGGTGAGCGCGATCGGCAACGAGGTGAAGATCGACTACGACACGAAGGACATGGTGGTCGTGGATCATCATCGGGTCCTGAACGACCTGCGGACGAGCCACATCGAGCAGCAAGTGCCGAAGGATCAGGTACAGCGCAACCCATTCCGCATCGCGGAAGGGATGGGCGGGATGTTTGAAGTACAGGAAAAGCCGAGCGAGGACTTGACGGAACGGGAGGCACGGGAAGAACTCGAGCGGCTAGCGCGCGAGCGGGAAGCACGGGCCGCGCTGGTGAAGAGCACGGCCGAGTCGCTGAAGGTACACAGCATCCTGGGCGGGTCGAATCCGATTGCGAGGCTCAACAGCGAAACCGTGCGGGTGGGGGATACGGTCGCGGAGATGTTCAAAGTGCGTGCGATCCAGAACCGCACGGTGGAACTGGAAGCCGACGGAGTGGTGTACGTGCTCATGATGGACGACGAGAAAAAGAAGTAAGCCCGGCCGGCGCGAGCGGTGCAGACGAGGAGCCGGGAATAGAAAAGGATGGGCGCACGTGGGCAAGTTTGACATCGACGACATCCTGAATAACCTCGGCGCGAACGAACCCGAGGAATCAAGCGCCGAGGAGAAGCGTGCGGCACGGAAGCGCAAGGAGTTCGAGGGCGAGGAGCGCCGTCGTCACACGATCGATCAAGCGCCGAAGAGTTTCACGACACTGCCGTCGGTGCCGAGCGGGCAGCGGTCGTTTAACGAGAACATCACGGTCGAGAACGATCCATCCGTGCCGGTGAAGCCGCTGACGGCGCACGGGGATGCGCTGCCCCTGACGACGGTGTATATGCCGGAGCGGGACGCGCTGGGATTGCTGAGGGTGGACATGGCGGTCGCGCTCACCTCGGCGGGCGCGATGACGACGCAGCAGTTAGGATCGGCGCAGCAGGCAATCAAGACCTCGCCCGGGCGAGCGCTCGCGGAGGTGCTGCTGGAGCAGGGCGCGGACGAGATCGCGGTGCAGCAGGTCGTAGCGAAGGTCAATCGGCTGGACTTTGAGCGGATCGATCTCGGGAAGGGACTCGACGGGGGTATCGACGGGAAGTTGCTGCAGCGATTGACGCCGGAGTTCTGTAAAGAGCAGCAGGTGTTGCCGCTGCGGTTTGTCGGTGGGAGCGGGAATGGAATCGGGCGGCTCGTCGTCGGCGCGGTCGCACCGAACGACGTGTTTTTGTTTGATGAGATCAAGCGGAAACTCGGCGTGACGATGCTGAAGGTCGTGGTGGTCACGCCGGGGGACGTGAGGTTGGCGATGGACCTGGGCGGGCAGGGAGAAGGCGCCGAGAACGCGGAGGATTTGTCCGCACTGCTCGCCGACGTGGACGAGTCGGACGTTGAAGTGGAGAAGGTGCAGAGTCAGGACGAAGTCGATCTGGAGAAGGCGGGCGCGGAGTCGCCGGTGATCCGGTACGTGAACTTTGTGATCCAGAGCGCGGTGAAAGAAGGCGCGTCGGATATCCACATCGAGCCGAGCGAGAAGAAAGTCAAGGTGCGGTTCCGCATCGACGGCAATCTGTTCGAGATGATGTCGCGGCCGGCGTCGATGTCGGCGGCGATCACATCACGTCTGAAAATCATGGCGAACCTGGATATCTCCGAGCGGCGCGTGCCGCAGGACGGGCGCATCCGATGCACCGTGCAGGGACGCAAGTTGGACCTACGCGTCTCAACGCTGCCGAACTCGTGCGGCGAGAAGACGGTCATGCGTATTCTGGATACGCGCTCGATCAACGTGCAACTTGAGGACCTTGGGTTTGATGAAAACACGCTGACGATCTGGCAGCGGGCGATCGACGAGCCGCACGGGATCGTTCTGGTGACTGGGCCGACAGGTTCGGGTAAGACGACGACGTTGTACGCTTCGCTCAAGCAACTGGACAAGACGTCGATGAACATCTCGACGGTCGAGGATCCGATCGAGTATCACCTGGACGGGATCACGCAGACGCAGATGCACGAGAAGATCGGCATGACGTTCGCCAAGGCGCTCAAGGCGCTCCTGCGCCAAGACCCCGATGTGATCATGCTGGGCGAAATCCGCGACATGGAAACAGCGCACACGGCGGTGCAGGCCGCGCTCACCGGGCACCTCGTGCTCTCGACGCTGCACACAAACGATGCGCCGGGTTCGATTACGCGGCTAATCAATATCGGGATCGAGCCGTTCCTGATCGGTGCGGCGGTACGGGCCGTGCTCGCGCAGCGGTTGCTCCGACGGCTGTGCGTTCACTGCAAGAAACAGGAAGAGCCGTCGGAGGAACGGGCCGAGTTTCTTTCGATGATGGGCATGGATGCGTCGTCGCTATGGGTACACGCGGGGTGCGAAAAGTGCCGCAACAGGGGTTACGCCGGGCGAGTCGGTATCTACGAACTGCTGGCGATTGACGATCAGTTGCGCGACATCATCGCGCGGAACCCAAACGTTGCGGAGTTCAAACGCATCTGCATCGAGCGCGGGATGCAGACACTGCGTCAAGACGGGCTGGCCAAGGCCGTCAAAGGCATGACCAGCGTAGAAGAAGTGATGCGAGCGACCGAGTCGGGCGGGCACTGAGCCGTCCCGCACCGGGACACCACCTTACTAGCACGCCCTGGTGTGAACCGTCGCGGGGACGCGAGGTCATACTATCAGGTGTTCTTCGGGCGGGGTCTGGTTGCTAGCACATGGTCGCGTCCGACCCCAATCAAGGCATGAACGAACCATCAATCTTGCTGTACGACGGCACATGCCGCTTCTGCCAGATCGGCTCGGCGAGGCTCGCTCGGTTAGCAAGGCCGGGAAGTATCGAGCGACAGGATTTTCACGAGCCGGGCGTGCTGGATCGCTTCCCGCAGGTCACGCGGGCATCGTGCGAATCGGCGATGCAACTGATCATGCCGACGGGGGTAGTGCGATCGGGAATGGGCGCGGCGGTGGAAGCACTTGCCACGCGAGTGTGGCTTCGTTGGGCGCGGTGGGTGTACCGGGCTGCACCGGCAAGAAGGGTGTTGGACTGGCTGTATGCGGTGATCGCACGGAATCGTCATCGCCTGATGGGCCATGTGAAACGAGTCCCGTGCGAATCGGGGACATGCAGGGTTCACTGAAGTCGGTGTATACGAAGAGGCGGGCGGCTGGAGTGTGTGAACATCACCGCGCAGATCGTGCGCGAGGAACGTTGCGCCGAAACCGCGCTGCGTAGCCGTGATGTGCTCTTCCTGGTCGGATTGCGTCGTGCAAGGCTTCAACCCGCGCCGTTGTTGGCCGATATCGATTGGTCGGTGTCTTACGAGTGGAGACTCCTCATGCAGGCGCAGCCCGGCGGGCTTGTCGTTCGGCAAACCGAACGACACCGCTGCGACATACCGGCTCGGCTGGTGATCGACCCCGCGCACGCGGAGCGGGTCGTGCTTACCAAGTCCGCGCGCGCCTCGGACGGCAGCGTTGCGGCGACGATCACGGATTGCAGTCTGGGCGGGCTGGGCATTCAAACCAAGGTGTTTATCCCGAAAGGATGCCGGCTCATAGCGGTATGTATGAGCGACGATGCGGAAACGATTGGTTTTGGCGGAGAGTTTGTTGCGCGCGTGCAGCGTGTCATCATGCTCAGCCGCGAGCCGAGTTATTTGATCGGAACGCTGCATGTGCGGGAAGCGGGGGAGGAAGGTGACGCGGGGCCGCCGGCACGGCTTCAGCGATTAATTGAGTACGCCAAGCGGACGTGGGGCACTGCGGGCGTGCCACGGGGGGAAGTTCGTGCTTGACACCAGCGAGTACATCGTCGCGTCGATGATTGAGGATGGGACACTGGACCGCGCGGGTGTCGAGCGTGCACGTCGGCAGGCGGCGCAGGACCACATCAGCGTGTGTGATGCCCTGATCGCGCTGCAACTGGCGACCGCCAAGTCGATTGCGATCGCACGGGCAGTGCTGATGGAGTGTGGATATGTGGACCTGTCGCACTTCGAGATTGATATCCGCAACTCGCGGCTGTTGCCGCGCGGGCTTGCGGAGAAGCACGAAGCGTTCCCGCTCTTTGATGTTGATGGCATTATCACCGTTGGCATGAGCGACCCACTGGACTTGTCGGCGGTAGACCAAGTACGCGCGCTGATCCGCTCGGAAGTCGAAGCGGTGCTGTGCGAACCAGCCTCGCTGAGGTCGCTCATCGCGCGCGCGTACTCGCTCACCAGCGAGATCGAAAGCGGGAAGCAGGAAACGGCCAAACAGGAAGACCTGCTGACTGGTGAAGAACCGATCGTGGCGGCGGTGAACCAAATCCTGAGTCAGGCCATCGGGGAGGGGGCGTCGGACATCCACATCAACCCGGACGAGAACGAGTTGTACCTGCGGTTCCGCGTGGATGGATCGCTGCTTGCGAAACATGGGCCGCCACGATCGGCGCACGCGGGGGTGGTGCAGCGGCTTAAGGTGCTCGCGTCGTTGGACCTGACCCAGACGCGCCGCCCGCAGGACGGGAAGTTCCGGTTCATGCACGAAGGCCGCCCGATCGACCTGCGCGTATCGATCATCCCGACGATCCACGGCGAGAATGTCGTGCTGCGAGTCCTTGCGTCCGGGGTAGCGATCCAGGGCTTCATGGAACTCGGGCTTTCGACGGATCAATGCGACCGACTGAGCGAGATCATGGCCGCGCCGTATGGAATGTTCCTCGTCACAGGACCGACGGGGTCTGGCAAAACCACCACGCTGTACACCGCGCTGAAGCGGGTGAACACACCCGACCGCAACGTGATGACAATCGAAGACCCGGTCGAGATCCGAATGTCGATGGTGCGGCAGGTGCAGGTGAACACCGAGATCGGACTGACGTTCGCGGCGGCGCTCCGGGCGATCCTGCGCCAAGATCCGGATGTGGTGCTACTGGGTGAGATCCGAGACGTCGAGACGGCGCGGATCGCATTGCAAGCCGCGCTCACGGGACACCTCGTGCTCACAACGCTGCACACCAACGACGCGCCGGGCGCGATCACGCGGCTGCGAGACCTGGAGTGCCCGTCGTTTGCGATCAATGCCGCCTTGCTCGGCGTGCTGGCGCAGCGGCTTGTGAAGAAGGTGTGCATGGCGTGCGCGAAGCCGCATGTCGTGATGACCAGCGCGCTGGCGCGCGTTGGACTCGGGGCGGGTGAGTCCGGGTTCGTCAAGGGGGCCGGGTGTCCGACGTGCCTGGGGACCGGGTACAAGGGGCGCGTCGTGGTAGCGGAACTGCTGGGGATGACGCCGGGGATTCAGCGGTTGATCGAAGAACAGGCCGGGCTTGGGGAACTCCGGCGCACGGCGCTACGTGAAGGCATGAAACCGATGTGGCAAGACGGTGTGGACAAAGCGCGGCTGGGGATGACGACCCTGGAAGAAGTGCTGCGAGCGGTGGCGATCGACCTTGACCTGCTGCCCGCATCGGCGGGAACGCTCGACGCAACAACGCAGAGGAAATCGGCATGAGCACTCTCACTTTTGAGTTCGAAGCCGTTGATCGCAGTGGGCAAACGCGACGAGGCACGGCACAGGCTGCCGACCGCGACTCGGCGTACCGGCAGGTCGTGAGCATGGGGCTGACGCCGATCTCGCTGACTTCTGTCGCGGCGAGCCGTCGGCGCTCGCGCCGCGTGAACTCCGACGACCTCGTGCAGTTCACGAACCACCTCGCGGTGATGATCGAAGCGAGAATCCCGATCGGGGACGGCTTGCTGGGCATGGCCGAGCAGGAGTCTAGCGAGCGGATGCACCGCATTGTCACGGATGTCGCCGCTCGGGTGCAGGCGGGTGAGTCAATCGCGTCGTCGATGTCGGTGCATCCGGATTTTTTCGGGCCGATCTACCTGGAGTGCATACGAGCGGCAGAAACAACCGGCAACATGAGCAAGGTGCTCGCGCTGCTCTCCGAGATGCTCGAACGCACGCGAGAAACGCAGCGGCAAGTCAAGTCCGCCTTGGCGTACCCGCTGGTCGTGATCGGGACGCTGGGCATTGCGACGGCGTTCCTGATCGTCTTTGCCGTGCCTAAGTTCGCCAACATGTTCGCATCGAAAGGTGCCGACCTGCCGTTTCTTACGAAGGTGCTCCTGGCCGTCGGTACGACCGCACAGGCGTATTGGTGGGCCGTGTTGGCGGTGATTATCGGAGGGGTCTGCTGGGCGCGATCGGCGAGAAAGAACGAGGGCGTGCGTGCAAAGTTCGAAGCGTTCTGTCATCGCATCCCGGTCGTCGGGTCCATTCTGCGCGGGCTGGCGGTGGCACGCTTCATGCGGGTCTTTGCACTGGGGCTGTCGTCCGGGATCGGGCTGATCGAGTCGATCGATATGTCCGGGCGGGCGTCGGGACGCCCCGCGCTGATCGCGGATGCACGGCGCATGTCCGAACAGGTCCGGCGCGGGGGTTCGTTAGCCGATGCGTTGCCGGACTGTGCGTATCTGCCTTCGCTTGCCAAGCGGATGCTGGTTGCAGGGGAGCAATCGGGCGAACTACCGCGGATGTGCGAAACGCTCTCGCGGCAATACGAGAAAGACACGACCGCGCTCACAAAGAACATCGGAAGCATTATCGAGCCGGTGCTGGTGGTGCTGATCGCAGGTGTGGTGCTGGTTGTTGCGCTGGCGATCTTTTTGCCGATGTGGGATCTCGTAAAAGTCATGGGCTGAAGCCTCGGCGGTGCGCGAAATGCTCAAGTCGCGCCCGGCGGACGCCGAACTAAATGGTCGGGCTGATAGGTTCAGCCCTCGAAGGAGATACAAGATGCAGATGGTGCTCAATCGACGATCCGGCGTGGCGCGTGCATTCACGCTGGTCGAACTCATTGCGGTCATAGTTGTGCTGGCGATCCTCGCGGGGGTCGCGGTCCCGAAATACTTCGACTACACCGCCAAGGCCAAGGAGTCGGCCGCGAAGGCATCGCTCGGCGGTGTCCGCGCCGCGATTGCCAACTTCTACGCCAACTCGATCGTCAACAACGGTACCGCCGCGTACCCGACCTTGACGCAGCTCAGCACCGTCGGCACCGTTCTGAACGAAGCGATGCCCAGGAACCCATACAACGATTCCGCGGCGGTGTCCGCGGCGGTGTGGGCCGCGTCGCCCCCCATCAGCGGTTCGGCCGGCTGGAACTACGACGTCGCCAACGGCCGGTTCTGGGCCAACTCCACGACCAGCGGGGTGAACGAGCACCTCTGGTAATGCACCTGCTCGCTCACATGATTGTCCGCGTTGCCGGCGCCTCGGGTCATCATCAGAATTGAAGACTGACATGAACGCGCCATCACACGCATGCTCATCATCACGTACCCGCCGCTCCGCACGGAACGGCGGTTTTACGTTGGTGGAAATCCTGGTCGTCATGACTGTGATCGGCGTGGTCTCCGCGGTCAGTGTGGTCTCGCTGGCATCGCTCGGTGATACGCGCGACGCCGCGGCGGCTCGCCGCATGCTGCACGACATTTCCTACGCGCGCGAGATGGCCCTCTCGCTGGGCAGTCGAACATGGATGAAGTTCAACACCGGCCAGCAGTCCTACTCCCTGTTCGCGGAATCGACCGATACCCCCGGACGCGCTGGTTCTCGGGAACTGCTCGACCCGGCGACGGGGTTCGCGTATGTGCAAACGCTCAATGAGGGCGAGTTTGCGGGGGTGCGGATAACCACCGTCTCATTTGATCAAGGAGTGTACCTGGGCTTTGACTGGATGGGCGCGCCGCTGAGTGCGGGAGAAGCCGCGCTTTCGGACGTCGGCGTGATCTCATTCTCCGGCGGGCATCGTGTGACGATCGAGCCGCTCTCGGGGAGTGCGCACATCTCGCCGTGAGTCACGGTTCGGTCAGCAGAAAGGGAGTCGCCAAGATGCTACACAGAAGAGGTTTTACCCTGATCGAGTGCATTGTTGCGATCGTGATTCTCGCGGTTGCGGTGCCGGCGATGACGCTCGCGCTGAAGCAGACGCACGAACGCCGTGCCGCGCCGGTGATGGTGTCGCGTGCGAGTTGGCTGGCGACCGAACTGATTGAGGACATCATCGCCGATCGCAACAGCACAACGCGCGGTTATCCGTATCTCATAACATCGAACTATCCCTCGGAAGCAACCATACCGGAGTTCCCGGGATTCTCCCGGTCGGTCGTGTTTGTGGAAACAGCCGCGGACCTCACGACTCCCGGAGTTGGATATATGAAAGTAACGGTCACGGTGCGATGGACGGACCCCGGCGACGCAGCACGGGCGCTAAGCGTTTCTACCGTCCTCACGGATTATCAACCATGAAAACCGCGCGGCCGAGAACCGAGATCCAGCGACGCACATCGCGGAGCGCGTCGTGGTCGCGCGCGGGATTCACGCTCGTCGAACTCATCGCCGCGATCACCATCACCGCGTTTGTCGCCGTAATCACGACCTCGGTGTTGTGGACGGCGGTGAACGCGACGGCTCGCGGCGGGATCCAGGCGGACCTGCAAACGACCATCTCCACCGCCGCCGAGCAGGTGGTTCGGCACATGCGCAATATCCCCAAGCAACCAAACAAGGCAGCACCGGACATCGCGTACCTCAAGCCCACCGCGATCGTCTGGAGCACCGACACATCGCTGAGTCTCTCGGGCACGAACCTGGTGATCACGGTGGCGGGCGGGACTCCGCGTGTGCTCTTGCGCGATGTGCAGGAGTTCGAGATCCGTGCGTTCGACGAGAGCAACAACGAACTCGCGCGAAACCTTACGAACATCCAGTGCGAGTCAGTCAGGCGGATCAGCATCCGCATCGTGGCGTCACGCGGCGACGGTGCGGGCACGACCGAACTGGTGCGAACCAAAGTATTCATTCGCTCAATGCTCAGTGGAACCTAAATATGATCCCCACCGTGCATCCTGCTCGTCGAACGTGCCGCCATCGCCGCGGCGCGATCGCGCTCGCTTTGGTGCTTGCGCTGTTGCTGCTTGAACTGGCGATCGTCGCGTCGGTCGTCGGCGGGACACGCCGGCACGACCTGACGGGCGCTCGCATCAACTCGATGCGGTCGTTTTATGCCTCCGAGGCGGGGATCAACATGGGCGTCCGGGAACTCATGAACAACCAGGATGAAGATGGCGATGGCACCATTGGCGCGGTCTCGGATAACGGAAACTCACTCGATGATCCCGGCGCGGGTCAAGGGACGGCCTTTGTCGTGTCGAAGACACAACAGGGGAATCGGCGGACGTTGCGCAGCGTCGCCACGTCGAACAGCACCGTCCGATACATCGAAGTCGTGATCGAATGACCCGTGCCCTGGAGGCTTCATGCGTATGTTCTCACGAGTAGTAGCGGCGGCGATCGTGGTCATCGGTTTCGCCGCCCACGCCGATGCACAGCGCACGTATTACGTCCGTGCGAGCGGGAACGATACCAACGATGGCCTTACTCCCGCGACCGCGCTGCGCACGATCCAAGCCGGGGTTAGCAAATGCACCGCCTCGGGTGGCGGGCATCGCGTGGTGGTCGGGCCGGGCACCTATAACGAGCGCGTCCGCGTCACCAACACCGTCGTGCCCACGCCGGCGTCCGGTACCTTGCTCAGCATCAACTCGATCTACGGCGACACCGCCGGCGCGCTCACCGGCGACCCGGGCGGGAACGTGGTTATCTCAGGCGGCAGTTCGCACCTCTACGGCATCGAGGTCATCTCACGCAGTTACTGGGAGATCGTCGGGATCACATTCACTGGTCAAACCGCCGCCGGCGTCACCCTGTCGGCCGCGTCGGGGCTTGCCGTTCGCGGCTGCACATTCAATCCAGGTTCGAGCGCGTCGGCGGCCATCTCGTCCGAGGCCATCGGTGTCACCATCGAACGTAACACCGTCGTCTTCTCCCGCGCCGGCGGCAACGGCATCTTTGTACGCTGCTTGAATAGCGGTATATACACCATATCGCAAAACTCAGTCTGGATGACCGGCAGCCGGTACCTCAGCACCGCCTACCGCACGAGCCCGGCACTCCCAATCAACTACGGCATCTACGTCAATGTCGAGAACGACTTCGCGCTCGCTACGGTCAATATCGCCAACAACGTTGTGACCGACCGCAACGTCGGTATCTACGCCAACTCCGACGGGCTTGTGGGCACCACCATGACGGTGACATCGAACACGGTTGTTGGCTGCACCGTCCCCATCTATCAAATCGTGACCGGATTGGGCATCGGGTCCGCCGTGAACAATATCGTGGCGCACTCATACGGGGCGGGTAAGTATGAGATGTCGCTCGGGAGTCTTTCGGGTCTGCTGACATGGAATACACCCACGGGGTTTTTGGCTTCGGTGCTCACCCAATCGGGTGTGATTCTGGAGCAAGACCCGTTGTTTATCTCACCGAGTTCGGGCAACTTCCGGCTCGCCGCGGGTTCGCCCGCGATCGACGCGGGTACGCTCGTCGGGGCACCGCTTGTGGACATTGCAAGCCGCCCGCGCCCGGCGGACGGGAACGCTGACCTGCTGCCGATTCCTGATCTTGGTGCGCACGAGTACGCTTCGAGCAGCGGGATGCGCATCACCGCATGGAACCAGAAAGACCAGCGCTCCGTCCCGCGATACAAACTCCCTGATATCAAGGCACTCCGGGTCGGCAACATTCTGGTGCCGTAGTTCGAGCGGCCGGCAGATGCACGACGTGAACGTCGTGGGTGGATGCGCCTGCACGTGCGGGTGCGCGAGGTTGTATCATGTAGACATGAGCAAGCAACTCAGTCCGGCCCACACCAAGTTGATCTCGGCAGGGGTGATCCTGACGCTCGCCATCCTGATCCTCGCGTGGCAACTCTGGCCGGCGTCGTCGAAGGAAGCCACGCTCGCCGAAGAGCAACAACAGGCGATCATGGAGCAAGTCGGGCGGCAGCCACCGCCGATCGAGACCGCGCCGCCCCCCACCGAGCCGGACAAGTATGGGCGCAAGGCACGCCCGGTGAAATGAGCCGCGCACGCACCGGCCTACACTCACCGTCACATGAATGCCGCCCTTGAAAAAGCGGGCGCTCTTATTGAAGCGCACCGGTACATCCTCAGTTTCCGCGACAAGATCGTCGTCGTGAAACTCGGCGGTTCCGTCCAGGAAGACGAAGAGAAACTGCGCGGGATGCTCAGCGATATTTCGTTCATGGCTGCGGTCGGCATCCGCCCGATCATTGTCCACGGCGGGGGAAAGTCCATCACCGCCGCGATGAACGCCGCCGGGCTTCAAGCCCGGTTCGTCCAGGGCCGGCGCTACACCGATCGGCAAACCCTCGAGATCGCCGAACGTGTCCTCGCGCACGAGATCAATCGTGAACTCGTCGATCACCTCAACCACACCGGCGCGACCGCGCTCGGGCTGCATTCCATGGGTTCGTGCGTACTCTTCGGCGAACGCCTCTACCTCACCGGCGGCAGCGGTACCGGCTCACCCGATGGCGAACGGATTGATATCGGGTACGTCGGCAACGTGACCGAGGTAAACACCGTGCTGCTCAAGGCTCTCTGCGAGGACGGTTACATCCCTGTTGTCGCCCCCATCGCCATCTCCCGCACCGGTTCACCAGAGGGGGTCTGGAAACTCAACGTGAACGGTGACACGGCGGCGGGCGTTGTCGCCGCCGCCCTCCAGGCCGAAAAACTCGTGATGATGTCCGATACCAACGGCATCCGCACCGACCCGGCGCGACAGGACAGTTACGCCAGCACGCTGACCCGTGCCGAGATCGCGGCCCTCGTCGAGCGCGGGATCATCGGCGAGGGAATGCTCCCCAAAGTTGAGGCGTGCATCACCGCACTCGAAGCCGGCGTCCCCAAGGCCCACATTATCGACGGGCGGATTCCCCACTCGATCCTGCTGGAGATCTACACCGACGCCGGTGTGGGCACACAGATTATTCTGGAGTGATGATCATGCCCCGGGTCAGTGAGTTCTTCGGGATCGTAGTGTATTTCTACTACAACGATCATGCTCCGCCTCATTTCCATGCTTAGTTCCAGGGGGTGACGCCGTCTTTGAGATCGGCACGCTGGCACTGATCGAAGGCAGTATTACCCCCCGAGCGCGTGCGATGGTCGTCGAGTGGGCGTCGCGGCATCAAGTGGAACTCTTCGACGCATGGGACAGGTGTCGCCGCGGCGAGGCTCCGTTGAGGATCGAACCACTGCCATATTGTTTCATGCGTTCCACTCCGATTGAAGTACGACCCTTGCCGTTATTTTGTATCTGGATTCGCTTCAGCGACGGGTCGAGGGCACGATCGATCTTTCGCACCTGCGCGGCAGAGGCGTCTTCCGGGTCTGGGAGACTCCCGGGTTTTTCGAGCAAGCCTTTATTTCAGCATCGAGCCAGACGGTCTCTTGGCCGGGGGAACTCGATCTCGATCCTGATCTGCTTTATCAAAACGCGATCCGCGTGACTGATCGGACCCAGTCTCCCGCACCGTGAAACACCGATCAACGTTTTTGTCGCGGGTGGGATCTGGTTGGGCTTGCGTTTCTGCCAATCCGTGTTACATTGTCTTCGGCGTCGGTCTGTCTCGGGAGAAAGAGACCCGCTGATGAAAAGGGTGTGGCGCGTCCGCCTTGTTGGGCGGGCGTGGTTGCGTTTGGCCCGGCATCACTTTGAGGAAGGCCTTGCCCATGAATCCCAATCCGTCACGCCTTGTCGCTTGCATTCTCGGACTCTCCGCAGCCGCCACTTCGGCGGTGGCGCAGAACGGCCCCGACGTCATTGTCGGCGATATGCCCGACGTCTCGTTCTACACCTCCACCGGAGCGATCAACGGCTTCCACGCCTACGCCGTCGGAACCGTTTCGTGCAACCTGGGCAACCAGCCCCTCGAGTGGATCTCCAGCACCAACCGTCACCCCGTGATTTCGCAGAACATGTACCGCCTGATGAACGGGCGCTTCGAGCAAATCGGGCAGTCGTTCCTGAAGCACGGCTTCACCGCGCTGCAAGGCAACCTGTGCAGTTCCTGCACACCGCACCCCAACGGCACGTACCTCGGCGTGGGTTGTTCCGATCCCTATTCGGCGAGCCTCAACGGTTCGCAAAGCGGGCTGGGGCCCAAGTATCAGGTGAACGCCGCCTCGGGTGCGTTCCCATATCCATTTGCAAACCTCCCCGGCAGCGGTGCCTTGAATCGCCGCTTGCAAGTGCGCCAGTCGGACCTTGCGCTGCCCGGCGCGATCTACTTCGTCGCGAGCCGGTACGTCGCGCCCGACGACACCGAAGCGGGCAATGACAACAACAACCAGTCCTACCGCAGGGTGAATATCAACGCCAACTGGTCGCTCTCGTTGCAAGCGACGACACAGCGGACCAAGCCCGCCATCGAAGCCTGGCGCGACAACGGCGGGGGTGCCGGCATCGCCGATCCGAACGTGCAGTTGTCCACCATCGATGTAGCCAGCGATGGGCGTTTCATCATTGGTTCTCGCGCCTACGACACCGGCACGGGCACCTACCGGTATGAGTTCGCAGTGCAAAATGCCAACTCGGACCGCAGCGCCGGCACGTTCAGCGTGCCGGTCCCCGCTGGCGCGACCATCACCAACATCGGGTTCCACGATGTGGATTACCACTCGGGCGAGCCGTATGACCTGACGGACTGGACGGCGTCGGTCGGCACAAACGACATCACATGGTCTACACAGACCTATGCCCAAAACCAAAACGCAAACGCGATTCGTTGGGACACGGTCTACTCCTTCTGGTTCGAGACCGACTCCGCGCCGGTCAACGGCGTAGCAACCCTGGGCCTCTTCAAGCCCGGCACGCCCACATCCCTTGTCGCCGCCGCATGGGTTCCCAGCGGCGGGCCGCCGCCACCCCCGCAGCCGCCCGTGAATGACACCTGCGCCAGCGCCATCACTGTCGCCGGCGGCGGTACGTCCTTCACCACGATCAACGGCACCACCGACGGCCCCGACGAAACCCTCTGCACCATCAACGGCAGCAGTCAGGTTGAGAACGACGTGTGGTTCCGCTACACCTCTCCTTCCTGCGCCGGCACCGTAACCATCACGACCTGCGGCTCCCTCTTTGATACCCGGCTCGCCGTGTACCCAGGCACCTGTCCCGGCACCGCCGACGGCGCGATCGCCTGCAACGACGACAGCGCCTCCTGCGGCACCGGTTCGCTCCAGTCATCCCTCTCGTTCAGCGCGGCCGCGAGTACCCAGTATCTCATCCGAATCGGCGGCACAGCCGGCACGACCGGCAACGGCACGCTTAACATCACCGGCCCGACCTGCGGCCCCGTCGCCCCCGCCAACAACGCCTGCGCCGCCGCCATCCCGCTCTCCAGCGGCGTCTCCGTCGCGGGCACCACCGTCAACGCTACAAACGACGGCACCGCTAACTGCGGATCGTCCGCTTCGTCTCCTGATGTGTGGTATTCGTACACCCCCGCCTCGACCGCCACCGTCACCGTCAGCACCTGCAACAACGCTTCATTCGACACCGTACTTTCCATTCACTCCGCCTGCGGCGGCACCCAGATCGCCTGCGTCGATGACACCTCCGGGTGCGGTCTCTCCACCACCGTTTCCGCCACGCTCACCGCCGGCGTTACCTACCGCATCCGCGCCGCTGGCTACAACGGCGCGACCGGCACTTTCAATATCACCGCCACCGGCGGCGCGGCCCCGCCCCCTGGCCCCAGCAACGACGGGTGCGACAACCGCATCGGTATCCCACTCGGCACCATCAACTTCAATACCACCGGTGCCACCACCGACGGCCCTTCACACGCCTCCTGCGCCTCGAACTCGCAAACACTTATCACCAATGACATCTGGTACAACCTCCCCTCGCAGGCCGCCGGCACACTCACCGTCAGCACCTGCGGTTCCTCCTTCGATACTTGGATCGCCGTTTACGACGATTCCGGGTGTCTCAACTTCGACACCCGGCTCCTCGCTTGCAACGACGACTTTGCCTGTGCCGGCGGCGGGACCGATCAATCGCAACTCTCCATCTCCGTTCAGGCTAACCGTTCCTACACCATCCGCGTCGGCGGTTACAACGGCGCGACCGGAGCCGGGCAACTCGCCCTCTCGATGCAATCCGCCGCGAGCGAGAACATCCTGGTTGCCTTCGAGGGCGCGACTGCCGTCCCGTCGCTCGGCACCGTCCAGAACGAGGATGTCGTCGAGTACAACCCGTCCACAGGCACATGGACCATGCTCTTCGACGGTAGCGATGTCGGCCTCGCCGGCTTCGTGATCGACGGACTCGCGCAAACCGCTACCGGCGATATCCTCCTCTCGTTCACCGCCGCGGGGACTATTTCCGGCATGACCGGCGGCCCGAGCGGCTCCACAACCCTCGACGACTCCGATATCGTGCGCTTCGTCCCCACATCACTCGGCTCCACCACTGCCGGCTCCTTCGTCTTCCACTTCGACGGCAGCGACGTCGGACTCACCCAGAACGACGAAGATATCGACGCCATCGCCATCGCGCCCGACGGACGGCTTGTGATTTCCCTCCTCGGCGCCGGCAGCGCGACCGGCTCCACGACCGTGCAGGACGAGGACGTCCTTGTCTTCACCGCGACCAGTCTTGGTTCGGCGACCGCCGGCTCCTTTGCCATGTACTTCGACGGCAGCGACGTCGGGCTTTCAACCAATGCCGGCGAAGACCTCGTCGGACTCGCCTTCGCGCCCAACGGGAACTTGCTCCTCTCGACACTCGACGCGTTCAGCGTCACCGGCCTCACGGGCAACGACGACGATATCGCCCGCTTCGCCCCCACCTCGCTCGGCGGAACGACCTCAGGCTCCTTCTCGCTCTACCGCGCCCTCACCGCCAGCGGCATCGCTGCCTCAGCCGCCATCACCGGCATCGACGTGCGTACCTCCGCCTTCGTCAAGGGCGGCCCGGGCGATCCGATCTGCTTCGCCGACTTCAACGCCGACGACGCCGTGGATTCGCAAGACTACCTCGAGTTCCTCGCCGCCTTCTTCTCCGAACTCCCCAGTGCCGACTTCAACCGCAACGGCATCGTCACTTCACAGGACTTCTTCGACTTCCTCACCAGTTACCTCGGCGGTTGCTCGTAACATGTAGTGCACATGGATCGATGCCTACCGGCCTTGAAGTTCTTTGATTCACACAAACTCAACCAAACCGACGCGGGTTCCTTCACCCGCGTCGGTTTTTTTGTGCGCGGCCCGATGCGTCCTCGCGCGGGTTCCGCGTTCGTCGCGTCACCCCCAAACGCACTCGCACGTTGCCGATGTCACGCCGCTCGATTGAGAGATCGGCACGACGCCCGCGTGCCTCGGCGCCGATCACATCCGTTCCAAAGTTGGAATCCCAAGCATCGACAACCCATCTTCCAGCACACGCGCCGTCAGCGAACACAGTCTCAATCGAGATGCAATCAGTGCTTCGGTTGGCGCGCCAACCACTTTGCAGTTCTGGTAGAACGACGAGTACGCCGTTGCAAGGTCGTACAAATACTGGCACATCCGGTGCGGCTCAAGCGAATCGGCGACCGTCCGAACGCTCCCGGGGTAGCGCAGGATCGTCAGCGCGAGGTTCCGTTCCTCAGCCGTCGAAAGATCGAGCGGCGCACCTTGCCACGCCGGCAACTCGCCCAGTTTCTCTTCCGCCGTGCGAAAGATGCTCTTGATCCGCACCTGCGCGTACAGCAAGTACGGCCCCGTGTTCCCCTCGAAGGACATCATCCGGTCATAACTGAACACATAGTCCTTCGTGCGCTCAGTGGAAAGATCGGCATACTTGATCGCGGCGATAGCGATCGTTTCCGCGGTCATCCGCCGGTCGGCGGCGGGCAGGTCCGGGCTTTTTCCCGCCACGGCTCGATCGGCGCGGGCGATCGCTTCGTCGAGCATGTCGGTCAGCACCAGGCTCTCGCCGGAGCGCGACTTATACGGCCGCCCGTCGTCGCCCATCATCGTGCCGAACGCCGCGTGCTGAAGTATGGCCCGCTCCTCAGAAGAAACGGCACGGAGGTCCGTTCTGCCCAGGGCCGTGTACCCCGCCTTATGAGCCGCGGCAAAGACCGGCGCGAAATGCCCCCCTTGCCGGGCGTCAACGACGTACACGACGCGCTGCGCGCCCAGTTTTTGCACTCGTCGCCGGATCGCCGCCAGGTCCGTCGTCGCGTAGATGAACCCACCATCGGACTTGCGGATAATCAGCGGCGTGCTGATCCCCTCATCGTCGAGTTTGACGACGATCGCCCCCTGATCCTGCTCGGCGATCCCGCGCTTCATCAAATCATCCACGACCCCCGCGAGTTCGTCGCGGTACGACGACTCGCCGGCCGTGTGCTCGCTCGTCACGTTCGCCTTCAGCCTCGCACAGACCGCGAGGCATTCACCCATCGTGATCTTCGCCAGCCGTTCCCACGCGGCGACCGTCGCCGGGTCGCCCGATTGCAGCGCGACGAGCGTGCGTTTGGCCTGCGCCTCGGCTTCCAGCGCGCCCGATACCTGCGCTTCGAGTTCCGCGATCACCTTCGGCCCCATGTGCCATGTCCGGGCCATCGCCAGCCCGTCTTCGTCCGCGCTGCATTCTCGCTGCGCGGCTTTGTACATCACATCGAGGTCGGTGAGCGCGACGTTCGCGGCGTTGATCTTCCCCTCGCGCGAGAGCCGCATGAGCCGGTCGGTGACCATCGCGATCTGGAGTCCCCAGTCCCCGACATGGTTTTGGCGGATGACCTTGTACCCCAGGCGCTCGAAGGTGCGCGCGATCGCGTCGCCGATCACCGTCGAGCGCAGGTGCCACACCTGCACCTGCTTTGCGAGGTTCACGCCCATCAGGTCCACGACGATCGTCATCGGGTCCGTCGGCGGGGCGATGCCGAGGCGCTGCTCTCCCGCAGCGGTGTCCAGCCGTTCCGTCAGCCGCGCCAGCGCGTCGGGGCGCAGTTTGATGTTGATGAACCCCGGGCCGGCGATGCTCGCCTCCGTCACCGCTTCGGCGATCTCGCCGATATCCAGCCGCTCGACGATCTGCTTGGCAACATCACGCGGCGGCATCCCGAGCGTCTTCGCCAAGCCCATCGCGGTGTTCGATTGAAAGTCGCCTGACTTCGGATTCTTGCTCGCGGTAATCATCGGATCGATCGCCGCGGCGGCGGGGCTCGCGCCGAGTTGCGGGAACGCACCGAGAATCGCGGCGATGAAACGCTCGCCCAGAATTTGAATGGGATCAAGTGACATGCGCGGATGGTAGCGAGGGTGGGGTTGTGGTTTGCATGGTCTTCAACGCCTTGGATACGAACCGTAACAGTTGGTGCTACGGCTTCACCCCCAGCCCCGCTCGTCGCTCCGCGATCTCCTCTACCACACCCGCCACAAACTTCTCCACCGGCATCGCCCCCAAGTCCTTCTCAACCCCACGCGCTCGCACCGACACCATGCGCCCTTCCGCATCACGCGGGCCGACCACCAGCAGGTACGGGATCTTCTCTTCCGCCGCCACTTTGATCTTCCCTTGCACCCGCTCGTTGCCAGTATCCAGCGATGCTCGCACGCCCGCCGCCTTCAACGCGGCCAGCACTTCCCCACCATACTCGTTGGTCTTCTCGCTGATCGGCAGCACCCGCACCTGCTCCGGGTGCAGCCAGGTCGGGAACGCCCCGGCGAAGTGCTCGATGAGGAAGCCGCAGAATCGTTCCATAGAGCCGAAGGGGGCGCGGTGGATCACGACGGGGCGGTGGGGTTTGTTGTCGGGGCCGATGTACGAGAGGTCGAAGCGGTTGGCCATTTGGTAATCGATCTGGACGGTGCCGAGTTGCCACTCACGCCCGATCACGTCCTTGACGACGAAGTCGATCTTGGGCCCGTAGAACGCGGCCTCGCCCGCTTCCTGCGAGAAGAGGACCCCGAGCGACTTTGCCGCGGCGATGCACGCCGCCTCGGCCTTGTCCCAGGATTCGGGCGAGCCGGTGAACTTGCTGGAGTCAGGGTTGCGCAGCCCGACCCGCACCCGGTATTCCTTGATCTCAAGCAAGCGGAAGATGAGTTTCACCAGGCTCAGGCACCCGTGGACTTCGGCGGCGAGTTGATCGTCGGTGCAGAAGAGGTGCGCGTCGTCCTGAGTGAACGAGCGCACACGCAGCATCCCCGATAGTTCCCCGGATTGTTCCCAGCGGTACACGGTACCGAACTCGGCGAGGCGGGCGGGCATGTCGCGATACGAATGCGGCGACGACGCGAAGATCTTCGCATGGTGCGGGCAGTTCATCGGCCGGAGCATGAAGCCCTGCACGAGTTGATCATCGGGAAGGATGCGGTCCTTGGTAATGGTGGCGGCCTTGGTCCGTTCATTGATGCCGTCGGCGAGGCGCTGGGAGACGCCTTCGACGCGGCGCATAACCTCGGCGCAGGAGCAGGTGGCGAGTTGGTCGAGGGTGTCACGCTCGATGATCGGGGGGAACTGTGAATCCTTGTAGTATGGGTAGTGGCCTGAGGTCTTGTAGAGATCGAGCGATCCGATGTGCGGCGTGAAGACTTCGGTGTACCCCTGCTTCTTAAGTTCGCTGCCGATGAAGGTCTGGAGTTCTTTGCGGATGATGGCCCCGTTCGGCGTCCACAGGATCAGCCCTTGCCCCACGGTTTCGTCGATGTGAAAGAGGCGGAGTTGCTTGCCGATGACGCGGTGGTCGCGGGCCTTGGCCTGTTCGAGTTGGTTGAGGTGGTCGTCGAGTTCTTTCTGGGTGGCGAAGGCGGTGCCGTAGACGCGGGTGAGCCGGTCGGAGTTCTCGTCGCCGTGCCAGAAGGAGGAGGCGACGGACATCATCTTGACGGCGCCGATGCGCCCGGTGGACGGGACGTGCGGGCCGCGGCAGAGGTCGTTCCAGACAGTGTCTTGGACGGGGCCTGTGTAGTAGAAAGATAGTTTCGAGTTAGCGAAACAGTTGACCACCGGCTTGTGACTGCCGGGAATCCCCGAGAGTGTGATTTGAATCACTTCACCTTGGCGAGAGTCGAGTTCCGCTCTTAGCGCACGTTCGGCATTGTCGACTTTGTACTTGTTGCCTTCTTTGTACAAGCGTTCCATCGCGCCACCTGCCGGCTGATCGTCACGCATGAACGCCCTATCTTCCGCAATAATCTTCTTGATCTCCGCCTCCACCAACTCAAAGTCATTGGTCGAGATCGCCTTCCCATCCGGAAACCGCATGTCGTAATAAAACCCCGTCGCCAGCGGCGGGCCATACGCCAACTGCACGTCCTTCCCGAACACCCGCTGGATCGCCTCGGCCATCACGTGCGCCGCCGAGTGCCGGATCAGGAACAACCCGTCCGGATCCACCGACTTGTCGCGCGCGTGCGAAGTCACGATCGCCAGTTTGCAGTCGCGGTCGAGCACGGTCGCAAGATCCCGCAGGACCATCCCCTGCCCGTCCCCCACATCGACCTTGCACCCCAGCGCGGCTTTCGCCAACCCCGCGCCGATCGACGCCGCGACCTCCTTCGCGGTTACGGGCTTGGGAAAGGACTTGGTGGAGCCGTCGGGAAGGGTGATCGTTGGCATTGTAAAAACCCCTTTGGGGGAAAAAGCCGGGATGATCCGAGACGAGTGTATTGACCGAACGCCGAGTGCCGAACGCCGAGTGCCTAGTTCATTTCACCGGGCGCTTTCAAACCACGAATAAACCACGATTGAACAAACACGCACAATCGAGCCGGCTTGAACCGATATTGTCGCACGAGCAAGCCGGAGAAACAAGAAAGCCCAGCCTTCGGTTGGCTGGGCTACTCAGAGCAAGAAAACATCGAGGCCGCTCACCGGTGTACCAGCATTACCGGGGAGGGGTGCCGGAATCGTTCGTCGTCGGCTGGTACATCATTCAATAGATTAGTCGCCGCTCCGTGCCCGGGCAAGCGGTTCATCAACCCGCATTCCCCCCCGCCGTTGCTTTCGACGGCGCGTACAGCCGCAGCGCTTCGCACTTCGGGCATCGAAACGCCACGACCTTCAGCCCGCTCTCGTACTGCTTCAACTTCGCTTCCCCGGTCCAGAAACTGTGCTCGGGTGCCCCCGCGCACCACCGCGGCTGGTGGATCTGCCCCGCCCCAAGGTCCGTCAAAAACCCCGGCAACATCACTTCCTGACACACCAGGCAAACAGGTTCGGCGGCCATTGATATTCTCTACGCTAAAGGACACTCGGCGAGTCACCCCGTGTGCTCGCACTTCCATCAGTACGATACCGCACCCATGCACCCAGCGTGAAGCACGCGGCGTCACCGCTTCTTTTGTCCCGCCAGCGACCCCCGGAACGCCAGTTCCAGCCGGTGTTCTTCCACCCGCCCAAGATCGATCTTCATCGGCAAAATCAGGCTGAACATCGACCCTCGCCCCGGCTCACTCTGCAACTGAATCTCCCCCTGCAACATGTGCGAGAACTCCTTGCTGATCGCTAGCCCCAGCCCCGTCCCGGCGTGCCGCTTCGTGTGCCCCGTTTCCAGTTGCCGGAACTTCTCGAAGATCACGAGTTGATCCTCCGGCGCGATTCCCGGTCCCGTGTCCAGCACGCTCACCCGCACCCGCTCCTCCCCATGATCATCGGCCCCGCGCCCAAACAACCGCTCGGCGCGCAGCGTCACGCGCATCGCCCGCCCGCTCCCCGTCCCCGCTCCCGTCCCATTCGCCCCCATATTCACGCCCCCCCCACTCCCC
>JBGSIF010000300.1:0-7611 GCA_041742635.1 Phycisphaerales bacterium
CTGCGTCTTCGCGCAGCCGCCCACCACCGCTACGGTTCCGAACGTCCCCTTGTGCCCATTGGGATCACGCAGCGGCAACCACGGCAGATCGGATCGATCAACATTCACCTTGAACTCCATTCACATCTCTCCCCCCTTCGCTCACACCCACTGCTCAACCTTCCGCCGTGATATACGCAATAAACGACTGGCACGCTTCGCCTTTCTTCGCGGGCCGGAAGATCCCGGTGCCCTTCCCTTTCTTGTCCGTGCCTTCCCAGTAAACAGTGCGCCGACCGAAGCCCGCGTCGGCGAGAACATCGAGCACTTCGGGGATCGTCCACAGCCGCCAATCGTATTTGAACGCCCGCTTCATCTCGGACCCGTCCCCGAAGCGGAAGTGAATGTAACACGTCATGTCCCCGGACACCGGATCGTACCGATAGTGATCCCACACATACGTAAACGACGGCGACCCGTACCCACCACCGGGCCGGGCCGCGATCTTTCGCGGCTCCTGGATTTCTTTCATCGAGTCCGACCCGCCGAAGATGTCGAGGAAGAACACCCCGTCCTTCCCCAGCGACTCCCGAACCGCTTTGAAGTACGCCAGTAGCACCGCGCGCTCTTTGAAACACCAGTACGAAAAGTTCATCGCCAGCACCACGTCATACCCCTTGGGCTTCGCGCCGTCCCCTTCCGCGTCCGGCCCCGCGAGCAGCACATCCTCTTGACGGAGTTCCAGCCTCGTGCGCTGTTCGTCCGTCAGTTGCGACAGGTTGTGCTCGATCCCCCATGCTAGAGTCGGCGCGTGCAGGTCAAGCCCGACGGCCCGGTTCCCCGCCCGTCGCCGAACCCACTCGCACGATGTGTTGGCCGTCCCACAGAAGTCCTCACGCAGCCACACCGCCTTTTTCTTTCGGATCGACGTGTACACCCGGTCAACGAAATCGATCTCGGCCTCCACGCACTGCACCGCGCGCTGGTACAGGTCGTGCCGGTCGGCGTACTGGGCGTTATCTTTTCGCGGGAGGGGCGACGACACGAGGGGCGAGCGAGAAGCCTTTTTCATAGGGTCCAAGGATACTCACCGAAATGTCATCGGGGTCATTAGGTCCGCGTCGAAACAGGGCAACCGCATGATCGCTCTAGGGTGGCCCGATGGTCCCCGCGAACGGGCACAATCCAGTGATCCTTGCTTTGGACAATTCAACGGATCAGCGTTGTTCGGTTTTTCTGTTAGCGAAAATGCGGCCTCCCTGTTTGCAATCCCACTCAAGCCATCATCATTTACAGACGATGACATCATGCCGTCCACCGAGGACGCTTCACCTACTCACGCTTGGTTCTCGGACGCACCAGTTTCCAACCCCTCTCACCGAGTCGATATGGCAAATTTAGATTCCACGAACCTCTCGCTCGTGACTGCCATCGCCGAGGCGAAGAACACGGACGTCGTGCTCTCCGCGGTTGACGAATCACTCCGGCGATCCGCCGAAGCACGTGAACTGCGCGAAAAACGAGACGCCGAGCAGCGATTGCGCGACGAGCGAGAAGCCAGGATCAACGAGTTCGAGCGGCGTGAAGAACGCGCCAGCGAAGAACTGCGCGACCGTACGCAGCGCGAGGCCCGGGCTGCCGCCGAGCGCGAAGCAGAGACGAACTATCTACGACGCACCGTACTAGAAAGTTACACGTCCAGCGGTCGGCTCGATATCGCGCTGTAACTCGCACAATCAAGACACCGCCACAAGTAGCAGCACCTGCGACATCAGTTCACAAGCCAAGGCTCTCTCGCTTGGTGTTCCACTCCGCGACTTCTCGCTTGTTGGTGCTGACGATCTCCCCCGTACCGCCGATTGCTTTGTCGCGTAGCGCACGGACCTCCGGCCCGCTGAGCCGCACGGAATCGAGTTCATAGTCGCGGAACGCCTCCATCGTGATAGGCAGCAAAGGTTCCATCAACGCGTACATCGCTCTCGCGTATACCTGTATCTCTTCCTGCGCGTGCGAATCCATCCGCAGCGACAGAAACCGCAGCGTGTTGTGCAAATCGCACTTCCAGTACCACTCGGTGTACACATTCACTGGCAACGCCATGCGGGCCATCTCACGCGAGACGCCCGCTTCGGTGAGTTTCGTGTACCGCTCGTACATCGCCGCGGCGTCGTCGATATACCGCATGAACTCCTCGGCGGTTCGCTGCTCTCGCAACGACGCTTCGTCTACTTGATCCCTTGATCCCTGGTTCCCTTGATCCCTCCCCACTACAAACCGCTCCGCCCCGCCCTGACGGTTCGATGCACTCTGTTTGCGTACCTGATCGAGCGTCGGTTTGTAGAACCTGTCGGGCACGATCGAATAGCGAGCGGAATACTCGTTGACATTGGCGGTCCGGTGCCGGATCCATTGGCGGGCAATGAAAATCGGCATCGCAATATGGAACTTGAGTTCGACCATCTCGAACGGCGTGGTATGCCGGTGGCGGAGCAAGTAGCGGATCAACCCACGATCTTCACTGACCTGCTTGGTCCCTTGACCATACGACACACGGGCCGCTTGCACGATCGCCGCGTCGGCGGTCTGCCCCACGGGCGCGAGCCTCGGCATCACGTCAACCATCGCAATGAACCCGTGGTCGAGCACAGGGACTTCCCATCGTGCGCACCCACCCATCACGTCAAACGTCGCGGACTCGAAGGGCACTCGTTTGACAACACCACCGACCGCTGGATCGACGGGGCTGGCACTCACTTCCACCGGGGTACTGTCTGAAACCTGTGTCATGGCTCAGCATAGCCGGGCTTGCTGGTTTGAACATCCACTCAGGAGTGAGTCCCGAACCGCTGTCACTTGCTTGCTCCGGCGGATATGCTTGCCTTCAACTCACGTCGCTCGCACACCTCCTGACGGAGCCTTCCATGCCCGGGACTCGCACCATGCCGATGCACACCCGCTTGTTTATTTCGTCCGCTCACTTGGTTCGGGCCGCAGGTTCGATAGCGTGCGCGTCATTGCTGATCGGCTGCGCTGGCGGCGTCGGCACGCCAGACCCCGCCGATGTCAGCGGGCGGTACATCCTCTCTATCTCCGACGCCGACATGCCCGCCACCGCCATCTTTGACGGCAGGCTCGCGCCACGAACCGATACCAACGGTCCGACGCTCGGCGACAGCGTCACGGTCATCGGTCTCCCATTGGTCAGCAAGACTGATCCGCAGTACCTCACCCCCTTCGCCCAACTGGCCGGGGTATCGAACTCGGTCATCGGCCCACCGAACGCCGTCGCCGTGACTCGCGATGGCACTCGCGCGTATGTCGTCGAAAGCCGCGGAGCCGCCCCGGCGGGCGCGACCATGATGAGCGAACTCCCCGCCGGCCGCATCCTCACCGCGATCGACCTGACCAACCCCATGACGCCACTGGTTCTGGGCACCGCCGACGTAGGCGATTCGCCGATCGGTGTCGATGTTCACCCTTCTGGCGACCTCGTCGCTGTCATCACCGCTCAACCGCGACAGCAACTCGTCCTTGTCCCGACCACCCCAGCCGGACTCGGCGAGCCCTTGGGCTGGCCCCTCCTCGGCGTCGATAACGATGAAACCGTCCAAGGTACAAGCGTGCAGTGGCACCCCGGCGGCGAGATCCTCGCCGTCACACTCCCCGGACGCAACGAAGTGGCGTTCTACCGAGTCACGCGCGACGCCGACGGCTCCCTCGGCGTGTCGCCTTGGGGCGACGCCGTTCGTGTCGGTCGATTCCCGATCTCGGGTCGATTCACGCCCGATGGAAAGCACTTCGTCGTCGCCGAGATGCAGTGGGACATGAACAACGAAATGGCAATGGTTCAGTCCACGCCGGGTACGCTTTCGGTGATCTCGGTCGATTCGCTTCTAGCCCCCGCCGACCGTAACCCTCAGCACCGTCTGGTCGGCTCCTCTCCTGTCGGTGTCAACCCCGAAGGACTCGCGATCAGCCCCGACGGTCGCTTCGTCGCGACCTCCAACTTCCAGCGCACGTTTATGCCAGACGACGACGCCCGCGTCACCCGTGAAGGGTCGATCTCGTTTCTATCCCTTAGCGAAGGCTCCGGCGAACTCACCCCCATCGGCGAGTACCCGATCCCGGGGATGCCCGGCGGCCTGAGTTTCGACGCCGCCGGCCGTTACCTCGTCGTCACACGCTTCCGGTCGTTCGACCCGAACGACATGGACGGGGCACTTACGTTCTTTCAAGTCCACACCGGTGATTCACCTTCGCTCCAACGAGCGGATTTCTCCGTCGGCGTCGGCAAAGGACCGCACGGTGTGCTCATCATTCGGTGAACGCCAGATGACAATCTTCCAGCCCGGGCGCATCGCGTAGTTCTGTCCGCCACGACGATGGGTCACGCCCCATTTCCTTCCCCAGCGCGATCAGCGACTGCATCGTCTCTTTGACAAACATCCCCGGCTTCGGGCTCCGCCATGCTTCCGGGATCGCCACGAACCGAAACTCCACATCAAGCCCCTCGGCGTCTCGCAACAGTTGCACCTGCGCATCAAGATGCCGAAGCGAGCCAATCGTCGATGATCGGATCGCCGCGCTCACGCTCGCCCCTGTGATGCTGACCCACGTCGGCTGGACCACATGCGGCGTCGCCCCGAGTTGATTGTTGATGATCACCCAATACCGAATCCGGGGCAACGGGACATCCGGATTCGTGCTACGCCACATGTTGATCAGGCTCTTGGGTGAACGCATATCGGCATTGACCAGAATATTCGAGGTCGTCCCGCCATCGACGTACAACGTGTCCTCTATCACAATCGGGGGAAACACGGCTGGGATCGCCGACGACGCCATCAGGATGTCATGCACCCGTCGAAAATCGCCGTTGGCCTGCGCCGCCTCGCACTCCAGGCTCAGCCGCCACGGTCGCATGATCCCAAGGTCCAGATTGGTCGTCCCAATCGCCAGCACGCGATGCTTACGAGACCCATCGGCTATGCGCCCAACCAACTCCGGCGAAATATTCCTCTCAACATCACGCCGCAACCCCGAGTTGTCCATAAACGACGAGTTGCCGGGAAGAAAGAAGAGCAGCCCGCGAAGTTTGACCCAATCCTGCGGCGGTTCGCTGTACAACTCCGACACCTGCTGGTACGACGCATCGTCGCCGACAAACGCGAACGGCGCAATCAGCGCGCCGGTGCTCACCCCTGTCACCACATCGAACTCCGGACGAGTACAGCCCGGGTCGGTAACGTCTCCCCATCCATCTAGAAACCCCGCCCCGAACGCACCGTAGTCCCCACCACCCGACAGAACGAGCACATCAAAGCACGGCCGAGCATCCGCCTTACCCTCCGCGAACTCCTGGTATTCGAGCGCAATGCGCTCCATGGCTTTCTGATTCGCGGAGCCGAGATAGGCGTTGGTCTCCGCGAAGTAGTTGGTCCGCCGCCGCTCCAGTTCCTCAGACGAGAGTTCCGCCCTACGCACGGCACACCCGCTCGCGGCACACACCAGCACGCCTGCCAACAGCCCCAGCACGCACGATTGACGCTCGACGCACTTCATGGATGCTCTCCGTTGCAGGACCGCAAGATTCGTTGACACTCCGACGACGCGCCACATGATGGATCGTACCATCGACCGTATGCTGGCTCCCCATTTCTTTCGATCCAAGTTCGAGCACGCGGCCGATTACGCTGATTACATCGCCACAGCGAAACCGCACGAGCGTACCAACTGGGACGCTTCGCACAATCGCGCCTCGCTTGATCCGACCCAGCGCGCTCTGCTTGCCTCGTTCACCCGCAACATCAACATCCTCGTACTCTCCGGCACATGGTGCGGCGACTGCGTCCAGCAGTGCCCGATGCTCGATCACATCGCCCACGCCGCTCCCACTGTCCATCTTCGCTTTCTTGATCGTGACGCGAATCTTGACCTTGCCGAACCGCTCCGCATCTGCGGCGGGCTTCGCGTCCCCACCGCCGTGTTCCTCAACGAGGATTTCGAGTTCATCTCGATCCTCGGCGACCGCACCCTCAGCCGCTACCGCCAGATCGCCGCCAAGCAACTCGGCGCGGCATGCCCGCTCCCCGGCGCGCCGCTCGCGCCGCAGGACACCATCGAAACGTTACAGGATTGGATCAATGAACTCGAACGCGTCCATCTCATCGCGCGCCTCAGCCCGAAACTCCGTGAGCGTTACTCGGATTGAGACCACACCCGACGATGAAACTACTCAGACGCAACCGATGACTTCTGTGCATACAGGTGCATCGGCAGAAGCACCTCAAAGATCGCGCCAGCGCATTCCAGCCGGTTTCGCGCCATCAGCAGACCGCCGTGTTCGCTCACGATGCCTTCGGAGACGGCAAGTCCTAGCCCGGTCCCGCGTGCATCAAGCCGTGTGCTGACGAACGGCTCGAATAAATTCGGCAACACATCCGGATCAATCCCGGGGCCGGAATCCGCAATCGTCAGAGAGATCCATCGAGCACCGTCGCGCTCCACCACACTGGACGCAACTTCGATCACGGACTCTCGCGGCAATGCTTCCATCGCGTCCACCGCGTTACGTACAAGATTGACAATCACCTGCAGCATCCGATCCGCGTCGCACGCCGCTATCGTCCCGAGCGGGACTCGGTTGACAAACTGCACATCACGCGCCAGTCGATCGAGCCGAACAAGCGTCCATGCTTCATCCACGAGCGAACCCAGGTCCACCCCCGCACGAACCGCTGGCCTCACGCGTGCGAAGTCGAGCAGGCTCTCGCTCAGTTTTTCCAGCCGCTTGACGACCCGCAGCATCAGGTCGGCTTCCGCACGCGATAACGTGCCCACACGCTCCGCACCAGGCTCAGGCATCACGCCGCTGTTTTCTTTCGCACCACCATCGCCCACCGGCGATTGAACCAATCGCTCCGTCAGTCCTTTCAGCACCGTCAGCGGCGTGTTCATTTCGTGCGCCAGCCCCGCCGACATCACACCAAGGCTCGCCAGCCGATCCGCGTCGGCCAGGTTCCGCCGCGCCGTCTCCAGCAGGTGGTTCTTGCGTTTAAGATCAGTCGCTACTTCTTCCAGCCGGCGCAGCGCGGCGTCCAGATCGTGCTCGTGCTGCCGCATCGCACGGATCGCCATGTTCCGTGATCGCATAATCTCCCCGAGTTCATCCGATGGCATCGCGGATTCGTCGATGAGTTCCTCTTCACGTCGCCCTTCCTGCACCGCTTGATCCGCCGACAACAACCGCCGGATCGGTTCATACACATGCTGCGGCAGTACGAATATCTCAAGCGCGGCGGCGACCAACGCATACACCGCCAGCAGCGCGATCGTCATCAGCACGTACAGCCGCACAACGGCGTCCCTCGCACCCACGAGCCGTACTGACACCACTGCGAATCGCCTCGACACCGGGTCGTACGCCGCGACTCGCCTGGACCGTTCGCCAGGCTCCCCCGGCGATTCCAGCGCGATACTCGCCATCACGCGAGACCCAGCATTCGACCCGACCTCGCCCGTCGCCTCTGTAACGCCAAACCCCGGCGTTGTTTCTTCTCTCTCGCCCCCCGCGACCAACCTCGCTTCTTCCGCAGGCGTCAGCCCCGTTTCTCCCGCCGCGCCCACTCGCAC
>JBGSIF010000301.1:0-9751 GCA_041742635.1 Phycisphaerales bacterium
GGCGTCCCGCCCGGCGAGAGCACCGCAAGTTTGTCGTCGCCGGGCGGGACGCCCGGTCCACTGGTTCAGGCAGCGTCCGAGTCGGGCAAGTTCGTCTTCATGTACTCCGGCAACCACGGGCCGACGAACCCCATCAAGACGCTCCTTGACGCCGCGGTGCGTTTGAAGGACGACACGCGCCTTGTGTTCATGTTCATCGGCGGCGGCATCGGCAAGAAAGAGGTTGAGGAGACGATCAAGGCAAACCCCGATGCGAGCATCGTGAGTTTGCCGTACCAGCCGATGAACGAACTGCGGTACTCGCTCTCGGCGGGCGATGTGCATCTTGTGACCGTTGGTAATGACGCCGTCGGCATCGTGCATCCGTGCAAGGTGTACGGCGCGATGGCGGTGGCGCGACCGGTACTTCTGCTGGGGCCGAAGCCTTGCCATGTGTCCGATATTCTCGACCAGCACGGGATCGGCTGGCATGTTTCACATGGCGACGTGGACGGATGCGTGCGGGTGATTCAGGAGATCGCGGGGATGCCGCGGGAGCGGCTGGAGGCGATGGGGGCCACGGCGCAGAGGGTGGTGAACTCGTCGCTGTCGAAGAAGCAGTTGTGCGGGCGGTTTTGTGATGTGATGGAGAGGATTGTGAAAACACCCGCTTGATTATCGGGTTCCAATTCCTTTCTGGTGCGGTAGGGCAAACAACCCGACCATCAGATCGGTACAATCATGGATATGAACGACCAATCCCCCGTCATCGAAGTCATCGACGACGTGCAGGCGGAGATGATCCGCCGCACGCCGGGGTGGAAGCGCCTCGAAATCGCGTCGGATATGCACCGCTTCGCCGTCGTGACCGCCAGCGTGCAGGCCCGCTTCCCTGATTGGACCGAGAAACAAGTCAAGGAAGAAGTGTTCCGAAGGGTGATGGGTGGATCAATCTAAGTTCGTCGGGCTCTTCGTGCGAACGGCCGAACGGCTCGGGATCGAGTACTTCATCACCGGATCGCTCGCCTCGATGTTCGATCAACCATGACGAACCCCACGCCCGCACAACCCGTGAGATCATTGACAGCAATGGAGCCAACACCCGCCGGTTCGCTGGCATCAGTGTCTCCTGTTTCATCCTCACCCGACCAGGCCTCCCCGCACTCCTCCTCGAACCGTCTTCTCCGCGTCGTTTGGGGAATTGTCTACTCAATTCTGTTTCGCCCCTCCCCGCGTCCGCTGCACTTCTGGCGCAACGGGCTGCTGCGGTTGTTCGGAGCGAAGTTGCATCCGACGGCCCGCGTCTACCCGCGCTGCCGCGTGTGGGCACCGTGGAATCTGGTCATGCACGATCGGGCCTGCCTCGGCGACGATGTGGACTGCTACAACGTCCGCACGATCTCCATCGGTGCCAACTCCACCGTCAGCCAGTACAGTTTCCTCTGCGGTGCGACGCATGATTACGAGCGGCGCGACCATCCGCTGATGCCGATGCCCATCACGATCGGGTCGAGTTGCTGGATCGCGGCGGACGTCTTCGTCGCGCCCGGCGTCACGATCGGCGATGGGACCGTCGTCGGGGCGCGGTCGAGCGTGTTCAATGATCTGCCGGCATGGATGGTGTGCGTCGGCTCACCCGCGAAGCCGATCAAGCCGCGGGTGATTCAAGATCATCCGACCCCGTAGTGCGAGTTTCCAACTCGCACACGTCCTCCTGCGGCACAATCCCCAAACTGACCAGACATGCGTGTACGATTCACCATGCGTGCGAGACGAGTCGTCCTCTTCACTCTCGGAGTAGTCTTGCTTGGGGCGGCGGCAAACGTCGTTATCGCGCTGGGGTGTGCGCTGTGGTCACCAGCCGGACGGGACAGATATTCGTCGCCCAAGGGATCCGAACGCCTGTGGGATCAATGGGCAATTCCACAGAGCATCCGGGGTTCCGCGTTCAGATCAGACGATATGACTGTCCATCTTGGATTCGGAGTCCGCGTCACCGAACTTGTAGCCGAGTACCACACTCCAGGCCTGACCTCTTCCGCGCGTATCGACGCTTCAAAGCTGATCGTTCAAACGGGTTGGCCCTTCGCGTCGATGAACGCATCGACGACATACGCCGCCGGCCTGATGAGCTCTCCGCCTTCATCAACTCCGTGGGCGCCAGCGATCAACGAAGTTACATTTCTCCGCCCGGCCGCGCCGATCATGCAAGAGTCCATTGCCCTTGGCTACGGCCGGGCTTATAGAAGTCACCTCAGCACGATCACCCGCCCGATCCCGCTCGGCATTATTTGGCCCGGCGTAGTTCTCGGCTCATTTTTCTGGTCCGGCGCGATCATCGGCCCATTCCTCGGAACACGCCTCGTCCGTCGCTACCGCCGGCTCCTGCGTGGAAACTGCCACGCGTGCGCGTACCCGATGAGTAGCGCGAACCTGTGCAGCGAATGCGGCACCGCACTACCCCCGCGAGGCACGACACCAGAAGCGAGGTGAAGAAGACACTCGTGCGAGTTGGAAACTCGCACCACGCACACTCAGCCCGTCTTCTTCCCGATCACCCAGCCCACCGCCGCAAACACGGCGATCGCCGCCGCGCCGCCCGCGAGGAAGATCATCCCGCTGCCGGTCGTCATGTTCACGATCGGGTTATCGATCACGCCGACGAGCGAGAGGAGGACACCGGCGATGGCCAGAGCGAGGATGGCGACCGCGGCGAGCGCCGCGCCACCGACCAGCCCGGACCCGCCGCCGTCGTATGGCTCGGCCATAACCATTGACATCGCGCCGGCTCCAGCCATGGCGCCAACGCCTGAGACATCGCTCGGGGTGGAGGTCGATTCAAAGAGGCCCGAGGCGGCTTGGGTGTCCCCTTCGCTGCCTTCGTCGCCTTGGTACACATCTTCGAGCAGGTCGGCACCGAGCGAAGTGTCGTCGCCTTCACGCGTGAGGTCGAGAAGCCCGGAACCGGAGCCGACGGACTCCATCGTGAGTTCCTGCCCCGTGCTGGAGACCTGCGTGACCGCCGAGGGATCGGCGGTATCGAGGTCTTCGGTATCGAAGATGCTGATGCCCGATTTTTCTTTGGGGCTTTCGTCGATCTGGATCCCGCCGGAGCCGCCGCCGGAATCTTCGAGCGAGAGCGTCAGCCCGGACCCGCCCTTGGAGTCGGCGAGCGGGATCCCGTCATCGTCCTTGTGCGCAAGGATGTCAACCTGTTCTTTCTTGAAGATCAGGCTGTCCTTGTCGCGGAACTCCTTGAGTTGACCGCTGGAAACCATCCCCTTCACCTCGCTCGTAGACTTTCCGAGCATCTCGGCGGTCTCTTCGAGCGTGTAGAACATCTTGGCCATATCAGAAACTCCAACTGTGAATCGGTGAAAGGTTCGCCATTTAGTTCGTGCGTTGTTCGGACGGTACCCGTGCGAGCCAGCACACCCCGACAGAGTACCGCATTCCGCGCTACTCATCAACCCATTATTCGCGGTCTGACGGCTTGCTGTTCTAGCCGTGGATAACTGCTTTCTTTCTCATCGATAGGTCTTTGATTGGATGACAGCGACGATTGATCGCGTCATCGCTCATCGCTTCTTGACGATCGGGGTTATCAACGTGTCACTGTGGCAGTGGCTGCCGTTTGAAATGCCGGTCTGAACGGCAGGGATTCGACTCCCGTTGGCGCACACCTGCATTTTTCGAGTGCTGATGAGGCTTTGAAGGCTCTGTACTCGGTTGGCACGCGGTTTGAAATGTCCTTTCCTGTATCGCTGATGTGGGCGAAGAACAAACGAACCAAAGAAACCGCTCGGGCGTGTGCTCGGCGGAGCCAAACCAGTACACAGGAGCCGAATTATGTTGATCGCACGTCGAAACTCGTCTTGCTGCTCGCCCGCTTCGTCCGCGTTCCCGGCGGCCGCCGCCATGCGGGCCGCCGCGCCGCTTGATGCCATGATCGAATCAATGTTCCGAGGCATCCCGGCGGTGAGCGCCCGCGCCTTTCCCGCCGTGAACGCGTGGCAAGACGACGACGCCTTCCACGTCGAAGCCGAACTCTCAGGGTTCACCATCGAAGACCTCGACATCGCCCTCACCGACAACCAACTCACCATCAGCGGCGAGCGCACCTTTGACCTCCCCGCCGACTCCGCATACGTTCGACGCGAGCGCCCCTGCGGGAAGTTCACCCGCGTGCTTCGTGTCGCTACCGACATCGACGCGGACAAGGTCGCGGCGACACTCAAGGACGGCGTCCTGACCGTCACGCTCCCCAAAGCCCCCGCCATCAAGCCCCGCAAGATCAGTGTGAAGCAATCATAACTTTTCACACGTCATCCAATGTGCGCGTGTGAGGCACTGGCACGTGCCGAGCCGCGTCACCGATCAAACCAACGTACTCATCAAACAACCCCACTGACATATTGCACATTATCAACTTGTATTATCAGGAGTTCATAGTTATGTCGAACACAAACAATCAATCCTGCGGCTGCACCGGCGACGAATGCTGCACCCCCGCCTCGGCTTCTGCCACGACCACCGCTCGCACCCGTACCCCGGGCGCCACCTTCCAACCCGGCGTGGACATCATTGAATCTGCTACCGAATACACCATCCGTACCGACATCCCAGGCGCGACCGCCGAGGGGATCGACGTGGACTTCGATGAAGGAGTCCTCACAGTTCGTGCATCCGTCGCTTCTCGTCAAACCACTGACACGCGATTCCTTATCCGCGAGTACGGGATCGGCGACTACGAACGCTCGTTCCGCGTCCGCGCCGACATCGACGCGGACAAGATCGCCGCCGAGGTCAAGCACGGCGTGCTCACCCTGCGCGTGCCCAAATCCGACGGGGCCAAACCCCGCAAGATCGCCGTCGCGGCCAACAACTGATCGATTCCTATCGTGCCGTCATTCCAACTTGCACGACGGAGCGGCAACCACCTTCCCCATAGACGGCGTCGCCAAGATGCGACGCCGGCTACAAGCCGCGGCGTTCGATGACCTGCTCATCGCTCGCCGCGGCTTCTATAGTTGAGTATGACCCCAGACGTTGTCTGCGAGATGCTGCACCACGAACCCTTCCAGCCATTCTGCATCGTGCTGAGCAGTGGCGAACGCTACGAGGTGCGGAACCCAGACCTGGTGGCATTGATGAAATCCAAGGTGTTCATCGCCGACGCCAACTCCGAAAAGTTTTCGCTCGTGTCGTACTTGCACATCGCGGCACTCGAGACGCTGTCGAATGGTCACGCGAAGCGACGGAAGCGAAAGCCGTGAATGACTGTTCGAGTCTGCAATGGATGAGCGGGGTTGTTTCACATGGGTTGTTTGTTGCGATCACGCTGCAAGTTCGGCCAAGTTGCGCGTCGCTAAAACGCCACCAACTTCACCTTCGCCGTCCCTTCTGTCCTGCCGCGGCGGTACGACACTTCCACTTCGGTACCGGGCATGTATCCCGAGAGAACCTGGATCAACTCGCCGATCTCACGCACCGGTTTTCCGTCGATCTCGGTGACGACGTCTTTGAGGCGCAGCCCCCCGTGATCGCTCGGGCGGGTTGGGCGCCGCCGATCGATCCGATCGAGTACTTCCGCCGACGATACCACGACCCCGTCGCCCGCGCCTTCTTGGAGGTCGAAGGGCAGCACCGCGTCGCCTCGTTTGAACTCTTCCTGCGCGGGCGGTAGCGCTCGGAGCCACGCGGTGTATTCCTTCTGCACGTCTTTGAGCGGCTTGCCGAATACGTGTTCCATCGCTGCGGTGCCGGTCGAATCCTGGGCGTATCCCTTCGTGTAGGTGTCGTACCAATCACGCAGTTTTCCACGGTGCCAGAGGTAGAGAAAGACGCAGCGGGCCTGCGCGTAGTACGCGAGTGGGCGTTCGCCGACGAACCGCTTCTGGTCCATCGCAAAGAGCCGGTCCCAAGGCATGAGTTTCGAGTTCATCGCGAGTTTGCGAGCCTGATTCGTTCGCCACGACGCGATCGGCTTCATCTCCCCATCCGGCGTTCGCTCCACATCTTCCGGCAGGCTGCACAACCCTTCCATGATCCAGATCGGGTGCTGCTGGCGCCGCGCCGTCATATCGCGCCAATGCAGCACATGCCAGTATTCGTGCCGCAATGTCGAACCCAGGTCTTTCGCCACGAGTTTTTTCTCGTCGTGGCTGTACGAACCCCCGATCTGTTGCCAGCGGGGGCCGAATCGCTCGATCGCCCACTTCTGAAAATCGTTCTTCGACGGCAGCACGACGAGTACCCAAGGCACCGGTTTCGCCTCGTCCACGGGCGACGTTTGGCCGGGGGTCGTCGGTCCCGTTACCGGCGCGGCGACGCTTGCTTCCCACCACCGCGTGAGCGTCTGGATTTCCTTCTTGGCCAGGTCGAACGAACTCGGCGCGAACGCCGACACATACGCCAGCCGCAGCCCCGCGTCGCGCTCGACGGTGTACCCCGGCCCGTATGTTTTCTTGATCGCATCCAGATTTGATTCGATGCGAGCATCGAGGATCGCGTCCCACGACGCGATGATCTTGCGGTAGTTCTCCGTCTTGCGGACCGCCGCGAGGTGCGGGTCGTTCTGCATGGCACCCAGGTCGCTGTATCCGAGTTCGATCGCTTTTTCGAGTGCCGGCCCGGCGTCCATCGTCCGGTCCTGCATCGAGAGCGCGCACGCCAGGTTGTACCACGGCACGAAGTTCTCGCCATCGATCTCGATCAGTTGCCGCAGCACCTTCTCGGCCAGTAGATAGTCGGGCTTGTCGAACGCAGCCTCGGCCCGCTTGTTCAGGTCCGCTTTGCGCGCGTCGGGATCGAATCTGCCCGCGGCCAGTTGGTGCAGCCCCGCCGACACATGCCCGCTTAGTCCCTCGCACCCCGTCATTCCCTTCGCGGCACTCGATAGACCCAACGGCCCCGACAGCACCGCCACTACCATTGGGTACGCTAGATGCCTGATGGTGCGATCATCCATGGCTGCTTTAACCTGGTGCATGAGGCGGGTGGGTCGGCGTGGGGGCGATCCGTGACCGCCGCCCTTCTATCTGTACTCGCCCAGAGAGCAGGAGTTCCAGCGCGGCTGGATACACGGCGCATTCCTGTTCAAACACACGCGCGGCGAGGGTGTCGGGCGTGTCGTCGTCGAGTACCGGGCAAGATCGTTGAAGGATGATTGGGCCACGGTCGTACTCAGAATCGCATAGATGGACGGTACAGCCGGACACTTTGCAACCCGCGGCGAGGACCGCTTCATGTACATGGTGCCCGTACATTCCTTCCCCACCGAACGCCGGTAGAAGCGCGGGGTGGATGTTCACAAACCGGCCGACGTACTTCGCTGGGATCGGCAAAAGCCGCAGATACCCCGCGAGTACGACCCAGTCGATCGCGTGTTCGTCCAGTACACTCAGCAGGCTTGGCTCATCGATCTCGCCCCGCCGAACCACGGTCTTGTATCCCGTTCCACGCGACCGCTCCGCACCCAGACACTCTTTGGACGCGACTACGAGCGCGACCGACGCGTGAAGCGTGCCGCGCGCGATATGCTCTTGCAGATTCAGCAGCGTGCGCCCGGATCCGGACAGGAAGACCGCGAGGCGAGGAGTTGTGGCCGAAGGCGTGGACAGCATGGTGGTTCTATCGAGCGGGCGGGGGAGATCCCCAATGATTTCAAGCAATTGCCTTCATCGCAGCCGCTGCATCTTTGACGATCGTGAGCACACGGTCCAGGTGCGTGAGTTTGAGTACCTCGGTGATCTCTTTGCCCACGCCGAACACGACCAGCACGCCCCCTTCTTCACGCGCTTTTTTGTGGATCGAGACCAGCGCGCCCAGCCCGATCGAGGACAGCAACGTGACCCCGGAAAAATCCACCCCGAGCCGCCATTTCGCTCCCTCCGCCGCGGCGGTCAGTTCTTGCTGCACGATCGGCGCTTCGCGCCCGCCCACTTTTTCGACCGTCACGACCGCGATCGCCGCCCGTCCACCGGGGCGAACACAGTCCGGCGGCAGCGATTCAACCCGGATGAATGATGATTCCGACATGATCCGCAAGCGTAGCGTCCATGCAGGCGGGTATTCAATCGCCGGTTCCCTCCGCCCTTCCTTTCGCGTACACTTCGTGGAGAAGCACCGGGATTTCGAGTCTCGGCGAGGCTTTAGTATTGCCCGTCCGACCGCCTTCAAGGAACTGTCATGGCCAACGCAAACGTTACCCAGTTCACCGACGCCAACTTCGACGCCGAGGTGCTCCAGTCCGACAAGCCCGTCCTCGTAGATTTCTGGGCAGAATGGTGCATGCCCTGCCGGATGCTTGCTCCGACCATCGACCAACTCGCCGACGAATACGTCGGCAAGATTAAGGTCGGCAAGGTCGATACCGACTCCAACCGCGGCATCTCCGTCAAGTTCGGTATCTCCGCCATCCCCACCGTTATGATCTTCAAGGGCGGTCAGGTCGCTAAGAAGTTCGTCGGGCTTCAGAGCAAGGCGGACTTCGAGAACGCCCTCAACGCCCTGATCGGTTAATAGATTGCCCCACTCTCCGAGTGGGGTTGGAGGATCGGGCCTCCGATCCGATTCACAGCGACTTGCAGACCTCCGGGCTGCCACTTTCGTGCGGCGCACGTTTTTTCCGCCTCCACCTGCTGCGATTGACCAAGCGTCGAACCTGAAATGATTCGAAGCCGACTCCGCGGGACCGCCGCGCCGAGGACCATCCAGACCATGTCTACCAACGGCTCCAGTGCCCGTTCTCCCGCCCCGACCGGCACGATCCGCTGCGGCGTCGTCGGCGTCGGGCGCATGGGCCAGCATCACGCCCGCGTGTATTCCCAACTCCCCGGCTGCCAACTCGTCGGCGTCGTCGACGCCCGCCCCGAACGCCGCGCCGAACTCGCTGAGAAGTTCAACTGCCGCGGCTTCGAGAGCGTCGATGCGATGATCTCCGCCGGCGTCGATGCCGTCAGTATCGCCGTCCCTACGACAGGGCATCGCAGCGCGGCCGAGCCGCTGCTCAGCGCGGGCGTCGCCTGTTTGATCGAAAAGCCCCTCGCAGGCTCTGTCGATGAAGCGTGGGCGATTAAGGAGATCGCCGAGCGAACCAAGTCCGTCCTTATGGTCGGCCACATCGAGCGGTTCAACCCGATCATGCGCGCCTTCCGCCGGGCGCAGGAGAACGGCCCGCCGATCAACACGCGCTTCATGGAAGTACACCGCGTCAGCCCGATGACGTTCCGCTCCGTGGACGTCGGCGTCGTCATGGACATGATGATCCACGACCTCGACGTCGTCCTCATGCTGATGGACGGACAGGAGCCCGACGAGATCCACGCCTCCGGCGTCCCGGTCGTCACCGAGCACGAAGACATCTGCAACGCCCGTCTCACCTTCCACAAACCGTGGGGCAAGTGCGTCGCCAACGTCACCGCCAGCCGCCTCGCGCTCAAGACCGAACGCGTGATGCGCATCACCGGCGAGAACGCCTACGCCAAGATCGACTACGCCGCGAAGAAGGGCACCGTCATCCGCCGCATGGCGAACGAACTGCAGATGCAGGAAGTACGCGAACTGCTGCGCAAGGGGGCGGACCTCACCAGCCTCAAGTGGCAGGAACTGGTGAACATCGAGAACCTCGAGATCGACGACGGCGAGCCGATCACCGAAGAGATCAAGGCGTTCCTCGCCGCCGTGCGCACCGGCAAGCGCCCCGAGATCGACGCGACGGCGGGCTTCGTGAACGTCCGCACCGCGGCCCGCATCGTCGAAGCCACCCGCG
>JBGSIF010000302.1:0-10253 GCA_041742635.1 Phycisphaerales bacterium
CCGCGGGCGCGTCCGCGAACGCCGCGCTCCCTTTCGTCTGCCGCAGCACCTCGCGGTTGAGTTCATCGATCGTCACCCCCGGCTCCACCCACACCGTCCCGTCCCGCTCCACACGCCCGATCCCCCGGCACCGCGCCGACAAGTCCATCACGACCGCGCGGCTCGTGCATTGACCCGCCAAACTCGTCCCGCCCCCACGCGGCAACAGCGCAATCCCCCGTGCCCCGCAATACGCCGCGATCCCCGCCACCTCCGCGATCGACGCCGGCACCACCACCCCGATCGGCTCCACCTGATACAACGACGCATCCGTCGCGTACAGCAGCCGATCGTGCTCGGAGAACCGAACCTCGCCCGCGGTCAACCCCGCCAGTTCCCGTGCTATCTCCGAGGCATCCACGCCCTCTCTCGCCCGCGACGCGTTTTTCAGTACAGGCAACTCCACGCTGCAACCTCCAGCCCGCACTATACACAGCCTCGCCAACCTACCGGCTCACGATGACGCACTAGACAGTGGGCCGGGCGTCCCGCCCGGCAATGCCGCATCATTCCCTGCAACACTGTTGATCTCCAAAATGGACGCACGCCCTCCCTCAACCACCCCACCCACACGACCCCCTCCCCCCGCCGCACTACCATGCCCCAATGCCGCCCGCCCCTCCTTCCCCTTTCCGCGCCGCGATCCCCAACCTGCTCACCGCCGGCCGCGTGGTCCTCGCCGTCATCTTCTTCGCTGTACTCGCGCCGTGGGATGTGCGTCATTCCCCAATCTACTCCGGCGACGGCACCGACCCCATCCTGTTCCTCGCCGCCTCGATTTTCATTCTCGCCGCGATCACCGACGCCCTCGACGGCTACCTCGCCCGCCGTTGGAACGCCGTCAGCGCGTTCGGCCGCATCATGGACCCCTTCGCCGACAAAGTCCTCGTCCTCGGCGCGTTCGTCATCCTCGCCGGCCCCGGCTTCGCCTACCAGCAAACCATCGCCGCCCCCAGCCCCGCCGTCACCCTGGGCCTCAAACCACCTGCCGAAATCTACACCATCTCCATCAGCGCCGTCCAGCCTTGGATGGTCGTTCTCATCCTCGCCCGCGAACTCCTCGTCACCTCCATCCGCGGCGTCGTCGAGGGCCAAGGCAAATCCTTCGCCGCCTCCTTCAGCGGCAAACTCAAAATGATCCTCCAGTGCGTCTGTGTCCCCGCTGTCCTCCTCCTCCTCAACGTCCCCGCGGGCTCCGGCGAAACCGACATGACCTGGCCCTGGCGCGCCATCCAACTCACCGTCGCCGCTACCGTCCTCGTCACCGCGTGGTCCGGCATCCCCTACATCATCCGCGGCGTCGCCGCCCTCCGCACATCCTCCGCTCTCTAGACTTGGCTCCGCCCTCGTGCTTCGCCTAACGCCTAACGCCGAGTGCCTAATGCCGAACTCACTTCCCCCTCCTCATTCAGACGCCCCGACATGATGACCAGCGCACTATCCCCCACCGGCAAACGCCTCATCACTACCTTCGGCCTCGGCCTCCTACGCCCGGCCCCCGGCACATGGGGTTCCTTACCCCCTGTTGCCATTGCCGGACTCCTCACGCTCCTCATCCACGCCGGACTCGGCACCGCCGCGGTCACCATCGACGGCTGGGATGTAACCGCCTGGCTCATCTACCACGCCGCACTCGTACTCATCCTCGTGGTCTTTTGCGTCGCGTGTCTCACGTTCGGCAACGCCGCCGAGGCTCACTTCAATCAAAAAGACCCCGGCAGTGTCTGCGCCGACGAAACCGCCGGCGTCTGCATCCCCCTCATGTTCCTGCCCTGGTCCGCGATGGACAACTTCTGGAACCTCGCAGCGACACTCGCCGCCGCGTTCCTCGCCTTCCGAATCTTTGATATTCTCAAGTTGCCACCCGCCCGAGGACTCCAGCGCCACCCCGCCGGCGTCGGCATCCTACTCGACGACCTCGCCGCGGGTATCCAAGCCCTCGCACTCGTCCAAATCTTCGCACGCCTCATCTGAACCGACTCACGCGTGCGGCCACTTTGTTATCTAATACCTAATCTTCTTGGCGCGCAGTGGACCGGGCGTCCCGCCCGGCGGCATTCGCCTACTCAGTGCGCTGATCGCAACGGTTTGATAGTCATCAACCGCCGGCTCGCCGCGCGCCGATCGTGCCATCGCTCGGCGTACCAACTAATTAATCCCGCCTCGGGCTTACTTGGTGCCCGCCGCCGCTTGGGCCTTCTGCCCTTGCGCCCGAAGCATCCGAGTAAACTCAGACGCCGTCTTCATGTCCGCCATGACGCCGACCAGCGCGGCTCGGCATCGCGCTTTGGCGCGCACGGCCTCTTCGTTCACGCACGCTTGCTTGCGCGTCTCGCCCTCGGTCGGTCCCGACGTGTTGTTTGAGTTTTTGGATGCCACGGTGCTTCCAGTTGTTGACGGTGGAGACTTCCACACCCAGCGACCGGGCCGCGTCTTCGTAACTCAGTCCTTCACAGACGATGAGCCGTACCGCTTCCCGTTCGCCGCCGCTGAGACTGTCCATCGCCGTCGAAACGCTCGACGGCTCCATCTCATCGGTATTGTACGGGGCGGCCTTGGCCCAGTTCGCCGGGAGCGACTCCCGGCTGAGTTGATCACCGACTCGTTTCCACCGCTCCAGACGCCGATACCGGCGCTTGAGCAGATTGTCCGCGATCTTAATGAGATAACTCACCGACAGTTCTTTACTTTCGTAATCTTCAAGAGAAAGAAGACGAAAGAACACTTCTTGCGCCACTTCCTCCGAGGTCTCCGGGTCCGCGTGCTTGCGCACAAACCCATAGACTCGGTCGAAGCACGTTTCAAACAGTTCCAGTACCGATGCGAGTTGCTTTTCCGTCGCCATCCGTTTGCTCCTGAGCGATCATGGCTCAGCCCGGCACGATACCACGCCCGCATGCGGTGGCGAAGAGAATCACCACGAGCCGCAGCGGCACGCCTTCGAGCGCGAGCACTCGATTGGACACATACTCAAGTTTGGAGGCCGGAAGTCCCACCAACCGGCTTTCGTACTCGGAACAGAACGCCGAGGGTCGTCACATTACTTGACAATCGACAGGCTGTCAACAAAGTCTGCCAAAATGCCACACAAAAATCAGGAGGACATGTTGAAAGGACCACAGAACAAGTGGATTCTCCACATGCCGCTACTTTCGGCTCCTTTGAATCACTTTGTTTCCTTCTTCGGCCTGCTCGCGAACCATGGATGGTTTCGCGCAGCAACTGCGCGATCGCTCCGCGCTGAACACTCTCTTCGCGTGACACGGATCGTCCGCGGTATCGCCGTTTCTCCCATTTCTCCCCGATTTGGGTGGTGCGATATGCTCGTGTGAGGTTCGGCATGGATCGCGACGCATTCGCCACGGACGGCGGGAACCACTTGAACCTCGTTCCGGGTTCGAGAATCGACGATAACCCGCGATACAACAAGTTCCTGCACCTTTGCGCTCCCTTTGATAATGATCATCACAAACCACTTGAACAGGTGGTTGACGTAATGTTTGCCGACGCCTCGGCTCGATCGCGGCTCGCACTCGACCCGAGTGGCTCAACGACGCCGAGTCGGGCGGTATCGGTACGGCCCTGCGAAATGGGCCGATCCGTGTGGGCTCCGATGCGCCGCAGTGCGTGATCGGGACGGCTCGTTTGTCTCAACGGTACAACTCCTTTCAGCCTCGGCCGGGGTTGTCGCGTCACGTTGCCGCGGCGGCACCGGCCGCGGTGTTTTTTTGGAGCGTGAGGTGTCGGGATGAACAAGTCACGGTTAAGTAACAGGGCACCGGACGGGGCGGGGTACGAACGATCAAGTTGGCGGGCGGCCGCGTATAGTGATGCATGTCATCCCGAGGGCAGGAGAATGGATCGAGGGGTGAGGCGGCGTCGAAGTCGGCGGTTGTGCCGCTGACCGCGGGGGGTGAACGGGTAACGCTTCAGACACTCCATAGGCACGCCGAGGCGGTAAGGCGGGGTGTGGCCGGCCCGTTTGCATCATTGACGTGTTACGACTACACAACGGCGCGGTGGCTGGCGCGGGCGGGGGTGCCGGTGTTGCTCGTAGGCGATACGGCGGCCGAGGTCATTTTCGGACATACCCGAACGATTGATATGGAGTTAGGGTTGCTGCTGGCATTGACGGCGGCGGTAAAGCGGGGCGCGCCCGATGCAGTGGTGATGGGGGATATGCCTTTTATGAGTTATCAGGCCGACGACGCGGCCGGGATCCGAAACGCCGGTCGTTTTTTGACGGAAGGGCTGGCGGATATCGTCAAGATAGAGGCGGACGAGACATTCGCGCCGCTGGTGGCGAAGATGGTGCGAGCCGGGGTGCCGGTGTGCGGGCATATAGGTAGTAGGCCGCAGCGGGCGGCGCTCGCGGGGGGGTACGGCGCGGCGGGGCGCACGACTGAAACGGCGCGCGGGATTGTGCGCGACGCGGTCGCGTTGACGGAAGCGGGGTGTTCGATGATGCTGATCGAAGCGGTGCCCGATGAGGTAACGGCGGCGGTGATTGAAGCGATCAAGGTGCCGCTGATCGGGATCGGTGCGGGGACGCGGTGCGATGGGCAGGTGCTGGTGTTCCAGGATGTGATGGGGATGTCGGAGAAGCCGCCGCGGTTTGCTGAAGCGACGGGTGAAGTTGGAGAAGCGATCGAACGTGCGGGGCGGGAATGGATGCGGCGAGTCGCGGAGCGGTCGATCGGCGGGAATGGGTATCAGATGAAGACGGGGGAAGGGATCGGAAATAGGCAGTAGGTGTTCGGCTAGGCGTTAGGAGGGGGATTGGTGTGAATCGAGAATCGCGTTTCGCCGAATAAGTTTGTCAGCGGGGGGGCGAAAAGAGGAACACTCCCATGCGTCGATTCGTCACGTTTGGTCCGGCGTTCGTCGTGTTACTCGCAGTGGTTGCGGCATTGGTGGCGGTGCCGACGGCGGTGCGGCGGATCGGGTTTGCACAGACGGATGTCCAGATCCAACTGGCGCGCGCGGACCTGGATCAGAGCACGATCCTGGAACAAATCAATACAGAAGTGCGGAACATCGCTCGGAGCGTGGAGCCGACGGTGGTGCATATCGCGGTGGAGGGGCCGGGGCGTGGGTGGGGGCGGGAGCGGATTTCGCAGGGTTCGGGGTGGATCTACGACGCGAAGGGGCACATCGTGACGAACGCGCACGTCGTGCGCGGGATGCGGGGTGAGCCGGTGATCACGGTGCAGTTCTACGACGGTCGGACGGCGACGGCGGAACTGGTGGCGGTGGACACCACGACGGACATCGCGGTGTTGCGGGTGCCGGCGAATGAGGGGATTTTCCCCGCGCGGCGTGCGACAGGAATCGAAGTGGCGCAGGGGGACCGGGTGTATGCGTTTGGGTCGCCGTTTGGGTTCAAGTTTTCGATGAGCGAAGGGATTATTTCGGGGCTGGGTCGAAGCCCGGCGGCGGTGCTGGAGCGCGGGGGGTACACGAACTTCATACAGACGGACGCGGCGGTGAACCCGGGGAACTCGGGGGGGCCGCTGGTGGATGTGAATGGGCGGGTGGTAGGGATGAACGTGGCGATTGCGACAGGAACGACGCCGAACGGGACGACGGAGGGGCAGAACTCGGGGATCAGTTTTGCGATCCCGCTGGACACGATCGAGTCAGTGGTGGATCAGATCGTGGCGGGTGGAACGATAGCGAAGGGGTATCTGGGGATTGCGCTACCGGATAATCCAAGGGCCAGAGGGAGCGCGGAAGCGGCGGAAGAGTTCAACCGACAGTTGCTGCAAGCGGCGGGGTACAGCGGGCGCGGGGTGGTGATCCGGCAGGTGACGCCGGGTAGCCCGGCGGCGAAGGCGGGCATGAAAGATGGAGATGTGCTGATATCGATCAACAACCGGTCGATCAGCAGCATCGCGGCGGCGCGGCAACTCATCACGATCAACCGGCCCGGGGACAAGGTGCCCATGAAGGTGTGGCGCGATGGGGAGACGGTGGAGTTGCAGGCGGTGCTGGAGGACTTGTCGAAGTCGATGGCGGGGTTAGGACGGGTCGGGGATGCGCTGCAGGACTACGGGATCCGCCCGGCGGACACGGAGGGCGGGGTCGTCGTGGCGGCGATCGACCAGAACTCGTCGGCGTTCGCCGATGGGCTGCGCGTCGGGCTGGTGCTGACGCAGGTAGAGGGTGTGAAGGTGACGGATCGGATCGGTCTGCTGGCGGCGCTGTCGGAGGCTGGGTTTGTGAATGGAAGGAAGATCAAGGCGGAAGTCGCGGATCAGGCGGGTCGGACGCAGATGATCCAGATTCAGTACCGGCCTTGAGACGGGGGAGTTCGGGAGCCAGTATCTGTTGTGAGAGTCTTCCAACTGTGTATTTCAATGGGACCTGCCATTCCGGCAGGCCTTTTTGTTTTGATCGCCAAGTGGGCACGGAACCGGGGGTCGGAAGCGGGTGTAGGCCGCGAACGGGGGGGAAGGGTTTAGGCATCGGGCTTGCAAGGTTAAGAAGGGATCGGAATCCGGTCAGAACAGAAGGAACCAAACCATGTCCAAAATCATCGGGATCGACCTCGGCACAACGAACTCATGCGTCGCGATTATGGAAGGCGGTCAGCCGAAGGTGCTGATCAACTCGTCGGGGAACCGGGTGACGCCGTCGGTGGTGGCGTTTACGGACAAGGGAGAGCGGCTGATCGGCCAGCCGGCGAAGCACCAGCAGGTGACGAACCCGAAGAACACGGTGTACTCGATCAAGCGGTTCATGGGTCGGCGTCGCGTGGAAGTGAGTACGGGGGACGGGAAGTACGGGAAGAGCGGGAACGAAGAGGGGAAGGTGCCGTACACGATCACCGGGGGCGCGGATGACTTTGTGAAGGTACGGGTGAATCAGGGGGAGTTCACGCCGCAGCAGATCTCGGCGTTTATTTTGCAGGATTTGAAGAAGACGGCGGAAGATTACCTCGGGGAGAAGGTAGACCGTGCGGTGATCACGGTGCCGGCGTATTTCAACGATGCACAGCGTCAGGCGACGAAAGACGCGGGCGAGATCGCGGGGCTGAAGGTGGAGCGGATCATCAACGAGCCGACGGCGGCCGCGCTGGCGTATGGGCTGGATAAGAAGACCAACGAGAAGATCGCGGTGTTCGACCTCGGGGGCGGTACGTTCGACGTGTCGATCCTGGATATTGGGGACGGGGTGTTTGAAGTGCTGGCGACGAACGGCGATACGCACCTGGGCGGCGACGACTGGGACCAGCGGCTGATCGATCACCTCGCCGACGAGTTCAAGCGGAAGGAGGGGATCGATATCCGGAAGGATGCGATGGCGCTGCAGCGGCTGAAAGAAGCGGCGGAAAAGGCGAAGGTGGAACTCTCGACGATGCAGGAAACGACGGTGAACCTGCCGTTCATCACGGCGGACCAGAACGGGCCGAAGCACTTGCAGGTGTCGATCACGCGATCGAAGTTTGAATCGTTGTGCAACGATTTGTTCGAGCGGCTCAAGACGCCGTGCTTGCAGGCGATCAAGGACGCAAAGATCGATACGAGCAAGATCGACGAGGTGGTATTGGTGGGCGGGTCGAGCCGGATGCCGCGGGCGCAGCAGATCGCCAAGGAGATCTTCGGGAAGGAGCCGAACCGGAGCGTGAACCCGGACGAGGTGGTGGCGGTGGGAGCGGCGATCCAGGGGGGCGTGCTGAAGGGGGACGTGAAGGACGTGCTGCTGCTGGACGTGACGCCGTTGTCGCTGGGCGTGGAGACGCTTGGGAACGTGATGACGAAACTGATCGAGAAGAACACGACGATCCCGACGAGCAAGAAAGAGACGTTCTCGACGGCGAGCGACAGCCAAACGAGCGTGCAGATCCATGTGCTGCAAGGGGAGCGGGAGTTTGCGCGGGATAACCGGACGCTGGGGCAGTTTGAGTTGGCGGGGATTCCGCCGGCACCGCGTGGGACGCCGCAGATTGAAGTGGAGTTCGCGCTGGATGCGAACGGGATTCTGACGGTGACGGCGACGGACAAAGCGAGCGGGAAGAAGGCGGACATCAAGATCACGAACTCGGGCGGGATCGATAAGGCGGAGATCGAGCGGATGAAGCGCGACGCCGAGGCGCACGCGGAAGAGGACCGGAAGCGACGCGAGGTGATCGACCTGAAGAACCGAGCGGATGGGATGGTTCACTCGACGCGCAAGAGCCTGGAAGAGCACGGGGCGAAGGTGTCGGCGGAAATCCGCGGGCGGATCGAGTCGGCGATATCGAACCTCGAAGACAAGATCAAGGGCGACGACAAGTCGGCAATCGAGGCCGCGGTGAAGGAACTCGAAACGGCGTCGATGGAACTTGGAAAAGTGATGTACGAAGAAGCGGCGAAGAAGACTGGTGCCGGCCCGGGTGGTGCTGGGGGAGTGGGCGGGGCGGATGGGTCAGAAGGACCGGGAGCCGCGGCGGGTAGTGGTGGGAAGAAGGGTGATGATGTGATCGACGCGGAGTTTGAGGTAAAGGATTGAGAAAAGGGGGGGATCGAGGCAGTCAGAAGTTAGTGCGAATGAAAACGCCCCGGTGAAAGCCGGGGCGTTTACTAGTTAGATTGAACACAGAGATACGAGGAAGGGAGGTGCGATTAGCCGTGGTGTTCGGCGTTGCCGTCGCCGGCGATGGAGGATCGCATGGTGGTATCGGCCTGGAGGTTTTTCATGCGGTAGTAGTCCATGAGGCCGAGGTTGTTGTTGCGCAGGGCATCGGCCATAGCTTTGGGGACTTCGGCTTCGGCAAGGACGACGAGGGCGCGGTTTTCTTGGATTTTGGCCTTGTTTTCTTGTTCGAGTGCCATGGCCATGGCGCGGCGGCTTTCGGCGGCGGCTTGGGCGCGTTTGGTGTCGGCCATGGCCTGGTCGGTCTGGAGTTTGGCGCCGATGTTTTCGCCGACATCGATGTCGGCGATGTCGATGGAGAGGATCTCGAAGGCGGTGCCGGAGTCGAGGCCTTGTTCCATGACGCGTTTGGTGATTTCGTCGGGGTTTTCGAGGACGGCTTTGTGGTCGTTGGCGGAGCCGATGGTAGAGACGATGCCCTGGCCGACACGGGCGATGACGGTTTCTTCGGTCGCGCCGCCGACGAGTTGCTTGATGTTGGTGCGGACGGTGACGCGTGCCTTGACCTTGAGTTGGATGCCGTCCTTGGCGACGGCATCAATGGTGGAGCGGGGGCCATTGGCGGAGGGGCAGTCGATGACCTTGGGGTTCACGCTGGTGTTGACAGCGTCAACAATGTCGCGGCCAGCACGGTCGATGGCGGCGGAAGTGTCCCAATCGAGGGGGATTTTGGCGCTGCGGGCGGAGATCATGGCGGAGACGACATTGGGGACGCGACCGCCGGCGAGGTAGTGGGTTTCGAGTTGGTTGGTGGTGATGGGGAGGCCGGCTTTGACGGCGCGGATGCGGGAGTAGACGATGGTGCGGGCATCGACTTTTCTGATCTTCATGCCGATGAGTTCGAGCATCCCTACCCGAGCGCCCGAGAAGAGCGCCTGGATGTAGAGGTACATGAACTGCCAGACGATGAAGACGATGATGAGGACGAAGACGAAGACGACGGCGGCGATGATGTACCAGATGGTGTTGGCACCCGCGCCGCCGGTGCGGGGCGTGGTTTGAGCGAGGGTGGACGAGAAGTGGAGCAGTTGGTTCATGTTGGATCTTCCGGAGTTGAGCGGCGGATCGCGCCAGCGGAGCGGGCAAGTATACGCGGGGGGAAATCAACGGCACGATGGGAGGAAAGGGTGGGCAGGGCAACCGCATTATCGCCAAGAGAAGTACGAACGTTCAACAATTGATACATTGATCGAATCGGATATCGCTGAGCATTCGAAGCCCGACGGGGACCGTCGGGCCACCCAAGAGCGATCATGCGGTTGCCCTGAAGGGGTGGGGTGTAGTCCATGATTGTGGCGGCATGTTCCTACTGGCCGCTCCAAACGCGCCGCGTCTGGCAACCGTCGCCCGCACGCTCCGCGGGCGAAAACACGCCGTCTTCATTCACCATGATCTTGGACGACACGCAAGGAACAACCGGCTAGCAGCCCGTTGAAGAAGCCGAGTTTCCAGCCAGAGCGTGATTTCGAGCCAACCGTAGCATTTGCGAGCGGAGAATCGCGATCGATACACCGATCGGCCGCGGTTCGAGCCGGAGGGCCGCCGGATGGCGCAGCAGTAGCGTCAACGCGGCCGCC
>JBGSIF010000303.1:0-2570 GCA_041742635.1 Phycisphaerales bacterium
GGCAACTGCAGCGTCTGAGTCCGCGCGAGCGTCGGGGCCTCGCGGCGATGGCCGCGGCGGCTCAGAAAGACGACGACAACTAATACGATGCAGTGCCAGTGATGCTTGGCTGGTGCTGACACATCGAAAGGTGCGTGGACACGATCTGCGACTTTCGCTGAGCGTGCGAGTGTGAGGTAACACGAAACACATATGAGTTGATTGCGGGACGATCCCGTCGCATCACTGGCGACAGGAAGACGGCAGCGGCCGACTCGCTGATGTGCGGCCGCGGCGGTTATCGTTGACAACGCTCGTGCACAAGGCACCGATGCGTGAGGTTGAGTTATGACGATCCGAAGGCCCGCTCGGCGACGTCGATCGCACGGGCCAGCCCCGCGGCTTTGTTGACGGTCTCTTGGTATTCGGCGTGCGTTTCAGAGTCGGCGACGATGCCGCCGGATGCCTGGAGGTGGTACATCCATCGCGGCGGAGAGCCGTCGGAACCGGAATGTTCACGCATCGCGGTGGGCACGACCATCGTGCGGAGCGCGAGGGCGATATCCATCTCGCCATCGAGGGAGACGTAGCCGAAGCCCCCGCCATACGGGCCGCGGCGGACCGGCTCTAACTCATCGATGATCTGCATGGCACGCACCTTGGGCGCGCCCGAGATCGTGCCCACGGGCAAGGCGGCCCGCAAGGCATCCCAGCAGTCCAGCCCATCGCGCAGGGTGCCCGTCACCGTCGATGAAATATGCATCACATGGCTGTACCGCTCGATGTGCATGAGTACCGGCAGTTCGATCGTGCCGGGGCGTGCGACCTGCCCGACGTCGTTGCGTCCCAGGTCAACCAGCATGATGTGCTCGGCCCGCTCCTTGGGATCAGCGAGGAGCTCGCGCTCAAGGGCGATGTCTTCTTCGGGTGTCGAGCCGCGGCGGCGCGTGCCGGCGAGGGGGCGGTTGGTGACGACGAAGTTCGGGTGTTCCTGGGCGTGATCGGCGGGACGATGCGATGGGGATAAGTCGTTGGTGATTGAGATAAAAGCGGAAGAAGAGGAAGAAGACCCCACTCGGAGACTGGGGCGAGTCGTGCTGCGAACGCGGCAGAGGATCTCCGGGCTTGACGCGACGAGGATGCAGCCAGCAGCCTGCATGTAGACCATGTACGGACTGGGGTTCACGGCGCGTAATGCGCGGTAGACATCGAAGGGATCTGCCGAACTGCGATGCTCGAAGCGTTGGCCCAGAACCACCTGGAAGATATCGCCCGCGCGGATGTACTCCTTCGCACGGGCGAGCATCGCGGCGTGCTGCTGGCGTGTGAGGTTGGATGCCATCGCCCCGTCGGTGCCGGGATTGACCCCACTGCCCGCGCGGGGCGGCGTGGGCGTAGGCTCGATCCTGCCGCTGGGAAGCGGCTTGCTGTGGGTCTGGATCATCGTCGCGCGACGCTCGATCGCGGCCAGCCCCTCTTCGTAGACGCGAGTGAGGGCGTGGCGTGTCGCCGAATCACTCGGTACGGTCGGCATCTGCGGTACCTCGATCAGGCACACGACATACACCAGTTTATCGACATGATCGAAGACCACGACGCCGTCGTAGTAGGCGAACTGGACCTCGGGCAGCCCCCGATCATCCGGCGGCGCGCCTTCAAAGCCAAGTTTCTCGGGTTCGGTGTACCGCACGCTGTCGTACCCAGCGTACCCGAACCACCCGCCGAGCACGCACACGGGGAGCGGGGGCACGCGCTGGGTGGTTGGCGGGGGGATGACGAGGCGCCAATCGCGTGAGAGACGCCGGGGGACGTCCAGCGGGTTTGGCTCATCGAACTCGGCGGTCTCGGGGGTGCCTTCGGGCCGGTGCGCCGGGTTCCACCGGTCGGGCGAGCGGTGGTCCACGATGCGAACGCGGTTCCCACGGACGATGACTTCGGTTGCGGGTTGCGCCCCGAGGATGGAGTGACGTCCTTGCCGCTCGCCTCCCTCAACCGACTCGAACATGAACGACGGTGCGGTTCGCTCATCGAGAGCGACCAAGCGTCGGTAAGCGAGGACAGGCGTCAACTGATCGTCGAGTAGCCGCACGCAGACGGGGACGAAGAGCGTCTTGTGCGGCGTCTGGGCACGGGCGCGGTCGACGCCGGCGATAAACTCATCAAACGAGGGCCAGGGCATTCAGAAGTCTAACCCATGTGAGTGCAGTGCACACCACGAAACCGACATATGCTCGATTGTTCGAGGGAAACGCCGAGGGTGCAATTCAATCGATAATTTCCGAGCAATCCGGCGTGGACCCGCGAACAATCCAGAACCAATATGAAGCAACGCTCCTCCTGGCTCGATCGGCTGGCCCCACCAAGCACGCCTTCATCCGCAAGCGCGGCCAATCGCGTGTCGGCGGAGAATGCCGAATCTCCATTCGCCGCTGATCAAACGGGAACAAACTATACAGCCCGGCGATTTGGGAGAGGTGCGGGGATCGGGGGGGCGGGGATGACCGGGCCGCCACGTCGATCCGCAGGGCGGGCGCTGCGCGTGCTGGCAGTCGAGAGTCAGAAGTCGCGGCTGCCGCAGATGGCCGCCGCGC
>JBGSIF010000304.1:0-6901 GCA_041742635.1 Phycisphaerales bacterium
CTGACGAGGTCGAGGGTGTAGGAGAAAGGACGGCCGAGGCGATCGGCGCAGGTTGCTCGATGAACGAGCAGCGCATCATCAGTAAGTGGCGTGGCGAGTCGAATGAATCGATTCTGTTGCTTGGAACCCACGCGAGGTACCCCCGGACAAGCACGAGAAAAATAGAAACGAGCGAAGCGTGCGTAGAAGATACTACAAAGTAATCATGGTGGTTGCAAGTGGGTGAATTGGGGATGGGCAAAACCACCTATTTGGGGTGATTTTGACACCGATCGATGAGAAATCGTACTATCGCATGAACGAGTGCATGAAGATGATCAAGATGTCAGCGTGTGGTTTGAGAGCCTGTGCGGCGAGTACGGCGTCGAGCGATGGAGAGTCCAATGGTGCATGACACAACGGCGGCGCAGCAGGAGACGAGTGAGAACTGAGGGTGTGAAGCAAGCCATCGCGATGCCAATGAAAGCGAGGGGCTTCGATCGAAACAACTGAGCCGGAAGGCAAAGTGGAGACGGCGGTGCCGCGGTCGCCAGTCGCAGTGAGGTCGTTCTCGCTTGGTGTGCAAGCAGGGGTGTTTAGCCAGCCAACTTGATCTCGGTACGCTGGCCCGAGGCTTCGTTGACGAAGGCGATAGTACCGCCGCCGTCGGCGAGCTGGGTGTTGGCGTTGAGGAGTTCGATGCCGTAGAGGGTGCCGTCGGGCGCGATGTCGATATTGACGTCGTCGCTGAGGCGGATGGTGGTCACCGCCGTCGGAGCGATCTTCAGGGTGAGGTACGCGATGTTGTATTTGGGATCGTAGGTGAGTTTCATGGAGACTCGCGGGTACGGACAAAAAGAACTTGACGATCACGGTAATGACGAGCCAGCGTTCGTTCTCGAAGACCGCGTAGGCCTCGATTTACTTCATAGCGTAGGTGCGGTTGTTCCAGGGTTTATTATATGCGAAGTTGAGCCGGAAGCCGGTTCGGTTGTGTTTGGCGGGGAACTGCTCGCCGGTGCGCACGGTCTGGATAACCTCGTCCACCGAAGCGCCGCGCTCGATGAGCCGGGCGGCGGAGTGAGGATGAAGTTCGACTCGGGTGGCTTCGGGCATTGTTCATTCCCCCTGATCCAAAACCGCCATGAACGCTTCCTGGGGGATTTCGACGGAGCCGATGGACTTCATGCGTTTTTTGCCTTCTTTTTGCTTGTCGAGGAGTTTGCGTTTGCGGCTGACGTCGCCGCCGTAGCACTTGGCGGTGACGTTTTTGCGGAAGGCTTTGATAGTTTCGCGTGCGATGACCTTGCCGCCGATGGCGGCCTGGACGGGGATCTCGAACTGGTGGCGCGGGATCTGCTCGCGGAGTTTGGTGCAGAGGAGGCGTCCGCGGTACTCGGCTTTGTCGCGGTGGACGATAATTGAGAGGGCTTCGACGGGTTCGTTGTTGACCAGGATATCGACCTTGACGAGGCGATCGGCGCGGTAGCCGATGAGTTCGTAGTCCATGGTCCCGTAGCCGGAGGTCATGCCTTTGAGTTTGTCGTAGAAATCGTAGATGATCTCGGCGAGAGGGATCTCGAAGGTGACCATGTCGCGCGAGTCGGAGATGTACTTCTGCTCCTTATAGATTGCGCGGCGATCCAGACATAACTTCATAATGTCGCCGATATATTCTTTCGGCAGGATGATGTCCACCTTGCAGATCGGCTCGCGGATCTCTTCGATGGAGCCGGGGTCGGGGAGGTCGGCGGGGTTGTGGACCTCGATGACGGGCTTGCCGTCTTCGAGGCGTTTGGGTTCGAGTGCTTTGCCGCCCGCGCCGGTGATGGTGAGGTTGCCGGCGACGCCGGTGGTGCGGGTGCCGCGGAGGAGGATTTCGTAGGAGACGGTGGGGGCGGTCTGGATGATCTCGACGTGCCCTTCGCGTTCGAGGCGTTCCTGGACGATGTCCATGTGGAGGAGACCGAGGAACCCGCAGCGGAATCCGAAGCCCAGCGCGTCGGAGTGGACGGGCATGAAGGTGAAGGAAGAGTCGTTGAGGGAGAGTTTTTCCATGGCCTCGCGGAGTTCTTCGAAGTCGCTGCCGCGCTGGTCCTCGCTGGTGGCGGGGTAGAAGTCGCAGAAGACCATCTGCATGGGGGGCTTGTAGCCGGGGAGGGCTTCGGGGGCGGGGTCTTTTTCCAGGGTGATGGTGTCGCCGACGCGCACGTCGGCGAGGGTGCGGATGGCGGCGACGACGTAGCCGGTCTCGCCCGCGCTGAGGGTCTGGACGCGGATGGGTTTGGGGGTGTATTTTCCGAGTTCGGAGATCTGGAAGGTGCGACCGGTGCCGAGCATTCGGATTTTGTCGCCGACTTTGATTTGCCCGTCGAAGAGACGGGTGTAGACGATGACGCCGCGGTAATCGTCGTAGACCGCGTCGAAGATCAGCCCGCGGGTCTGGGGGATGGTGGGGTTCCGGGGCGGGGGGAACTTGTCGCAGATGGCGGCGAGGAGTTCCTTGATCCCTTGGCCGGTTTTCGCGGAGACGTAGATCGAGTCCTCGGCTTTGAAGCCCAGGACTTGCTCGACTTCCATCGCCATTTCGTCGGGGCGGGCGGAGGGGAGGTCGATCTTGTTGATGACGGTGACGATCTCGAGGCCTTCGTTGACGGCGAGGTAGGCGTTGACGACGGTCTGGGCCTGGACGCCTTGCGTTGAATCGACGACGAGGATCGCGCCCTCGCAGGCTTTGAGAGCGCGGCTGACTTCGTAGTTGAAATCGACGTGCCCGGGGGTGTCGATGAAGTTGAGCATGTAGAGGTCGCCGTGGTCGTCGGGCGCGCCGCCTTTGGCTTTGGATACGCGGTGCTCGCCGGTGTCGGTGACTTCGTCCTCGAACTCGTTTTCGAGGTCGTCGGACTTGGCGCCGGGCTTGTGGCGGTGCAGGACTGTGACGGCGGAGGCCTTGATGGTGATCCCGCGTTCGCGCTCGATGTCCATCGAATCGAGGAGTTGTTCCTTGGCTTCGCGCGCGGAGACGGCGTTGGTCGCCTGGAGCAGGCGGTCGGCGAGCGTGGACTTCCCGTGATCGATGTGGGCGATGATCGAGAAGTTACGGATACGGGAGAGGGGGATGTCGCTGTAGGGAGAGGTGAGATCGGCCATTGGTCACAATGGTAGGGAGCAAAGCGTTGGCACGGACAGACAGCACATTCAGCGGTGGGACGGCCGCATGATCCACGGAAAGGCGATTGAACGCAGAGAACGCTGAGGGCGCGGAGAAAACAAACGTTGTGTCGAACACGGGCTTTGATCTTGGTTTCTCGATTTCGGGTTCAAGGCGTACTCCACGTGTCAGGATTCGGCGGTTAGGTAGTGAGAACCATGACGCAATGGTGCTGGCGAGAAGAGGCCAACAGTTGGGCTGCGTGTGGGTAATGGTCGCGTGGTGCGTCGCCGCGGCGGCAATCCACAGCGCAACCGGTGCGGCGCAGGGGTGCGGCGCGGAGCAAGCGTTATGGTTTAAACGAAGCGATCCATTCGGCGATGGCGTCGGCCACTTCGGGTGACATGGTGATGTCGATCTGGGCACGCTCGTCGGGGAACCCGGTGCTGCACGGCTGAAACCAGTGGTTGGTGCGTGGGAAGGTGCGGGTGCTGACACGAGTGTTGCCGGCGGCTTTGAGGGTTTCCTGCACAGCCGGCAGGGTGTCATTTGTGGGAGTCAAGAGGTCCATCTCGGTGGCGAGCAGGAGTACTGGGGCACGGATCTTGGCGAGGTGCGGACGGGGGTCTTCATTCAGACGCGAGATGAGGCGCGGGGTGCGGTAAAAATCGGCTTGGACCTGGATCATGTCGCGTTGCTGGAAGATATTGAGCATGCCCATCGCGCGGCCTTGTTTCATCTGAACGTCGAAGTCTTGCTCGAGAGCGGCGGCGAGGGCGTCGTCCTGGGCACTCGCGGCGTGGCTCAGGATCTTGCCGAAGCGTTCGAGGCGAGCGGTGATATATGCGCGGTCCTCGCCTTGGGCTTCGAGTTGGCGGCGTTCTCGAACGAGCAGCAGGTCTCGCCAGGAGATAGCGGCGGGGGCCATGAGGACGGTGAAGGGCGTATCGGGGTGTTCGGCCGCGGCGCGAGCGGCGACATACGCACCCTCGCCGCGCCCGATGATGCCGACGCGGGCGGGATCGATGCCTTCGATTGTTTTGAGATACGCGACAAGGCCTGTGGCGTCGGCTGCGGCGTCGGCCATGGTGCTATCGAGGTACGACCCGCCGGAACCTTCCATCCCGGGACTGGCGCAGCGCAGGACGGCGATGCCGCGGCGAGAAAGGAGGTCTGCGAGGACTTGCCCCGGCTTGTGCATCCCTTCGGTGTGGTCAAGATCGACGGGATCCTCGTCGGGCAGGAGGACGACGGCGGGGCAGAGTGGAGCGGCGGCATCTCGGCGTGGGAGAGTGAGGATCCCGGCGAGGGTGCCGCTGGGGCCGGTGGTCGTAGCCGTGACGGTGCGCTGCTCGTAGGGAAGTGGGAGGGAAGGGGTTTGTGGGCGAGCCGGGGCGGCGTTACGAGCCTCGGCGTCGGTGGCGCGAGTGGCACGGATGTAAACGGGTTGGACGCCGCCGATGATGAGGCGGCCGGCGGCGGTTTGTCCGTCGGGGGCGGGGATGAGTTCGTAGATATTCCGGCCCGGGGGTGGTGGTGTGACGAAGCGGATGAGGTCGTTGGTGCGTGCGACTTCTTCGGCGGTGATATCGAAGGAGCCGGAGACGCCGCAGCCGGGGGACATGCTGAACCGACCGGACCACGAGTGACCGGTTTGGGTGAGGGAGATGACGAAGGTGATCTGGGCGCAGGATGGATTGGGGATGAGGATCTGGCCGATCCAGTGTTCGACGGGGGACGTGGTGGTCGGAGGGGCGGCGGTCGACGCGAGGGCAGATTGGGAGGCGGCGGGCTGGCGATCTAGCGGCGAGGGAGTTGCCGCCGCGGGCGCGATGCAGGCCAGAACGCTGATGGAGAGGAGCAAATTGGAGAGCGTGTGAGTCATGGATGATTGTTTCAGTCAATCGGCGGAGTCTCAATGAGAGACGGCGGAAACGTGTGGGTGCTTGTGAAGGTAGTGGTGAGGAAGCGCGTTTGACCCACCCAGAAATCACCCGTACTATTCGGGGCGTGTAGGTTTTGATTGGCGCACTCGGCTTGTTCAAAGGAACCTCGGAATGAATATGGTTGAAGGCCATGCGCGGTAAGGCAGGAGTCATCGTGCCGGCTCGCGGAAGCGCGGGCGTCGATGGCGATCGTGCCGCTCGTTCCCCCTCCAAGAGTTGCGGCGGGACGAGGCTGGTGGTATCTTCGGATTCATGGGTGCAGGCACCGATGGACGAGAAGGGGCCGCCGATGCCGTGAACGAGTTCTGATGAATACTGCTCGTCCGGCCGGAAGGTCTGGACGGGGAGAAGGCAAGCCGCGGGCGCTCGGAGAAGAGCGGACGCGGCTTGGTGCTTTTTGGGGTAAGTCGATCGAGGGCTTACCGTCGGGGTTCGGATACGTGGCGTGCGGTGCAGACAACTAGACAACTTGAACATCTCAACAACTCGGAGACGTCGGCGATGAATACTCAAGAAATGATGCGGATCCTGGATGCCATTGCCCGCGAGCGCAAGGTAGAAAAGGCCGTATTGGTGCGCGACCTGGAACAGGCGATGGTGTCGGCGGCCCGGAAGTTTTTCAATACGCTGGATACGGAAGAGTTTGCGTGCAAGTTGGATGTGATGACGGGTGAACTGAAGTTGTTCCGGCACGGCGAGCCGCTGGAGATGACGCCGCAGGACTTCGGTCGGATCGCGGCTCAGACGTTCAAGCAGGTGATGATCCAGCGATTCCGGGATGATGAGCGACAGAGCGTGTTCGAGGAGTTTGCGAAACGAGCCGGTGAGATCGTGACGGGGTCGGTGCAGCGGTACGAGGGGGGCGCGCTGGTGATTATGATCGATCGGGCCGAGGCGTTCATGCCGCGGAGCGAGCAGATCCCGGGCGAACAGTTCCAGCCTGGGGACCGGGTGCGGTGCATGATTCTGGACGTGAAGGACGTGGGGAATCAGGTGAAGATCGTGCTGAGCCGATCGCACCCGGACTTCATCAAGAAGTTGTTCGAGGTGGAAGTGCCGGAGGTGACGGAGAAGATCATCGAGATCAAGGCGATGGCGCGGGAGCCGGGGTACCGGACGAAGGTGGCGGTGTCGTCGATCGACTCGAAGGTCGATGCGGTGGGTGCGTGCGTGGGCGTGCGTGGTTCGCGCATCAAGAACATCGTTGACGAACTCAACGGCGAGAAAATCGACATTGTGCGATGGAATGAATCGAGCCAGATCCTGATTCAGAACGCGCTCAAGCCGGCGGAGGTCGCTGAGATTTCGCTGTGCTTTGAACTGGGGCGAGCGACGGTGGTGGTGCGGGACGATCAGTTGAGCCTGGCGATCGGGAAGCGAGGGCAGAACGTCCGACTGGCGGCGCGGCTGACGGGGTGGGATATCGATATTCTGACGCCGGATGAGTTCCAGAAGGGGCTGGACATCCTGAGCGAGACGCTGCAGAAGGCCGACGGGGTGACGGAAGAGATGGTCGATCGGCTTGCCGCGCTGGGCATGATCAGCGTGTTTGATATCGAAGAAGTCGGCGCGGACTCACTGGTGGACCAACTGAGCGTGAGCGAAGCGACGGCGACACAGATGGTCGAACTCGCGGCGGATCGGTCCAAGATCGTCGCGGCGCAGCAGGCCAAGGACAAGGAAGAGTCCGAGCGCAAACGCCGGGAAGACGAAGCGTCGGCCCGGAAGGTGCTCGAAGGCGGGCTTCTGGGCGGGGACGGGACGGTCTCGTCCGAGGACGACGCGCGGGCGGCGGACATTCTCGGCGGCGGCGGTGGCAGCAGCG
>JBGSIF010000305.1:0-2133 GCA_041742635.1 Phycisphaerales bacterium
GTGACGGTGCCGGTGGGCGAGGCGGTGCTGGGGCGGGTGTTCAACCTGCTGGGTGAGCCGATCGACAAGAAGCCCGCGCCGCACGCGCTCAAGCGGATGCCGATCCACCGGGCGCCGCCGGAGTTCGCGTCGCTCAACCCGAACACCGAAATCCTCGAAACGGGCATCAAGGTCGTTGACCTCCTCTGCCCCTTCGTCCGCGGCGGCAAGATCGGCCTCTTCGGCGGTGCCGGCGTCGGAAAGACCGTCGTCATCCAGGAAATGATCGCCCGCGTGGCGCGTAACTTCGGTGGGTACTCGGTGTTCGCCGGCGTCGGCGAGCGAACCCGCGAAGGTAACGACCTCTGGCGCGAAATGGCCGAGGCCGAGTACATCGACTCCGCCGGCAAGAAGGCCCACGTCCTTGATAAAGTAGCGATGGTGTTCGGGCAGATGAACGAGCCGCCGGGCTCGCGTCTCCGCGTCGCGCTGTCGGCCCTGACGATGGCGGAAAACTTCCGCGACGAATCGGGCAAAGAGACGCTGATGTTCGTGGACAACGTCTTCCGCTTCACGCAGGCCGGTTCGGAAGTGTCGGCCCTTCTCGGGCGTATGCCCAGCGCCGTGGGTTACCAGCCGACCCTCTCGACGGAGATGGGGCAGTTGCAGGAACGCATCACCTCGACGAACAAGGGCGCCATCACCTCGGTGCAGGCGATTTACGTCCCCGCCGACGACTTGACCGACCCGGCCCCCGCGACCGCCTTCAGCCACCTTGACGCCTTCGTCGTGCTCAGCCGCGGCATCGCCGAGAAGGGCATTTATCCCGCCGTCGATCCGCTGGCCTCCACCTCGCGCATCCTCTCGGCGGACATCCTGGGCGAGCGTCACTACAAGGTGTCGCGTCGCGTGCAGTCGATTCTCCAGCGATACAAGGAACTGCAGGACATCATCGCCATCCTCGGCGTCGACGAACTGTCGCCGGAAGATAAGCAGGTCGTGAACCGGGCCCGCAAGATCGAGCGGTTCCTCAGCCAGCCGTTCTTCGTGGCGGAAGTCTTCACCGGCCTGCCCGGCGTCACCAGCAACCTCGAACAGACCATCGACTCCTTCGAGCGCCTCTGCAACGGCGAAGGGGACGAGTTGCCCGAGTCCGCCTTCATGTACGTCGGCACGCTGGACGACGCGAAGAAGAAGGCGGAGAAGATGAAGGGGTAAGTATGGGTACCCCCATCTCTCCGAGAGGGACGTGGGGGGGGCACGACCTTCGCGGAGTCTTGGAAGGCGGAGTGAAGGTCGTGTCTTGTGGGGCGAACGCTGAACGAAGACACGACCTTGCTCCGAAGACTGCGCAAGGTCGTGGCACATAGTCGGGCCACCCGCCTTCGGTCATGACGAGGGAGTCCCCGGCCAGTCGTGTTGCCGTTGCAATGCGAACACGAGGTAGGAGAGCGCAAACACGACGGCTACAACGATCGATGCCGGGAGCCACCCTAGGAGGAAAGCGCCAATCGGTGCCGTATCCGCGAACGCTTCGTTCGGCGGGTTCGGCATCGTCTGCCACACCTGGAAGTAGTAGTCGCTGCCTAGGAAGAGCCCGAGCCACACGCAGAGAATCCCAACTGGCAACAGAGCCGTTCGTCCCAACCACGATCGGTTCCACCCGGCGATGACCGCGCATGCGACGCCGGCGAAGAGGCCGACGCCGAAGACAGCGAGGAAGGCCGCATGTCGGGAATGCCAGTAGTTCGTCAGACGAGCGGCCCAGAATCCAAGTAACGCGGCGCCCCCGATCAGGAGGGCGAGTCCAACACCCAGAATCGCCTGGGGCCTGCGGCGTCGTTTCCAATAGGTCTTCGGATCGGTGGGATCGAATGCATGTCCGCACTCCGGGCAAACTCTCGAATCGAGCCCGACCAGTTCGTATTGGCATGAACGACAGTACATATTTGTAGTGTAACGAGCAGGTGGCCCAGAAGTCCTGCGTGCCACCGAAGTCGGGCCTGCTTTTTGAGGCCGAATGCCATTCAGATAAGCCCGGCGTGTTTGGCGAGGTAGTACCGTTTGGCGTCGGCGCGGGGCCAGCGGAGCGGCGGGTAGGGGCGGTGGCGTCGGCGTTTGACCAGCCTGGGCTCGAAGCGTTCCGGACGCCGC
>JBGSIF010000306.1:0-11322 GCA_041742635.1 Phycisphaerales bacterium
CCCCCCGCCTTCCCGCTCCTCTGCCCCCCCCTCGCGCAAGTCAACGAAAACGCCGCGCGCGAGGGCACACACGCCGCATATATGCCCGCGCGCGCCGCGTTTGAGGGCATAAACGCGGCGTACGTGCCCACAAACGCCGTGTTGTGGGGCAAAAACGCGCCGTAATTGGGTGCGCGCGCCGCGTTTAAGGGCAGATGCGCGGCGTTTGCAGGCACCAACGCGGTACATATATGGCCGTATTCGCGGCGTTCATGTACTCGTGCAAGCCACACGATCCCGCTCGCGTCCCCCCCACGCCCATCCCACGCCCCACCCACGCCCCACCCACGCCCCCCCCACGCCCCACCCACGCCCCCCGCAGTTCCTGCGCGTGTTCATAGTGCGTACGCCAGCGGCGGTCCACCCGAAGTGTCCCCGCCCACCCCTCTTAAGAGAAGAGGGAGCCGGAACCCGACGGACGCGCGTGTCAAACGGCAGGTCGTAACGGATGAGCGTGCCACCGGATGTGGCTTTTGCACATCCGGTGTTCGGGAACGTGGCGCGGGGAAACACCGGATGCTCAAGAGCAGCATCCGGTGGCACGTTCCATCCGGTGCCACCTGCCACGTCTAGACTTCCGGGCCACCCGCCGTGGGGATGTATTCCAAGAATGGGGACAGGGTCCGGAATGACGACCGAATCATTCAGATAGACACGACATGAACGCGAGGTGACTTATATGAAAGCGATCAAACGGCCATTGCAACTCGTCGCGACGGCACTCGCCTGCGCCTGCATCAGCCGAGCGACAGGTGAACCTGAATTACGCAACCTCGGCGTCCTGCCGGATGGGACACTTTCTTGGGGACGTGCCATCTCCGCAAATGGGTCCGTCGTGACAGGATGGTGCGATCTGCCCAACGGCATTCGGCATGCATACCGGTGGGCGATGGGAGGCGGTATGCAAGACCTCGGCGTGCTTCCGAACGGAGGCTCGGCATTTGGCACTGGGATCAGTTCGAACGGCTCGGTCGTCACTGGGTGGGCGGACCAGGATGGACAAAGCCATCTCTTCCGATGGACCCCTATTGGAGGCATGCAAAGTGTTGCGACATGGTTTCCAGGAGGACTAACCGCCTCATGCACCAACGCCAATGGATCCGCCATCGCGGGTCAATTCAACTATGCCACCGGAACGGCGGCCATTGTCTGGCGGGCTGAACAGGGTGTCCAGTACCTCGCGTCGCACCCAGAACAGTTGCATTCATGGGCGTATGCAATGAATGCCTCAGGGTCGGTAATCGTTGGAAATCGGATCCTGTTCACCTCGCCACAGATATCGACCGCCGTTCGCTGGACTGCTTCGGGGAATGTCCAAGAGTTGGGAGTGGTACCGGGTTACACAAGTTCATTTGCCCAGGCGATCAGCGCCGATGGCTCGACTGTGGCTGGCTTCAGCGCCTATAACCCGGCACCTTATAGCCAGGCATTCAGTTGGACACAGAAGGACGGCATCGTTCCGCTCGGCTTCATGCCTGGCGGGATTACGTCTCACGCGTTGGGTATCAGTGCCGACGGTTCAACGATTGTCGGGTCCGGCAATACGGTCATCGGAAATGACTCCGGCACTCACGCATTCGTTTGGACCCGGAAACTTGGGATGGTCGATTTGCACACATTTCTTCCCTCACTCGGCGTGGACATCACAGGCTGGGTACTGTATGAAGCGGTCGCCGTCTCGGCTGACGGCACCGCGATTCTCGGGAATGGATCATATAATAGTGGCAGCCTTCGCGCCTTCCTCGTGACCGGCCTCCCCGGCACCACGAATTGTAGGGCTGACTTCAACCACGACGGAATTGTTGGTTCTCAAGACTTCTTCGAGTTTCTCATTGCGTTCTTTGGAGAGCTACCCACCGCTGATTTCAACTACGATGGCTCCATCACCTCCCAAGACTTCTTCGACTTCCTCGCTGCATTCTTGTCGCCGACACCGTGCGAGTAGGGGCAGGTGGCACCGGATACGGCAGGTGGCACGGCTTGAGATGACGTGCCACGGCTTGGCGTCTTCGACAAGCCGTGTATTCGTGAGTTGCTTGACGATCCCGCGGCTCCAAGACACGGCTTGGCTCACCCCCCCCCCAGCAGCCAAGCCGTGCCACGATCGACGACGAAGGTTCAAGCCGTGCCACCCGCCGAGGTATCACAGGAACCGCTTTGGTGCCATGGTTCTCAGGTCTCCCTTGGGCAGCGAGACGGATCCACGAAACGTGACTTCGACGACGCTGCTTGGGGTGTCCGCAAAGTCGCGTGCCAAGACGAACGTGTCGGGTCCCCGGGGAGAGGGCTGACCACCCGTACACCGTGGTGATCCAGAGTTGAATCGGCAGAACCTTGGCTCAGAATCTGCCTGGGCAGAGAACATCTCGTCGGTCTTGAGCACCAACACGACATGGTCCTCTTCGGCATATCGCTCGAAGTGCCGCTTTCCGTAGCCGATCGGACCGGTTTCCGTCCCGGGCCAGAAGAACACATGCCCGTTCAAGTGTTCAACAAAGTCCTCAAACGTCCATTTTGCGCCCAGTTTGAGATTCCCGGCGTGGAGCGGAGCCTGATCCCGCACATGAACGCGCTCACCACCACAAACCACAATGCGAGACTCACGTCTTCGCTGACGCAGAAGCTGGTTTTCGCCGGCCTCCGCGAAGAGATCGGCTGCCGTCCTGAGCCGCCCAGAGGCAACTATCAGCTTTAGGTTGGACCGAGCGGTCAGGTGGTAGAGGTAGGGTCGAGTCTTGACGAATTGCGATAGCTCTAGGGGCATTTTGAACTCCGATTGCACCGCCCGTACCGCGGGCGAGTCCCATACGATACGTTCTGGAACTGGAGTCGCCGGAGGCAGAAACCGCAAGACGCTGGACAAACAAGTCGGTGGCACAACTCGCAGGATCGACGATGACCTTCCCCACCAACCGTGGACACTCCGGCGGGCGGCTACAACAGCCGCTCGTTCCTCAAGAGCGGCACCAAGGCCCGTAAAACGGAAGAAACGGCCCGGAGGTCCGTTCAACCCGGTCCTTTCCACGCGGGCCGTTCCACGCGGTTCGATTACTCGGTCCGCACGACACGTCCGAGTCAATACGGCCCAACACCCGCCGTAGAATCAGGTGCCTCGGGCCTGTGGCGGAATGGCAGACGCAGCGGACTTAAAATCCGCGACCGGGTCATACCGGTGTGTGGGTTCAAGTCCCACCAGGCCCACTTGGGTCCGCCTCGGCGGACTACGCTTGCGGTCAATCAATGGAGATCTTCATGCGCACGATGTTTGCAGTGCTGGGCGTGCTGGGTGGTTCGCTGGTGTGGTGTGTGCCGGGCGTGTGTGCCCGTGGTATGTCCGCATTGGACGGGGGCGGGGGGGGCGAGGCCGTGGGTGTGCAGCCGGTGGCGCCCTCGCCATCCACCCCGCCGGCATCAACCCCCCCCGCGGGCGATCAACCGCTCGTGCAGGATCCGCGGCACCTAATTGGTGAACTGGAGAACGGGCTGCGGTACGTGATCGTGCAGCACATGAACCCGCCGGATCGGGGGCTGGTGTGGCTGCATGTGAACGCCGGCTCGCTCAACGAGGCGGACTCGCAGCGCGGCGCGGCGCGGCTGGTGCAGCGGCTGGCGTTCGCCGGCTCGAAGAACTATGCCGGGCAGATGGCCGTGGCGACGCTGCTGCAGTCAATCGGGAGCCAGCCGAACATCGATGCGCTCTCGCACAGCACGTTCGAGGAGACGGTCTTCAAACTCGCGCTGCGCGACGCGACGCCCAAGACGGTGGGGGACGCGGTCGCGTTTCTGGCCGACATCCCCGCGGACCTGGCCTTCGCGGACGCGGACATCGAGCGAGAGCGCGGCACGATCATCGAGCAGATGAAACTGACAAGCAACCCGGAGAGCCGGATTCAGGACCAGATCTGGAAGCGGATCGCGCCGGGGTCGAAGTTCGGCGAGCGGACGCCGGATGTGCCCGAGGCGGCGGTGAAAGCGCTGACCCGCGAGGCGTCCCTGGCGTATTACCAGCAGTGGTACGCGCCGTCGAACATGACGCTGATCGTGGCGTCGGGGATGGAATCGGAGGCGGTGCTGGAAGTCGTCAAAGCGAAGTTCGGCGGGCTGGCTAAGCGGGCACGCCCGGCCGCGGTGGACGTGGGGATCAAGCCGTACGACAAGCCGTTCGGGCTGCTGGCGCTCGAGCCGGAGATGAAACAGACGCAGGTGTATATGTTCCGGCTGGTGCCGCCGCACCCGCCGACGCGGACCGAGTCGCAGTTGCGTGCGAAACTGGTGCAGGCGGTGGCGATCGGCGCGTTCAACCGGCGCCTGAATGAAAAGATATCGTCGGGGAAAGTGGCGTTCACGGGCGGGTCCGCGCTCGCGGTGGACCTGTCGAACGTCAGCACGCTCGTGGCGATCAATGCCACGACCGAGGTGGCCAACTGGAAACAGACCCTCGATTCGATCGGCACGGAAGTCCAGCGGGCGCGGCTGCATGGGCTGCTGGAGAGCGATATCGAAGCGGTGAAGAAGCAGTACACGCTGTCGGCGGAGCAGGGCGTGAAGCAGGAATCAACCAAAGTGCTGGGGACGGTAATCGGTGGGATCGCGGCGACGGTGAACAACGGGGACGTGTACATGTCCGCCGAGCAGACGCTAGGCGTGATTAGTCGGTTGCTCCCGGCGCTGACCAAGTCGGAACTGGACGAGGCGTTCCGGACGCTGTTCGATCCGAGCAGCGCGGCGTTCGTGATGGCGACATCGGGCGGCGCGGGGACGCCGACGGAAGATGAGTTGCTACGCGCGGGTATCGAGGCGTTCAAGGCGACGCCGAGCGCGGAAGCGGCGGGTGAAAAACCGACCGCACTGATGACAACGATGCCGACGCCCGGTAAAGTGGCAAAGGAAACGATACACGAGAAAACGGGCGTGCAGACGTGGGTGCTTGATAATGGGGTGGTGGTGAACTATTTGAATCTTCCGGTACCGAAGGAAGCGGTGAATGTGACGATCAGTCTGGCGGGTGGATTGATTCAGGAGACGCCGGAGAATCACGGGATCACCGAGGCGGCGTCGCTGGTTCTGAATCGTCCCGCGACTACGAAACTGACGGCGGGGGCGATCCAGGAACTGCTCCAGGGCAAGGAAGTACGGATGCAGGCGTCGTCGGGCGTGGACGCGGTAGTGATCGGGATGTTCGGAAAGACGGCGGATATCGAGTCGGGCTTCCAACTCGCGCACCTGGTATTGACCGACCCGTTCATCGAACCCCCGGTGTTCAGCCAGTGGCGGACGGACGCGAGGGCCGCGGCGACCGACGGTGCGAAGGCACCGCAAGCCGTGTTCAACCGCTCGGTCCACGAAGCGCTCTTTCCGGAATCGGAGTTCCGGCTGCGCCCGCTGAGTGAGAAAGAGATCGACGCGGTCAGTATTGAATCGGCGACACGCTGGCTCAAACAGATCCTGGCCAGTTCGCCCATCGAGGTCTCGATCGTCGGCGACTTGACAAAGGAAGAGGCGACGCGGCTTGTCACGACGTATGTGGGTTCGCTTGCCAAACGCAGCGAGCCGGGGGTCGAACTGTTTCGCAGTGCGCGAACCCTCAGCCGTCCGCAAGGAGAGCGAGCGATCGACCGAGAGGTCGATTCCCCGAACCAGACCGCGTACTTGATGCTGGGGTTCTATGGTGCCGATGAATCGGCGGCGAACGAACGCCGCGCGTTGTTTATTGCTCGGGCAATACTCGACGCACGGCTCAATCGGTCGCTGCGGGATACGGATCAACTCGTGCAAGGTGTGCAGGTGCGGTTCGATCCTGGGCAGGAGTTTCCCGGGTTCGGGCTGTTCCGGGCGATGGCGCCCGTCGCGGCGGACAAGATCGAGCCGGTGGCGAAGCGGATCATGGATACCTTCAAGAGTTTTGCCGAAGTGGGGCCGACGCCGGAAGAACTTGAGGGAATCCGTGCGCAGGCGATCAAGTCGCTGGAAGATGTGCAGAAGGATCCCGGGTACTGGACGGGCGAACTCTCGATGCTACGGATGCGGGGCAAGTCGCTGGACGACGCCGCGAGCGAGCGCACGTCGTATGAGCGCATCACACTGGCGGATGTGAAGGGGACTTTTGCGAAGTACTTCGGCGCGGGAACGACGCTGCGGGTCGTGCTGAGGCCGAAGCCGGTGTTGCCGTGAATGAGGCTCCGGAAGCGCTGCGCGGAGCCGGGAGGTAACGGCAAAAAGACTGGGCGCGGGCGGGCGGCTTCCCCGATGATGTACTGTACAGTGATGCGAGACAATGCCAATCACGATCGGTCGGAAGTACTCCGAGAATGCGCGGCGGTCGCGGCGCGGCACGGGCGATTGCTGTCGATGGGAGTGGGGGGGTTGTTGATGTGTGTTGTGACACTGATGACGCTTTCGATCGCCGGGTGTGAGGGATTTTCGGGCGGGCGGGTGACGAAGACCGAGAGCGAAAGCGCGGCGGGTTCAAGAGTGGTGACTGGGGCCGCGAAGCATGTCGCGCCCGCCGCGCGCGCGTTCAGCGTAAGTGGAGTTCGTGAAGAACCTGACATGCGGATCCGCATCGCCGGGGGCGTGACAACAGCGACGATCGGCGGCGGACCAGCGGTGTCTCCCGGTACGGGTGGCGCAAAGCACGGTGCGGGTGTTCGGACCGAAACGGTTGTGATTCAATCCATTGGAGCGAAGGGACCGGATACGGCACCGGGCTTTGGAACGAAGGTGGCGGGGCCGGTTCGAGTTTCAGCACCGGTGGCGGGTTCGATGGAGTGGGTCGTCGTTGATGCCGCGGGGCAGACGCGGCGTTTCGTCGGGGAGTTATTAGATTGTTCCGCTGGCGAGAAAACTTCCGCGACAGGTTCTGGTCCCACCGCATCCCTCATTTCGCTTGATGGCGTGTCGTACCCGGGCCGGTTGCGGCTGGTGCCTCGGAGTGATACCCCTGCACCGTCGATGGACGTCGTCGAGTACGTGCCCCTGGAAACATATCTCGGGGGTGTTGTGGTTAAGGAGATGTTCCCGAACTGGCCTGCCGAGGCATTTCGGGTGCAGGCGATCTGTGCCCGGAGTTACGCGCTGCACGAACGAGTGCGTTCGGCAACGTCGGCGAGGCACTACGACATTGAAGCCTCCCAGCGTGCCCAGGCGTATTCCGGCGCGACGACCAACGCGCGGGCTCGTGCGGCGGTGGAATCCACCCGAGGACTGATCCTTGCCTATCAGGATCAAGTCCTCCGCGCGTATTACTCAAGCAGTTGCGGCGGGCGGTCCGGAGCGGCCCGTGATACGTGGCCGATCGGGAGGGGGTTTGAGTACAACCTCGCGCTGCCGATCCAGGCGTATGTGAGAGAGGCGGTGTGCGGAACTTCTTCGCCGCAGTATACATGGACTCTGTCACGCGACCGCGAGGAACTGGTGAAGCGGTTTCGCGCCTACGGCGAAGCGAACGGGATGCTGATCCGCAAAATCGAGAGCATTTCCGCGATCGAAGTATTGCGTGCGGCACCGACAGGACGCCCGGCGGAGTACAAGATCATCGAATCGGGCGGACGCTGGTTCCAGTTGCCTGCGGAGGATCTTCGGCTGGCGTGCAATACGAGTGTGCCAGGACTGCCGGCCATCGGGAACAAGGATCGTGTGCTCAGCGGGGATGTCGCTTTCAAAGTCAAGCCGGTGCCGGGCGGTGCGGGCGGGAAGCCGTCTGGGGGGACAGTAGAAATTACCGGGCGCGGGTTTGGACACGGCGTGGGGATGTGCCAGTACTGCACGAAATCAATGGCCGACCGGGGCGACGATTGGCGAGCGATGCTGACGCGGTTTTATCCGGGGGCGGATGTAGTGCGGGCGTACAAGTGAACGCGAGCGTGTGTTGAACGGTGCTTAATTTGGTGGTGTGTTACACGCGACGATTCATCCGGGCACCAAGGCCGAGATTCTGTCTGGCGTGCACGCAGTAGCGATCATCGAGGGTGTGTGCCCGCCATAACTCACCAATCGGGTCCGGCGGGATGATCTTCACGCCGCTCCACTCACGACACCGACGCTCGCTTGATAGAGCACATCCGGGCACATGTCGGCGCCGTTGGGCCACTGGATTGTGCCCGATTCGGGATTGATGCGGACGGAGCGGAAAAACAGGTCGTCCTTCAGTGGCTCGAAGACACCGAAGAACTTGAAGTGGACGGCGAGGTCGATCAGCCGCCGCTCGCCGTTGGCGAAGGTCAACTGGAGGATTCGATCTCGGATTGGTTCGACCGAGATGATGTCCATATGGCGGCCTCGTGCATCGAACTACGCCACCTTGTTTCGAAGGTGTGGGATGCCTTCGGATGTAAATCGTTGCAGGTCTACTTTCGTTGCCGCGTGTTCGATGTCAAGGCCGACCAGTGTGCCGGCTTCATCGAAGTCGCTTACGACACCCTCTGAGAGTTCGCGTGAATCAACGGCGCGTGCTTCGGCGAGTTCAATATAGAGCGAATCGGACTCGGGATCGTACTGGAGTTTCATAAGAGATACCTGTCATCGGACATTGGGCGGGCCGTCTCGGTCAAGAAAAGCTTTGAGGATTGTATCGCCGTCCGGGAGCAGCACGACCCGCAACCAACGATTGCCGAGTTCCGGCACTTGTCCCCAAACTCGAATCCTGCCGTCGGGTTGAACTTGTCGGAACTCCGACGACTGCACAATCGCCTCGATCAGGCCCAGCGTCAAGTACTTTCGCTTTGGGAGTACGACCTAGCGGAAGTAGACAGTAGTGTGAAGCGGGAGAGATATGGCGGTTTGCAGTTTGGCGTTTGGCTTGCGGAGTGCGTGCTACCTCCCTCCCACCGTCACCTTCGACACCCGCTCTACCTTCCCCGCCGCGATCTTCTCCATCCCGCTGCCGAGTTCCCCCAGCGGGTCCGGCGGGATGATCTCGACTTTCTTCTCGCCGAGTTTGGCCTCGCCGCGGCGGACTTTATCTTGGAACGCCAGGCACTCGGCGAGCAGTCGCTCCAGGATCTGTTCTTCGGGCACGTTGGCGACCTTCTCGCCTTGAACATAAATGATGCCGCGGCGGTCGCCGGCAAAGACCGCCACGTCGGCCCCTTCCGCCTCGCCCGGGCCGTTGACGATGCACCCCATCACCGCGACCTTCAGCGGGAGTTGGATCTTCTCGGCGAGCGCCTTCCGCACGTCCTGGATCAGCGTGAACAGGTCCACCTGGATGCGCCCGCACGTCGGACACGCGATCAGGTCCACGCCGATGCGCTCACGCAGGCCTAGGCAGTACACGAGTTCAAGCCCGTCCTGGACTTCATAGATCGGGTCGTTGGCGTAGGAGATGCGTACCGTGTCGCCGATGCCGTTGATGAGCAGCCCGCCGAGGGCGACGACGGAGCGGATGGTGCCCGTCTCTTTCGGCCCGGCGTGCGTCACGCCCAGGTGCAGCGGGTGATCGAACCGCTTGCTGATCTCGGTGTATGCATCGATCACGATGCTCGCATCCATCGATTTCGCGCTGATGGCGATGTCGTAGAAATCCTGCTCGTAGAAGATATCGAGGTATTCCTCCAACTTTGTAATCATGATCGCCAGCAGGTAGCCGTGCTTCTGGTCGCTGAAGACCGCGCCGAGTTCCTTCATCCGCTTCTGCTTATCGCGGCGTTCGATGATGGAGCCTTCGTTGACGCCGACGCGGATCGGGAGTTTCTTGGCTTTGCAAGCCTGGATCACGTCGATCACCTGCGCACGGTCGGTGATATTGCCGGGGTTCAGGCGGATCTTGTGGACGCCCGCTTCGACGGCTTCGAGCGCCCGCTGAAAGTGAAAGTGAACGTCCGCCACGATCGGCACGCGCACCTGTGGGATGATCTCACGCAGTGCCTCGGTGTCTTTCTTTTCAGGCACGGCGACACGCACGATGTCCGCACCCGCCGCCGCGAGTTTGTGGATCTCGGCGACGCACTTGTCAACGTCGTACGTATACCCCGCGGTCATCGTCTGGACCGAAACCGGTGCGGGCGTGGTGGGCTGCCCGGTGGTTCGATCGGGAAGCCCGCCGCCGATTTTGATGAAGCCGACGCGCGAGTCGCCGACGGTGATCTGATGGGTAGGTCTGCGTGGTGTCATGCTGGGGGCATGGTATGCGAGCGATGGTGCGTTGTTCGATGCCTGGGCAGAAGCGGGCGCCCGGGCGTCGATCAACAGGAGGCACCGAGCCGCGGCGAAAGATTTCACGACCCCCTCTTGCCCCCACCGCCAGTTGTTCGGACCATCTGGCACCCGTTTCGAACGCCGGTGTGCGGGCGGTGGAAAAAGGGGGTATGGGGTACGGGTGTGGGAGGGGTTAGGCGGCGGCCTTGGTGTCTTGTATTGAGGGGATCTGAGTTGCGGAGACGGAGACCCCGCCGCCGCCCGCGCCGAAGCGGACGGTGATGGCGGCCATCATGGGGGCGACGAGGCTGCCGCGCTGGGCTTGGACGGTGTAGAAGATCATCGGTGCGCTCGGGAGGTTGTCGTCCTCGATGCGTTTGAGGCCGGTGGAGCCGACGGAGGTGTACGGCCCGGCCTCGCCGACGCGGCGGCGGACGCTGTAGACGACGCCGTTGACGCCGCGGGGCTGGGTAGCGTGCCAGCGGAGTGTCAAGGCTCCGGTGACGGGGTCGAGCGCGACGGTGAGGTCGGTGGGAGAGGCGGGGGGAACGCTGGGCCCGCGCGGCGCTGGGGGCGCGATCTGGGCGGCGGCGTAGACCTGGTTAGGGTTGGCGGAGTTCTGCGCGAACGCATTAATAGAACGGACGGCTCCGGAGACGGCGCGGCGGAGGCTGCCATAGTCTTCGGAGAGCACCTGCGTGCTGGTGCGGAGCTGGGTGCGCAGGGAGTTGTTGGCGAGGGTGCGGGCCTGGACCGAGAGGGCGGCGGTACGGATCGAGGCGGCCTGTTCTTCGCTGATCCCGATCGCGGCGAAGGCCTCTTCCCACAGGGGATAATGGGCCTGCGCGAAGGCGAGCAGCGCGTTGCGGTCGTTTGGAATGTTCCCCATGACGATGGTCTCCGAATGTGATGACGGCTCCGCCGCCCGTATGTTTACGCCGTTCATATCGGAGCAAGCGCGTGCCGACTTCACGTCGTGGGAGAAGGAAGTGAATAATTAATTGTTGCACCAGGCCCGGTGGATGCTGGATCGGGTAGGCACGGGCAGTAGGCTAGCAGCCCGTTGAAGAACCCGCGCAACCGCCGGGCCGCCATGATGGTACAACATGGCGGCGGGCAGAGGCGGCGGGGGCGGTGGCGGAGATCGTG
>JBGSIF010000307.1:0-5931 GCA_041742635.1 Phycisphaerales bacterium
GAAGGCCAACGACGAACTCATGCGCCCGATCCTCATCGGAAAAGTAGCGGACGGCCTCAACGAACGTCTCAGGAAGTGGTAGTGGCCTTTCCATATCGACATTGTACGCAGTTTGGTCAGTGAGTCAAGTATATTAGTACCCTCGTTTTCGGGTACACTGAACTGACTCACCCTCCGGCCGCGTCCGCGAACGATTCACGCTCGATTCAAGTCAATGACTACCACAATCACCTTCCGACGAGGCGAGTAGCCCCCGAAAACTGGGCCGGAAGCGGTTAGCCAAGCACTGCAACTAACACATATTTGATCAGGAGATAGCCCGATGATTCGATGTTCAACCCGACGGTTACTGACGGCCGCCTCGGCTCTCGCCGCGGGTGGGTTCGCGGTCCTCAGTTTCGCAATCGCCGACCACGGAACCGGAAGCAAAGTGCATATTTCTCTGGTTCCTGGACAGCCGATCGCGGCATCCCCGACGGCCGCGAACCACGCGAACCCCGGCGGGTTGGATCAGCCGGACAACCGCGCCGTTAACGGCGGGCTGGTCAACTGGGAACACCCCCACGTTCATCCATTGGCCATGACCCCGGACGGGTCCACTCTGCTCGCTGTGAACACGCCCGACAATCGGCTCGAAGTCTTCACATTGACCCCGAGCGGGCCGGTCTGGGCCGGCTCGGTGCAGGTCGGGCTTGATCCCGTGTCTGTCCGTGCCCGCACGAACACCGAAGTATGGGTGGTCAATCACATTTCCGATAGCGTCAGCATAGTGAATCTTTCAACGATGAGCGTGGTGAACACGATTGATACGCTCGACGAACCCGCGGACGTGGTCTTTGCCGGCACGCCGGTTCGGGCGTTCGTGACGTGCTCGCAGGTGAACACGGTGCAGGTCTTTGACCCCTCGGCCCCGCTCGCCGTGCCGCAGAATATCGTGATCGAGGGTGAAGATCCCCGCTCGCTTGCGGTCAGTCCGGATGGGCAGACGGTGTACGCCGCGATCTTCGAGTCCGGCAACGGCTCGACCGTCCTGGGCGGCGGCGCGGCGGCATCCGGCACCATCGGCTTCCCTCCCAACGTCGTGGACGACAACAACACCCCCTACGGCCCCAATCCCGGCGGCGCGTTCATGGCCAACGTCTTCGCGCCCAATCCGCCCCCCAACTCGGGCACGATGTTCAACCCACCGATTAACCCCGTCCTCACGCCGCAGTCGATCGCCGTGTCGTTGATCGTCAAGAAGAACCCGGCGGGCCGCTGGATGGACGACAACGCCCGTGACTGGACCAACTTTGTCAGCGGGCCGATGGCGAGCCAATCCGGGCGGGTAGTCGGGTGGGACATGGTCGATCAGGACGTCGCGGTGATCAACACTGCCACGCTGGGCGTCTCCTACGCCACGCGTCTGATGAACACCTGCATGAGCCTTGCCGTGAACCCCGCGTCGGGCCGCATCACGGTGATCGGCACGGATGGCTTGAACGAAGTCCGCTTCGAGCCGGTGATCAACGGCACCTTCCTTCGCGTCAACTTCGCCTCGGTCGATCCCACGAACCTTTCGTCAAACATCCGCACCGACCTGAACCCGCACCTGACCTATACCTCGCACACCATCCCGCAAACGGAGCGTGACCGATCCATCGGCGACCCGCGCGGGATCGCCTGGAACGCCGCCGGTACTCGTGCGTTTGTCACAGGGATGGGATCGAACAGCGTGATCGTGATCGACGCTGCCGGCAACCGTGCGGGCGTGAACGACCACATCAACGTCGGCGAAGGCCCCACCGGCATCGTGCTGGATGAATCCCGCTCCAAGGCATATGTCCTCAACAAGTTCGCGGCGTCTGTCTCCGTGATCGAAACGACGAACGAGTCAGAATCGCACCGCGTTCCCTTCTACGACCCATCGAGTACGGCCATCAAACTTGGGCGCAAGCACTTGTACGACACACGGAAGAACTCCGGGCTTGGGCATGTGTCCTGCGCTTCGTGTCACGTCGATGCACGCATGGATCGTCTGGCGTGGGATCTTGGCGACCCGAGTGGTGTGCTCGATCCCACCACGGGCCAGAACTTGGGCATGAGCCTGCCGGGGCTGAACACCGGGTTCCAGCCCTTCCACCCAATGAAAGGCCCGATGACCACGCAGACACTCCAGGACATCATCGGACAAGAGCCGCTTCACTGGCGCGGCGACCGCGACGGGATCGAGAACTTCAACGGCGCGTTCATCGGTCTTCAAGGCGACGACACGAACCTGACCCCCGCCGAGATGCAGGAGTTTGAGAACTTCCTAGCCACCATCACCTTCCCGCCCAACCCCAACCGCAACTTCGATAACACGCTGCCTACGTCGCTGAACCTCACGCCGCTCGGGCAGGTACGCCCCGGCCGGTTCGGCAACGGCGGGCAACCCCTCCCGAACGGCAACGCCGTCGCTGGCATGGCACTCTACCGCAGCAACACCCGACGGCTCGACGGCGGCGCACTCGCCTGTGTCACCTGCCACACCCTGCCCACCGGTGCCGGCGGCGACGTACGACTCGTTGGTGCCACCTACCAGCCATTTCCCGTCGGTCCCAACGGCGAACGCCACCGCGCGCTCGTCTCCATCGACGGGCTGACCAACGTTTCGATGAAGACCCCGCAACTCCGTAATATGCACGAAAAAACCGGCTTCAACGCCTACTCGACGCGAAACACCGCCGGCTTCGGTGTCCTGCACGACGGCTCGGTGGACACCCTCGCCCGCTTCATCGCCGAGCCGACGTTCAACGTCCTGAACGACCAGGAAGTCGCCGATATTACCGCGTTTATGATGGCCTTTGCAGGTTCGGACTTGCCGCAGGGTTCGCCCTCCAATATCTTCGAGCCGCCCGGCGGCGCGAGCAAGGACACACACGCCGCCGTCGGTACGCAGACCACCGTGCTCGACGGCTCCAGCGTGCCCACCGCGCAGTCGGCGCTCATCACATCGATGCTGAACCTCGCCAACGCCAACCGCGTCGGCGTCGTCGTCAAGGCGCGCCGAGACAGCCGTCAGCGTGGTTGGACGTACATCGGCGCGGGTACCTTCCAGTCCGATCGTCAAGCCGAAACGCTGTCGGCGACCGCCTTGCTCGCCTCGGCTACAACCGGGGGCGAACTCACCTACACCGTCGTCCCACTCGGCACCCAGAACCGCATCGGTATCGACCGCGACAACGACATGTGGTTCGACGGCGACGAAATCACCGTCTGCTCCGACCCCGCCAACCCCAACCAGTTCCCCGGCTCGGCGAGCAGCCTCGATCAAAACGGCGACCTGGTCATCAACTCACAGGATTTCTTCGAGTTCATCACCGACTTCTTCGCGGCGAGCGCCGATTTCAACGCCGACGGCGTGACCAACTCCCAGGACTTTTTCGATTTCCTCTCCGCGTTCTTCGCCGGTTGCTGACCACGAAACTCGCGTACATCGCGCACGAACTGCACCACGACTGTCGGCGTGCCCTTGACGCCGACAGCGTGTCTTTGACCCAAATGTCCACGATGTGCGATGAAGACCGCGCCCCGTCGTGGCAGATCAACCGGATCGGTGCTTTGATTGCCCGTGCCGCGATACAAACTGACCATTGCCTATGACGGGAGCGACTTTCACGGGTGGCAGATGCAGCATCCGCCGGAGCCGGGGAGCGACCCTGCGCTCGGGGATGCCCGTCCGCGCGTCGCGTTGCGCACGGTCCAAGAAGAAGTGCAGCGGGCCGTGCGTGAGATTGTGCGCGAGCCGGTGATCGTGCAGGGGGCGAGCCGAACGGACGCGGGTGTTCATGCACGGGGTCAGGTCGCGGCGTTCACCTGCTCCGGCGACGAACTACACAATGCCCCCAGCGCGAGCGGTGATGGGGGCAGTGATGGTGGGGGGGGCGGCAGTGATGGTGGCCCCCGATCCGCCGGGGGCTGGCCCGTCGCCCGCGGCGTGGACCGGCTCGTGCGTGCCCTCAACGGACGCTTGCCCGATGATGTCCTGATTGTGAGTGCCGAGCCTGTACCATCGGGCTTTGACCCGACCGGCGGCGCGACGTCCAAGTGCTACACATACACAATCCATTCTTCGCGCGAGCGCCCGTTGTTCGACCGCAAGTACGTGATGCGTGCCTGGGAGCCGTTAGATGTGGCGGCGATGAACGACGCCGCCGGTCGGTTCGTCGGCGAACACGACTTCGCATCGTTCGCCGCGCTTGGGCATGGCCGGCTCACAACTGTCCGGACGGTGCATTCGTGCCGCGTGCAAGCACAGAGTCTGATGACCCCCGAATCTCTCCACGCCGGACTGCTTGCGTCGGCAACGACACGGGCGGTGACACCGATCCCGGTTTGCGGCTTTGAACCCCAGCGCGTCGTGATCGAGGTCACGGGCAGCGGCTTTCTGTGGAACATGGTGCGGATCATCGCGGGGACGCTCGTCGAAGTCGGTCGCGGGCGACGGTGCGCAAGCGATATCGACACGATCTTGGCAAGCCGCGACCGCACCAAGGCCGGCGTCACCCTCCCGCCCACCGGTTTGTGCCTTGAATGGATCCGCTACGCGCCGTGAGTCTCCACGAGTCGCGTGCGGAACCCACATTTAACGTTCGATCTGCGAGCGGCTTGGCTCAAGTTCCCTGGGCGTCGTTCCGATAGCAACCAAGCACCTCGTGGGGCAATGGGCGCGACGCGCACAATCTGCCGCTCGGGTCGAGGCGCGACAGGGAGACTCGCCGTGAACAACGCAACTGATCGTCGTCGGCATCCGCGCTACGTCTTGGACCACATGTACGCAGCGATCTCGGTGCGTTTGCTCGAGAACGAAGCGTTTACCATCGAAGGTCATGCTTACGACATCAGCGTGGGCGGCTTGCGCTTTGAACTCGACCGCGCCATCGAGCCTGGCACGACCGTGGCGATGCAGATCACCCTCCCTTCAATCAATGACCAGGACATCGGCCCCGGCCGGAGTGTCTTTGTCTTCGCCAACATCGTTTGGCTCGAAGACGAGGACGAGCCGGGTCCGGCACGCATGGCGGCGGTCTTCTCCAACTTCGCACGCGCGGGCGACGAACAACGCCTCCAGCGTATCTTCAAAAGCGGCAAGTTCCGTCAAGCCGCCTAACCGCACACGCCAACGGCCCGCTTATCATCCGGCATGCTGATCCCGCTCGGCACCGAGCGCCCGCTCCGCCGCCCAACCCTGATCACCTTCATCCTGATCGCGGTGAATGTCGTCGCGTTCCTCGTTACGCACCTCTTCGAGCGGTTCGAGCAGGTGGCCTGGAACACCCAGTGGCTTCCCCGGCTATGGATCAGCGGCACGGACTTCCATTGGTGGGGGCTACTCACCTCCACCTTCCTCCACGGCGGGTGGCTCCACCTCGTGGGCAACATGGTCTTCCTTTGGGTCTTCGGGCAAAATATCGAAGACCGCTTTGGACGCAAGTGGTTCCTGATCTTCTACCTTCTTGGCGGCATCGCCGCGAGCGGGCTGCACGCGTTGTTCGCCGACAGTCCTGCCATCGGTGCCTCCGGTGCTATCGCCGCCGTCAGCGGGGCGTTCCTTGTCATGTTCCCCCGCACGCATGTTCGCTGTCTGGTGTTCTTTTTCTTCATCGGTGTGTATTCCATCCCGGCGTGGTGGTTCATCGCCTTCGCCATTGCGCGCGACTTCGTTTTCAGTGGGTTCAGCGACGGCGTCGCTCACCTCGCCCACCTCGGGGGCTACGGCTTCGGTATCGTCGTCTGCCTTGTCCTGCTCTGGCGCCGCGTCCTCGGACGCGAGCCGTACGACCTCTTCACCATCGGGCGACAGGCGTATCGACGTAGACAGTTCAAGGAACTCGGCACCAAGCGTGACGAGGCGCTCGCCCGAAGGATCACGCCGGGCACCGCCGCCGCGGATCAGAACGCCGCCGCCAT
>JBGSIF010000308.1:0-1877 GCA_041742635.1 Phycisphaerales bacterium
GCGGGGGCGAACCGCGCGGGCGAGAGCGACTGGTTCGACGGGCCGTTCACGGCGAAGCCGAGGATCTCAACCGGCGCGGGGGACCACTTCACGGGCGGGTTCGCGATCGGTCAGGCGGCGGGGCTGGGCCTGAGCGAATGCCTGGCGTGCGCGTGCGGGACGAGCGGCGCGTACGTGCGCGACGGAGAGAGCCCGACGCTGGAGCGGCTGTGCGGGTTGCTCGAAGAGATGGCGGGGGAGTGAGCGTGAGATGGTCGCAGTGGCGATCGTTTCCGGATCCGCGTACGGGTGGAGTCCTGGTCGCGCCGGTTGGTCCCGGGGTGTATGAGCTCCGGCGCGGCGATCAACTGGTACTCGTCGGCATCGGCTCACGGTGCGTGCATCGAATGTGCTCGCTCCTGCCATCACCGTGGGGGATCGGGACAAGGAATAACGCGGGGAAGCAGGAGTACGTGTGGCGGCATCTCACGGACATCGAGTACCGCACGCTCACATGCGCGACGCGAGAGGAGGCTGCTCGTGTGGAGCGTGCGATGCTCCGTGGCACGCGGTCGTATCTGTTCGCGAGGTAGCAGGGCGCGATGCTCGGATGCTTGGTTGATGCCACATCGGGCTGTTCAATCTGTGTGAGTCGACTTCAGACTGTGTTCTGATCCGGGGAAGGGTCCCCCGCACCCCCTCGTGCGGCGTTGGGTTGTGGTGCGCGGGCGAGTGCGAATGCCTCCCCAAACCCCTCCACTGGAGGGGTTCACGGCACGCGGCTGCGCCGCGAAGGATGGCTATGGCCGCGGGCACGCGCCCGCGGCTTGTCACGTGCGGCGTTCTATGGAGCGAGTGAGCCGCAGCACCAATCTGCGCCTGCCCCGGCCCACCCCCGCGGGGCGCGGGAGAGGAAGAAGAACAATGCTCACGTATGCGAGCCGCGCTTGAGATGGCCGGTTCCGGTGCGCGATGCAGGGGAAGTATCCCCCGCGCCCCCTCGCGCTGCGGGCGGTTGTGGTGCGGGGCGCGGGGCGACGCGAGGGCGCCGTTCCAAACTCCGCCGCGGAGGTCGTTGGGGGGTGGTGGTTGGGGGGATAGCTGGGGGGGGATGGTCGGGGCGCTCGGCGGCGTTGCCGGACCCTGGCTGTGCAGCACGGCGGATCGCCTTGCACGCGTGGGACGAATCTACCCGTCCCGCAGCACTTCCGCCGCCGGCTTGTCCGCGTTCTCGATGCGTATGTCGAAGCGCCGGTCGATCACGAAGGGGATCGTGCCGCCATCGTGCTGGATGAAGCGGCCTTCCATGTGCAGCCGGAACGACTCGGCACGGGTGACAACATTCGGGATCGATCCGGAGATAACGGACACTGTGCTCTTGACGATGCGACCACCGGCAACACTGTTCACCGTCTCATACTTCCGCGCGGCGATACGCAACGGCAGCGTCAATCCTTCCGGGGCCCGATCGATCGAGCCGTCGTCGTAGGTGATCTGTACGGTGGTGAACTCGGCGGCTTGGAAGGCGCCGTCGTTGTCCGTGCAGTCGATCATCACCGAGCACGGCAGGCTGCTCGTCACCGCTTTGTTGGAGAAGCTCAAGGCCGTGTTCGTGTTGATCCAGACATGCGGCGCCGCGCTGTCCTCGGGCGGGGCGGAACCCACGAACGTGAAGGCGCGCACCGTGTACGTGCCGCTGGTGGGGATCGCCTGGTCGCAGGACGTGAGCCCGATCAGCATGGGCGGAAGTGAGAGGGCAATCAGGGTTCTGGTTGCGGCACGCATGGGCACCTCCGGCTGACTGTTCGTGCGGTTGCGCGAGCGGATGCAGGGCCGGGGCTTGTTGGCAGGGCGTTGCGGGAGGCCCGGGAACCGCGGGCTTGCGCCCGCGGCTTGTC
>JBGSIF010000309.1:0-5773 GCA_041742635.1 Phycisphaerales bacterium
TGGGCGAGGGCGATGCCGGCCTGGAGCATTCCTTGCGGGTCGGATTTGTCGGCGGCGACACGGCGGGCGATTGATTCGGCGCGATCCTTTTTGCCGAGTGCCATGAAGCCGCGGGCGATGTTCAGGACGGTGCCGAAGGGCGGATGTTCCGCGGCGAGGGCGGCTTGGTCGGCTTTGTCCAGCGCGGCCTCGGCGTCGGCGATCTGGCCGGCTTGCGCGAGCCCTGCGGCGCTCGGGACGAGCACATCGAGGTCGGTGCCGGCTTCAGCGACGGCTCGTTTGAAGAGGGCCGCGGCGCTGCTCGTGTTGCCCGAGGCGAGTTCGAAGTAAGCGTGGTCGCGCAGGGTTGGGGGGACGAACTTGGTGGTCTTGCGGGAGGAAGCGAGGAGGGTCGCAGCCCGCTCAAACTCTGCAATGGCGTCTTGCGATTTGCCGCTGGCGCGAAGAACCTGCGAGAGTTCGGCGCGGACCTGCGTGAGCGTGGGTTCGATATCGAGCCAGCGCCGGAGTTCGGGGGCAATGGAATCGATGGGCGTGCCGCGGCGCTGCATGATGCGAGCGAGGTCGATGACGATGCTGTCGTTGGGTTTTTGGCGAGCGAGGAGGTCGCGGGTGAAGGCTTCGGATTGCTCGAAGTCGCCGACGATAGCGTGCATATAGGCGAGGCGAGCGAGGGCTTCTTTGGAGTATCCCCAGCCGATGCCGCCGGTGCGGAATGAGCGGGCGCGGGAGTAGTGAGCGATGGACTCGCGTGCGGCGTCGAGGTGCTCAGGGAGGGGAACAAAGCCGGGCTGGATGGCCTGGGGGATGGTGGGGCCGGACTCTTCGAGGCGGGCGTAGGCTTGCTCGGCCTGCCAGAGTTCGACACGGACAATCGCGCCCCAGACGCCGCAAGCGAGGTAGACGGCGGCGAAGAGGATGAAGAGGCGGCCGGCGGGGCGGAGGCGGCCCCTGAGGCGGAGTTGGAGATTTTGCAGGCGGACGTTGGGGATTCGGAGGAGTCGCCAGAGGGTCCAGATGACAAAGACGCCGATGCTGGCCATGCCCACGCCCATGAGGAGCGGGACTTCGTTGAGGAAGGAGCGGTAGCCCCAGAGGAGGAGGACGAAGAGGAGGAGGGCGAGCCACTCCTGCGGGCGGGAGAGGTCGTACTGCTTCGCGGAGGAGCGTTTGGCCTGGACACGTTCTTTGGCTTCGGGGGTGCGGGGCTTGGCGAGGATACTGGGGGTGCCGAAGCCGAAGTAAAGGGCGTCGTTGGGGCAGGTGTTGACGCAGTCCATGCACTTCATGCAGCCGGGGTTGACGACCATGCCGAAGTCGCGGACTTCTTCGTGGACGCGGACGTTGGAGGTGCAGACGGCGGTGCAGTGCCCGCACCCTTCGCAGGCGTCGGTGACGCGGATCTTGCCGGGGGCGAGGCGGTCGAGGGGGGCGAAGAAGCCGCCGTAGGGGCAGCCGTAGGTGCAGAAGCCTTTGTTGCCGAGAAAGTAGACGATGGCGACGCCGACGATGAAGATGAAAGGGATGGCGACGTACCAGGGCGCGAAGGTCTGCCAGAAGTCGTTGACGATGAACTCTTTGGTGATGCGGTCGATGGGCGGCATGGTGCCGAGCCAGTTGGGGAGACGGCCGAACTCGTTGCCCAGGAAGGGAGTGAGTGCATGGCGTTTGAAAGTGGGCCAGAGGAACATGTAGGAACCGATGCCCAGGGGGATCCAGAGCATGATGCGTGAGCGGAAGGGCTTGGGGCGGACGCCGACGCGGGACATGAGCCAGGAGCAGGCGTCCTGGATTGAAACGATGTGGCAACCCCAGCCGCAGAAGAAGCGGCCGAAGACGATGGTGGAAAGGAGCGCGGCGGCAAAGAAGATGAAGCCGGTGTTGAGGACGCCCTCTTCGAGGGTCTTCATGGATTCGGACGGCTCGACGGGTGAGAGGGTGTTGCCGTGGTAGAGCCACTGGATGATGTGGATGGCGATGGCGAGGTTGACGAGGGTGAGGACGAGGGCGCGCCAGCGGCCGGTGCGGGAGCCGCCGAGTTTGATTTTCGTAGCACTACTCGAAAGAACGGGGAGGGAGAGATCGGCGCTGCCCGCGCCGCCGTTGGCTGGCTGGTCGCAGTGGGAGCCGGTGGGGCGCGAGGTCGTAGGCGTCGTCGGGGTGTTCATTTCTTGCGTAGGCCCATGATGATGCCGGTGGTGCCCGCTCCGGCGGAGGGGAGGTAGCCCAGCACGAAGTCTTTCATGGCACCGGCTTCGCCGCGGACCCAAGCGACGCCGCGTTCGAGGGAGTCGGTGATGAGTTGGGTGTTGACTTGGATCATGCCGGCGCGGTCCAGGGCGAAGAGAGCGATGAGGGCGACGCCGGTGACGAGGGCGGCGACCTTGATCATTTTTCGGAAGGCGTAGGCGATGCAGAACCCGGCGATGAAACTGCCGCCGAAGCGGGCCACCGCAGGGGCGGCTTCATCGACGAGCCTGGGATCAACGACGGAACCGGGGGCTGCTGTGCCCGCACTGGGATCGGTCGGGACGAGTCCGGTAGCGAGCGAAGTGGCGGCGGGGGAGGCGTGAGGTGTCGGCGCGGGGCGTGTGGCTGCGGCATAGACCCAGAGGACGACGCCGAGGAGCGTCACAGCGGTCATCGCGAGCAGGAGTTTGGAACGCCAGAGTGAACGATGGGCGGGCGACGTGGAGGAACTCGGATCGGACATGGCGTGGATGCTCCTGAGGATTATGCCAGGGGCCTGACGCGCAGGCGGTTTCCTTCGACCGAGACGACGCGGACGCGTGTGCCGGCGCGGATGAGGGAGGTTTCGGAGACGGCCTGCATTTTCTGGTCGCCGACTTTGACCGTGCCGACGGGGCGCATGTCGGTAAGGACGTCGGCTTCGAGGCCGACGAGTGCATCGAACTCGCTGAGGTCGTTTGGAGGCGGGTCGTTATCGTCGGAGTCGGCGTGCTTGTGAGCATCGTCGCCGTACATCATGCGTCGTCCGATAGGAGTGTTCGGCATGATGCGCAGGGCGAACATCATGGCACCGAAGCCGAAGACGACGAAGCAGAGTAGCCCGACGACGCCCCATTCCACACTGATCTGGAAGAGGCAGACAATACCGGCGATGGCCAGCACGAGGGAAGTGAGGGTGATCAGCCCCATGGAGGGAACGAAGACTTCGACAAAGAGCAGCAGCGTGGCCGCGATAAGGAGACAGATACCCCACAATAAGTACGATTCCATGGAAGAGTGGCCTCCGTGCAAAGTGTAGGGCCGAAGGGAAGGGCAAATACGCCGGGGTGCAGGTCGATGTGTGCGAAAAGCACGAGGGGGTGTGAATTTGCTACGATGTACCAAGTAGTATCCGATGGCCGCAACAAAGTCTGCTGAAAAAGGTCTGAATAACGATCCGGCTGTCATGCCGGTACAACAGGAGAATGAAGCGATGTTTGCACGAGTGATGAAACGAAGGGGGCTGCTGACGGCCGCGCTGGCGGTTGGGATTGCCGTTTTTTCCGTCGGTTGCGAGAAAAAGCCGGTGGCGACGGGGGGAACGAAAACAACCGGCGGTTCGGCGGCCGGCGGTGGCGATGCGGGCACGATCGTGGTGGGGCACTACGCATCGCTGACAGGGGCTGAAGCCACGTTCGGGCAATCGACCGACCGCGGGATCCGGCTGGCGATTGAAGATTTGAACGCGGCGGGGGGGCTGAACGGGAAAAAGTTCGACCTCATCACCTACGACAACAAGGGCGAGTCGAAGGAAGCGGGCAACGCCGTGACGCGGCTGATTACCAAGGACAAGGTCGTCGCGGTGCTGGGCGAAGTGGCGAGCGGGCGCTCGATGGCCGGTGGCGCGGTGTGTCAAGAGCGCGGCGTGCCGATGATCTCGCCGTCGAGCACGAACCTGCGTGTGACCGAGGGGCGCGACATGGTGTTCCGGGTGTGCTTCACGGACGATCAGCAAGCCGCGGCGTTGGCGAAGTTCACGAGGAAGAACTTAAAACTGAGCAAGGCGGCGATCCTGTTTGATCAGACGCAGCCGTATTCTGAGGGGCTGCGGAACGACTACACCAAGGCGTTCGAGGCGCTGGGGGGCAAGGTCGTGACGTCGCAGGCGTACAGCGGGGGCGATCAGGATTTTTCGGCACAACTGACGACGATCCGGCAAGCCGAGCCGGAGATTTTGTTTATTCCGGGGTACTACACGGAAGCCGGGAATATCGCGCTACAGGCTCGCAAACTGGGGCTGACGATCCCGCTGCTGGGCGCGGACGGGTGGGACTCTGAGCAACTGGCGGCGATTGGAAAGGAAGCGATTGAAGGGTCGTACTACTCAAACCACTCGGCACCAGATCAACCTGGGAGTATCGGGCAGTTCATCGAGAAGTACAAGGCCAAGTACGAAGGGCAAGTACCCGACGCGCTGGGCGGGCTTGGGTACGACTCGATGATGGTACTGGCCGATGCTATGAAGCGGGCCAAGTCGATGGATGGCAAGGATCTGGCCAAAGCGATCGGCGAAACCAAGGGGTTCCCCGGGGTGTCTGGGACGATCACGATCGACGCGAAGCGTAATGCCAAGAAGCCGATCGTGATGGTGCAGATGAAGGGCGGCGGGCCGAAGTGGGTGGCGACGGTCGAGCCGACGAACTGATACGGTTCTATCTTTAGATACTGCACGACTGGACCGACGAATCGGTGTCAGAATCCATGTGGATGACATCAATGTCATTCATGTGAGGTGTTGCGCGATCATCCTGCGAGCGTGCGTGGGAGGACAGGACGTTGCAGGCAATGCCCCCCCGCTTGTACTGGGGCGAAACCCTGCGTGTTACCCACCGCACCCTCCAAAGAACGCCACCAGAAAGTCAAAGAAATCCTGAGAGGAGACTGTGCCGTCCTGATTGACGTCCGCCGGGACTGCCTGGGCAAAGAACGCAACGAGGAAGTCGAAAAAGTCTTGTGAAGAAACGGCCCCGTCGGAGTTGAAATCGGCCGCGCACGGCGGGACGGGGCTGCTGAGGTTCGTCGCGTAACCACCAGCGCCGGTAGCGACGTACAGCCTGGAGACGCCCGCGACCGTGCCACCGTGTATTACATCACGCCCGCCGGCGAGGGGGACGAAGTTGGTGTCGAAGGAGGTAAAAATACCACCGGCGTCGAGGCTGCGCTGTGGTCTGGCGTTGTTGAACGGGGCGAGGGCGTAGAGCGAGGCCGGCGTGGACGGGTCCGCCGCGAGGTAACGGAGGATCGGGTTACTCCCCTGCTGGTTCCAGGAAATACCGGCGTCGGAGGTGCGGAAGACAGCGCCCGGGGTCATACCTGAGTTGGGGCTGGCGAGGATGTACGCACTATCCGCCGGGGCGTGTGGGTCCACGATCAAATCCCAGGCGTTCCACCCGCCAGCGTACCCAGACTCGGAACGAGCCCACGTATCGCCTGCATCGGTGGAGCGGAGCACGCCACCAGCGCCATCACCGAAGTTGACCACACCAGCGAGAGCACGCGGGCCGGCTCCGTCGTCGAGCCAGACAACACCGTAGATTTGTTCGTTGGCGGCGGTCCCCTCGAACTCCTTGACCCAGACGCCGGAGCCGGCGCGGTTGAAGGACCAGATTTGAGCGGGGCGTGGCGTCGGGAGCCAGCGGTAGCCGGACCAGAGAATGACGGGGTTCGGCCCGGGCGTGGCAGCGATGTCAAGTCCGATGGTATCGAGGGTGTTCGGCGCGCCGGGGCCGAGGTTGGCCCAATCGCCTCCCGCGCCGGTGCCGAT
>JBGSIF010000310.1:0-7710 GCA_041742635.1 Phycisphaerales bacterium
CTGTGAGCGAACCCAGACCGGTAGCGAGTTTGGCAACGGCGGCGGGCGCGCCGCGGAAGGGGGTGCCGAGGGTGACGACACGGCGCACGAGGCATCGGTCTTCAAATCCAAGGAGGCCCGCGGCGACACAGGCGGCGATAAGGTTGCCCCCCATGGAATGGCCGACAAGGTCAACGGCGTCACACGTGTGCCCCTGGACATAGGCTGGGTCGTGGGGCATGAGGCGGGTGCGTTCGATGACTTCGTGGACGAAGGCGGCGAGGTGCCGGATGGTCAGGAAGTTGTCCTGTCGCCAGTCGTAAGCGAAGAGGTAAACGGGCTGGATGGGGACATCGTCGCAAGCGAGGTCGTGGCGGAGTTCGGCGACGAGGTCGTCGTAGATGATGCCGAAGGGGCGAGAGGGCCGAACCAGGGCGGGTTGTGCGGCTTCGTAGCGGGGGGCGGGCGCGACGGGAGAGTCTTGCACGGCGGATGCACACGCGGGGGCGATGGGGTGCAGGAGTATCGGGGTGTAGTCGCCGAAGACGAGGCGGGCGGGGGACCAGATATCGGTGGGCGAAGCCGGGTAGGAGTCGGTGAGCGATGTGGCGGTGATGCCGGGAACAACGATGACGGGGTAGATCTTGTCGCGGGCAGGTGGCAGCGGAGTTGTGTACACGATTCCCCCGATTGAAGTGAAGAGCCAGACGGGCCAAGGCGGGTGCAACGGTGCAGGGCTGCACTAGGGCGGCTGGGGCTGCGAACGTGCGCGCAGTTCGGAGAAGTACGGGAAACGGAAAGGTGGGAAAAGCAGCGGGCGTGTGTGCAGATCACGAGTGGGAAGTGCCGAGGGGGAGTAGGGGAACAGGGGTGGATCGGGGAGGCGGAGTGGCCGGGTTGGTGACTAAGATTGGTGGAAGATGGGGGTGATCGCGGCCGCGCGGGATGTGCGGGGCGATCGGTGGATCTCTGTAGATCGTTCGTCGTTATTGGAGAAACCCATGTCCGCCACGATGTCCGGCCCCGCCTCGCTGAAGTCCTCGTCGCTTGCACCCGCGGATCGATTGTTCAACTTTTCGGCGGGGCCTGGGTGCTTGCCGGACGAGGTGCTCCGGCAGGCGCAGCAGGACATGTGGAATATCGGGGGATCGGGGATCGGGATTCTGGAACACTCGCACCGTGGGAAGATCTTCGACAAGATTTTGGCGGACGTGGAAGCCGACGTGCGCGAGTGCGGGAAGGTGCCGGCGAACTACAAGGTGCTGTTCCTGACCGGCGGCGCGAGTACGCAGAACTTCATGATCCCGGCGAACCTGTTGCCGATCGGGGGCACGGCGGACTACATCAACACCGGGCACTGGTCCGAGCGGTCAATGGAAGAAGTGAAGTACTACGGGGAACTGCACACCGCGGGATCAAGCAAGGACAAGAACCACTCGTACATCCCGGGGCAAAGCGAACTGAAGTTTTCGGCGAACCCGGCATATGTGCATTACACGTCGAATAACACGATCTTCGGTACGGAGTTCCATCATGTGCCGGGCGTGCCCGCAGGGGTGCCGCTGGTGTGCGATGCGTCGAGCGATATTTATTCACGGCCGATTGATGTGAGCCGGTATGCGTTGATTTATGCCGGGGCGCAGAAGAACATGGGCGCGGCGGGGACGACGGTGCTGTGGGTGCGGGACGACATGATCGAGCGTGCGAACCAGGTGGGGCTGGCACGGAACCTGCCGACGATGCTGCGGTACGGCGTCCACGCGAAGGATGGGTCGCGGCATAACACGCCGCCGGTGTTTGCGATTTATGTGGTGGGGCTGTGCATGAAGTGGCTGAAGAAGTTCGAGTACGCGGGCGCGCCCGGGAAGAAGGGCGTGGAAGCGATGGAAATCTACAACCGGGACAAGGCGAAGTACGTGTACGACGTGCTTGAGGGGTCGAAGTTTTATAAATCGCACGCGCGGGCGGATAGCCGGTCGCTCATGAACCTGACGTTCCGGACGCCGAGCGAGGAGTTGGACGATCGTTTCGTGAAAGAAGCGGCCGCGGCGGGGATGGACGGGCTGAAAGGACACCGCGCGACGGGGGGCATGCGCGCGACGATGTACAACGCGTTCCCGATCGCCGGGGGGAAAGCACTGGGCGAGTTTATGAGGGAGTTTGAGAGGAAGAATGGATAGAAAAGTGTGTTCTTTTCACACGCGGACTGAAATGCTGACGAGTTGGCACCCAAGGACTTGACATGGGCATGGCTCCGACATTGTTCGTTTTGGCTCACAGCGATGGATTCAGTCAGTTTATTGCCGCATTTTTTGGCGTTCTGGGAGTCGGAGTTGGAGGCGTGTTAAGTTATATCACTCAGAACGCGGTAGAAAGAAGGCAGCGGCGACATAAGCAAATGAATATGCTACTTCGTCGGTACTCACACCTAATTCGACAGTGGGGACTCATTAGCGCGTCTCTCGCAACCCGATGGTCTCCGGATCAAAATCACAATCGTCGACTCGTAAGAACAATCGAGAGTAAACTTGTTGCCATCGAGGCTCTTTCACTCGAGATCCAGATTCTCGAAACGTCCTCGAGTCGAAAGAATAGTAACGCGTTATTGCTCCCCGATAAGTTCCAAGCAATGATGGATCAGTTAGTCGCTCACGCATTGGAAGATGACGCCAAAATCGAGGCGAGCAGGTGGGATGATTTTTCCAGCCTTCGAAAGGAAGCGGAGGCGCAGAAACATCTCTTAGTGGCCTTGGCAGCCGAACTCTACGAACACGATCTTTGTGCACAAACTCGCAAGGCGATCAAAGTGTGACGAATGGCAGCATCGGTTCGCGCTTGCCGGCAGCACCAAAGCAGTTGGGTGTGAACCGGTGCGGGTTCTCGCTGCGGGGGTGTAGCGCGGCTCGGTTCATGTCTGTTTTTAAAACGACAACCCAGGACGAGAGAGCCAGCCGCCGAAGACTTTGCCTTCGAGTTCGTGGTAGATGATGGTGGTGAAGCCGCGTTCGACGCGGGTGGTGGTGCCGCCGAACTCGCTGTCGCGGCGTGTGTCGGCGAAGGACTTGACGCTGCCGTCGGCGAAGCCGATTTGGCCGTAGTAGCGGTCGTGGTTCGCGCCGCCGGCGAGGACGAAGGAGCCTTTGCCGTGGGTGGGTCCGAGGTCGGAGTAGTCTTGGCGGCCGAAGACGGTGCCGGAGCGGTTGGGGATGGCGGTGGCGCGAGGGCCGTCGGTGAGGGCTTTGGAGGCGGTGGTTTCGAGCGAGCCGTTGCCATCGAGGTCAACGCGGTCGGTGAGGTCTTTGACGGAGCCGTCGCCGAAGAGAGGGACGCTGCTGGGTGTGGCGGCACCCATGATCCAGTGGTCGCGGAGAGGGCCGACGGTGCGGGAGGGGTTTTTGGCGTAGTCGCTCTCGCCGTTGAAGGCGAGGGTCTTCATGTCGGTGTGTGCCATGAACCAGGTCTGGCAGTAGTTGGAGTTGTAACCTTCGACGACGAGTTGGGCGATCTGGGCGGCAGAGAAGGCGCGGTGAGGGTTGTCGTTCATGCGCGAGAAGTTGAGGTTCTGGGTGGCTTGGCCGGGGCTGCTGGGGCAGAGGGCTTGGCCGGGGCCGGCGTACTGGCCGTTGACGAAGTCGGCGATCCAGCCCTTTTCGTTGAACGCGCCGAGGCTGCGGTCGCTGCGGTTGTCTGAAGCACCGGTGCTGAACGCGCCTTTGAAGTCGCCGGCGTGAACCGTGGCGGCGGTGGCGAGTTGACGAAGGTTCACGGCGCACTTGGTGAGTTGCGCGGTCTCGCGGGTGCTCTTGAGCGCGGGGAGCAGGAGCGAGACGAGGATGGAGATGATGGCGATGACGACGAGGAGTTCGATGAGAGTGAAACCGGCGGAACGAAGTACGGCGAACGCGGGGATGTCATGCCGCGGATTGGATCGATAGGTCATCAGTTGGCCCCACGGGAGGTTGCGAGTGAAATATGAGAGCAGACACTAACGTGTGGAGCAAACCTGCACCATGTTGAACTCAAGAAGATTTGGTGAAGAACTTTGCACAAAGTGCGGGGTGTACCGTGCGGTGACTCGCCGCACCCACGAACGGTTAGCGTCGCCTGCGGGAAAGCATCAACATTGAGGCAACGAACAGACTCGTCATGGCACTCCCCGGGGCAGGGACGCTCAGGACATGGATCTGGCCGAGTTCACGATCACTGGTGAAGATGAAGCCGTTTGCTTCATCGACGGCGAGGGCGTGCGGATCCATCCAGCCCGGGATCGAGTAGTCCGTCTGAGTGATGACCTGTCCGCTCAGTGAGAGAAGATAGAGGCGTGGCGGATCGCTGAATCCGAGGTCGTCTTTCTGAAGTGCCAAGAGCGAAGGGGCGGTGATCGACTGGCCGCTGAGCATCGAGGCGAACGCCGCGGAGACAGGTGTAATCCCGCGTATTCCGGAGATGTTGAGGGTGGTGTGGGAGTCGCGTGGGAGGATGCCGGCGGTGTCGTGCGGATGAAAGTTCAAAGTGCTTTGGGCAGGATTTGCCTGGTTGCTTCCGATACTGATGAACCTGTCGAGTGAGGGGACATACTCCAGTGAACGCGGGATGAATCCGAGCGGCGAGGGAAAGTTGGAAATAGGACCGACAACGTAGTTCTGGGCGGACTGGGTCAGGGTGTAGGCCTGTGGGTTGAAGCCACCGGCGGGGCTGGCACCAATACCAACAAGGACGGGGTCGGCACTGGTGAAACTACCAAACCCTTGCCCCGAAGTGTTGATGGCCAACGCGCCATTCGTGACGAACCGCCAAGGCGTGCCGACGGGGAAGGGCATCGCGGGCTGGATGGGAGCGGCGAGTGAGCCGGTTGCCCCGGGTGTGTAGTACCACGGGCCGCCGTTTTGCAGCGAGTGGTTCGATGTGGCGTACAACCGGCCGTTGTGGAACGCGAAGTCGCGCACGCGCCCCTCGGCGGGGTCCACAAGCCCCGGGAGGGGATCGAAGAGGACGTCCCATGAGGTATACGGGGTGGCTCGACCCCATGCTGAAACCGAACCTGAGCCGACGATCACGCCGGCGTGTGAAATCGCGGGATTCGCGAGCAACATCGAGAAGGCGGTGGCAACGGTAACCTGAATCTGAGCACAACGCATGAGTGATCTCCGCATCGCTGAAGTGAGAGAGGAGTTGTACGACGCTCAACAGTACGTAACAGCGCGATATCGCTTGAAGAGCCAAGTATGAAGAACATGCAAAGGCCGCACAGCGAGCGCGGGAGCAAAGCGTGTTGTCAAGTCGGCAGAAACAAGAAAACAGGCCGGCGAAGATCGCCAGCCCGTTGGTATGAATTGGTGTGCTTGTTTGCTACGGAGTGGATGGAAGGTGGAATGCCTCGGCAACGAGCGGTTGAAGCCCTGCCGCGCGGCGCTATCAGGTCAGCACCCCATAGGCGGGCTGAAGAAACAGGCGAGGAAGTCGAAGAAGTCCTGGCTGGTGACGGAGCCGTCGTTGTTGTAGTCGAAGGTGCCGCCGAAGAAACCGGTGAGGAAGTCGAAGAAGTCCTGGCTGGTGAGGGAGCCGTCGGAGTTGACGTCGCAGGGGCAGGCGTTGACGGTGAACTTGTAGTTCACGTTCCCCGGATCGACGAAGAATGTGTTCACATCGAGTCCGAAGTCCGCGTAGCCGAAGTTCTGGATGGGATCGAGGGTGTAGGGGCCGGGGTTGATGCCCAGGAGGTCGCCGCCGGCCCATGCGATGGGGTTGCAGTTCTGATCGAGGATTCGGTAGAGGTTGTCGGGGGTGTAGAACTCTTCGAGGGGGTCGATCAGGCGTGCGATGGCAGTAGCGCCTGGGATTTCGTCGGCGTAGAGGACGCCGTCGTTGTCACCATCGACGAAGCCGACGGCATCGACGATGGTGAAGGAGACAGGGAGAGGGGCATCGAGGGTGCCATCGTCGGTGGAATCAAGGTCAGTGGAGAGGGCGATGGGGAAGATGCCGTAGCCGAGGATGATGGTGCTGGAGCCGTTTTCGAGGTCGGGGGTGAAATCGCGGACGAAGACGGCGGTTTCGGGAGCGGGGGTCGGGAAGAGGACGTCTGTGGTGTCGCGGATGAGGGCGACGCCGTTGGAGCCAAGGGAGACGCCGTCAAGGGAGATTTTGTGATCGACGGAGCCTGAGACGGCGATGTCGCCTTCGATGATGATGACCCACCAGCCGTTGAGGGAAGCACCGGCGGGTCCGGTGATCTCGATGTACTCCTGGCCTTGGTCAGCGCCGCCTGGGGCGTTGAGCATGATCTCGGAGATGAAGGAGGCGCTGGGAACGGCGACGGGGCAGGCCTGATCAGCGCAGAGCGTGAAGTTGCCGCGGAAGACGCCGCCGGCGTCGAGGCAAGCGACCGCGGTGAAGATCTGGCAGGAACCATCGGCGAAGCAGCACGCGCCGAGGGGCTGCGGGCAGTTAGCGCTGCCGCAGTCGGTGTTGTCGCCTTGATAGGTGCCGGCTTGGGCGGCGCAGTCGGTAGCGGTGGCGGCGACGCAAGAACCGTCGGCGAGGCAGCAGGCTCCCAAGGCGGGGCCTGTGACGATGAAGTTGAGGGTGCCGGGGTCGATGGTGCGGGTGGAGGGGTCGGGGACACCGAAGGCACCCCAGCCGAAGAAACGAGCGCCGTCGAAGTTGAATGGACCGGGGAGGGTACCCAGGACGTCGCCGCCAACCCAGCCGAGCGGTTGAAGGGAAGCGTCGAGGACGCGGTAGAGGACGTCGGCGTTGAAGCCGGGATCCGCGAGGATGTTGGTCCCGCCGAAGTCGTCGGCGTACTGGTCGTTGTCTGCGGGGGTGTTGTCGTTTTCCTGGATGCTCACGGCGTCAACGGCGGTGAAACCGGCGAGGGGAGCATTAATGGTGCCGTCGTTGTCGGAGTCGAGGTCGGTGTTGACGGCGGGCGGAGTGCCGAAGCCCAGGACGTAGGTGTTGGTGCCGTTTTCGATGTCGGGATTGAAGTCGGCGACGAGGATGGGGGTGGCGGGGTCGGGGCTAGGGATCAAAGCGGTGGCCGAATCGCGGAGCAGGAGCAGCCCGTTGCTGCCGATGGAGGCCATGGTGAGGTTGATGACCTGATCGACGGTGCCTGCGCCGGTGCCGTCGCCCTCGATGATGAGGATGTACCAGCCATTCATGCTCTGCCCGGGGGTGCCGGTGATTTCGATGGCCTCGAAGCCGTTGTCGGTACCGGGTGGGTTGATGAAGATCTCGCTGAGGAAGGCCTGGGCGTTGGCGGACGAGGCCATGCCGACGGCACCAAGGAGCGCGCCGAGCGCGCAGGACAACAACCGCTTGTTTGCAAGCATGAAACATCTCCGAAAAAGGACGAACCGACGCGAGACGTTCCCGCGATGACGAACCTTACTCGGGATGTGAAGTCGAGGCCTGCTGCGAGCCGTCAAGGTTGTGTGAAGTTCTGCGCATATGGCCTGCTATTGGGGTGGCCAAGGGTGGGTAGCGGTTCCACGGGTGGTGTCAGGGTCGGTATGATGAGACGTCTTGGCGTGTCGCTGAGGCGTGTTGAGAACCACCATTCATTATGCGGGCTTGCCATGAACTATTCGTCACTGGTGTGGATCGGGTGTCGTGTGTGTGGATTGGTGTTCGCCGCGGCGTCCGTGGGGGCGGCGGGTTGCGCGGGGGAGCGTGCGAGTGAACCGGGGAATGAAGCCGCGGGGACGACGCAGAGCAAGGCGGCGC
>JBGSIF010000311.1:0-4991 GCA_041742635.1 Phycisphaerales bacterium
GTTCATCCCCCCCGCCACCGCCCCGGCCACGCCCGCGCCGGCCGTCACACCGCACGCGATCACCGCGCCCGTCGCTCCCCGAGGTGCCTGCATTGTCGGTTCTATCGCTGGCATATGTCAACGCCGCCGTTTCGAGCACCAAACATCCCTGCAACACGCGCTGCTCAATAGGGGGCAAAGCATATCCAACCCCATCCGATCAGACTACACCTATTTCTATCGAAACACACACTCCCCAACACGCTGCTACGCCCCGTCCCGAGTGGTACCACCCTCCGCCGACACGATCACCACGCCCTTCTGACTGTCGTCGTCGAACTCCACACGCCTGAACGTCACCCCGAACACTCTTCCAAGCGTTGTTTCACTCAATACCTGCTCGCTCAGGCCCACCTCGCCGACCTTCCCACCCCCGCTCACCACGACCGCGTCATCCGCGTACCGCGCCGCCAGTGTCAAGTCATGCAGCACCACCACCACGCCGCGACCGCGCCGCGATTCCTCCCGCAGGCACCCCATCACGAGCATCACCTGCTTCGGATCCTGCGCCGACGCCGGCTCGTCCGCTATCACAAATTGCGACCCGACCCCCCGCTTCGCCCCGGCGTCCAACTGCGCCAGCGCACGCGCCAGCGTCACACGCTGCTGCTGTCCCACGCTCAGCCGCCAATACATCTCCGCTCGCATCTCCCACACACCCGTCCGCTCCATCGATCGCCGCACCGCTTCCTCGTCCCGCCCGCTTGCATACGTCCCCAGCGACACCACCTCCGCCGCCGTCATCGGTTCACTCACCTCGCTCCGCTGCGGCACATACGCCGCTCGCGCCGCCACCTCCCCCCTCGCCATCCCCCACAGCGATACCCCTTCCAGACTCACCTCCCCCCGCTTCGGGCGCAGCACCCCGGCGAGCACCCGCGACAGGGTGCTCTTCCCCGCACCATTCGGCCCGATCACCACCGTCAGCCGTCCTGCTGCGAACACCGCGTTCACTCCGCGCAGCACCGCCGCACCGTCGTACCCCGCGTCGACGCCGCTCACCCGCAAACACCCTGCTTCACTCGCTCCCATGCACCGCGATCGTATAAGGCACGACTCCAAAGACGCGCCGCCGAAGCTCCGTCCAATGGACGCACCAAACCATCGCACACTGAAACCCTTCACTCCGCCTTCGCCCCCGGCATCAGCCGCACCCTCACCCGCCGCTCCGCCGTGTCGTACTTCCCCAGCACCGCCCGAACGTCCGACGCCGTCGTCCCCGCGTAGTGCGACTCCGCCGCCGCGATCTCGTCCAGCCGCAGCCCGTGGTACACGCTCGACGACAGAATCATCGACCAGTAATCCGTGCGGGTCAGTGAGTCGCGTGCCGAGTTCGCCAGCCGTGCCGTCACTTCTTCGATTTCATCTTCGCTCGGCCCGCGCTCTCGCACCGACTCAAACACACCCGACATTTTCTCCAGCAACTCCTTCGCTCGGTGCGCCGGAACCTCGCTTACTCCAAGCACCAGCCCGAACCCGGGGAAGGCGCCCCCTGGAATCGCCTGCACCCCCGCCCCACCACCGCGACGCTCGTTCCCATCTTGCCGGCCGTCTCCCCGCTCATCCGCGGGCCATTGCTTGATCCGTCCCCCGATTACTTCCGCCGCCACGACGAGGGCGCGATAGTCGCGGATGTCCGACAAATCCGCGCCCAGAAAACCGCACACGATATACGCACGATCCTTCATTCCCGCGATCGTCCGCACCGCCTCCATCGGTTCCTTGCTCCGCACGCCGCGCCTTGCCTCGGCAAACGTCGCCGCGCTCAGCACGGCCCTCGTCGGCAGCGTCCCCAAATACAGCCCGCTCAGCCGCGACGCTTCGTCGATCGACACATCTCCCACGATCGACGCCTCGATCGGATGCGCCGTCGTCCCCGGCTTGATCCCCAGCATCCGGTCGATCCATCCCTGCGCGTCCGACGCCGTCAGCCGCTCCAGCGCGGCGTCGTCCATCCGCCGCGGCCTCGCGTCCTCCTTCACAAACATCACATCCGTCACCGTCTCAAAGATCGCTCGCCGCCCAACCCCCCCACCACCCACACCCCATGCCCCAACGCCCGCCGCCATCGCTTCCCGCCGCGATCGCACACGCTCGCGCCACGCCTCGAAGTCTTCTTCGTTCACCACCGGTTCTGTTAGTAGTAACCGTGCTACACGCAGCCCGCGCTCGACGCCCGCCAGATCCCCTTCGATCCTCAGCAGCACCGCGTCGGACGTCACCATCGACGACACCTTCGCACTCCCGATTTCTAGAAACGCGACCAAATCGTCGCGCCGGATCGAGCGTACGGACAGCCGCTCCCACGCCACGATCGCGGCGTCGGTCGTCCCGCGATTCTCACCCGTTTCCTCTACCTCTCCTCCCGCTACCCGGATCGACACCACGATCCGTCCTTCATTCGCGGCACCCACTACCGCGCGCGGTTGCTCATTCTGCCCAGATCCCATCGCTCGATGATGCACCAGAACCCCGTTCGCCATCACTAGCGTCGTTACGCCGACAGAATGGTGGCGCTGGTCGAACTCCGCGATCATGCCCGGCGAAAGCGGCACCGGCGGCTCCGGTCGCGCCGCTCCCTGCCCCTTCACACTCGCTACCCCGCTCCACACGACAAGCAGCCCGACAACAATTCCAATCACACCACCCCGGCGGTGGACCGCTTCCCTCCCTACGCCCCGCGCCGGCTTCTTGATGTCCGTAACCACATCCACCACAAACCACTCTCCGGCCTACCCCGCCGCGTGCGCACTTTGCGATGGCCCAACGATCACCCCGACGTTGTTGATTACCCACCACCCCACCGCCGGTTGCATTACTTCTGCTTCATGTACAAATGGATCGCCGTATTCCCATACACATGCGTCTCCGGCCCGATCGCACCGGGTATCGTCAAATCCACCTCCACCGAATACGCCGCCGGCTCGCCAGACTCGTCCGCCTCGAACCCCCCATCCTCGAACGAACCGGTGCCCCCGGCCAACATCTCCGTCAGTTCTTCCCCTTCCCACGCCGTCTCCTCTCCTACTTCCCCTCGATCCCGTCCCTTGCGTTTCCCTTTCCCTGCTTTCCCGCTCCGCCGCTCCGCCGCCGGTGCCCCGGCTTCTTTCATTTCCCCCGCGACGACCGGCACATGCCTAAACGGCCACGGCGTCCGCAGCATGGCGTATCCCCCCCCGCTCGCCGTGTTCAATCGCTCGATCACCCGCGATAACTGCAACTTCACCCGCTCCCAGCCCCCTTCTCCCCCCATTTCCACCGGTGGGTCCATCACAATCGGGTACGGGGGATCGAAAAAGATCAAATCCACAGGGTTTGGGCACCGCGTCAACAACGCCGCGCCCAGAGCATCACCCAGAACGATCTCCGACCGGTCTTCGCACCCGAGTTCTTCCACGTTCCGTCTGAGAATCTCACCGATCCGCTTATCCCGTTCGATAAACACGCACCGTTGCGCTCCCCGGCTGATCGTCTCCAGCCCGATTGCCCCCGTTCCGGCGAACGCATCGAGAACTACCGCGTCCTCGGTCCATCCCCGCAGCAGCGAAAACAACGACTCTTTCACCCGATCCGGGATCGGGCGGGTCACGCTCGCGTCCGCCGGGGTGAACAACCGGCGATGTCGGAACTCTCCAGAGATAATGCGCATCCACCAGCAAAGGCGGCGCGACCCGGACGGTCAAGCGCTTCACATGAGCCTTTCCAGCACTTTCTGCGCTTCGCCCGTGCCGTCCGGCCGCTCGAATCCTCCTTTCCGTCACCGCTCGCACCATTGCACACCCCGGCCAAACTCTCCGCCGGGTTGGCTCAATCACATCCCGATCGGGTCCGATGGTTGACCAATGCAGACTCGACCCGCGCCCAGCCATCTTCTTTCTTCGGCTACGTTTTCGGACCGTCCCGGGTTGCTCGGCCCACGCCTGTCATGCCTGCTTGGGGCGTGCGGCGTGGTCGGGCTGAGCCATTGGCTGGGTGCGGAGTGGCTCGGGGAAATGTGGATCGGGATGCCGCTGGGTGCGTGGGTGGTCGGTGCGGCGACAGGGATCAGCCACTTTCTTACAACAAGGCGTGGTGCGGCGAGTGCCGAACCGGCGGATTGGTCGGCGATCAGCGCGGAGATGGAATGTGCGGCAGAACAGCCATCACCGCCCGTGGCGCGCGCGGATCGAGCAACAACGGCTGAGCGCACGGTTTCGTCGCGCTGGAAGGAACAACGAGAAGCGTCGAACAAGCGAGAAGAACCGCTTAGAAAGCAGTTCAAGGGTACTTCTTCTGAGTTTCGGGTGGGTTTGAACGAGTTTGAAAAAATCGACTTCGGGGCAGAGCGCGTGTCGATTGTGGGGGTCGGTTGGCCCGCCGAGGGCGAGGTGGCGGGGACGCCGATCTTTGCGCCCTGGACAGAACCGATTCGAGCGGAAGCAAGGCCGGAAAAGGGAACGATCCGCGAACGTATGGAAGATCAAAGCGAACAGGAGGATCTGGGTCGGCTGCGAGTGAATCCCGGGCTGGCGGCAATCTGGCCGGCCGGGGTGCTGAGATTCGGGCGAAGGCTGATCGAAAACCCTCCGACGGCGATCCGAAACGCGCGGCGGACCGTGAGCGACAAACCGCCCGCGGTCAACGGCCCGGCACGAGTACGGATCGGGGTATTCACTTCGTCGCACGAAACGGCGACGCTGATCGATCTGGCGACGAGCGAGCCGATGCCCGGGGCGCGGGTGGAATGGGTGCCGATCAATCGCGGCGCGGATCCGACGGGGCTTCGGCTGGACGCGGTGGTGTGGCGCGGTCGTCAAGATGAACTCACGATACGGGCGACCGAGAATGTGGGGCGTCCGGCGGCGTGGTCGAACTGGGGCGAGCGGCTGCCGCTGGGGTACGCGGGGGTGTTCCCGACACGAGTGGATACATCGGCGTTCGCGTGCGGCGTGCTGGACCTGGCAAACGAACGG
>JBGSIF010000312.1:0-1896 GCA_041742635.1 Phycisphaerales bacterium
CCGCCGCGCACTGCGCGGCGTACCCCTTGCCGATCCCGCCCAGGTCCAGTTGCATCCCGGGCTTGCCCAGCGTCACGGTGCGGGCCTCTGGCCCAAGCCGGATCGCTTCAAAGCCGACGGACGCGCGCGCGGCCGCGATAGCCTCCGGCCGAGGAATCACCCCCGACCGGCGGGCTTCACGCCACTGCCGAACGAGAGAACCCACCGATACATCGAACGCACCCCCCGTCGCAACCGACACTTCGCGGGCCGCCAAGAGTGATTCATACACGTCCGACGAAACATCGATGGGCGTGCTTGGGCTTGCATGTGACTTCTCACACAGACGCATCAACTCGCTCCGTGGACGGTAATCACTTAGGCAATCGTCGAGCTGAGCGATACGATCAAATGCGTCGGCCGCGGCATCCACGGCTCCCGCCCGGCTTTGTGCGTACAGAACTATCTTGACGGGCACGCCCATCGAAACCCGTGTAAACTCGAACCGTTCGGACACCGGCTCCGCGGCGCACCCCGTGAGTACGACTGTTCCAAGGAAAGCGAACAAGATGAACCAGCGGCTGACCATCGTTTCATTATTGACAATCCGAACGACGAATCAGCCGACGAGTGGCCGCACACCATTCGTCCGGACAACGTGCGCATGGCTGTGCCTCGTCGTGTCGTCGTGGGTCGGAATTCAACCCGTCCACGCCGCGGCCGATCAACCGAGCATTGATCCCAAACCGGTTCCCAAGCAGCCCACCCTACCCCCACCTCCCTCACTCCCCCCCACTCCCGCTTCCCCTGCACCGATCGACGCGACACCGCCAGCCCTCAAGCCCTTCGAGCAAGAGATCCCCAGTGCTGCGTTCAAGTTCGACATGATCCCCATCCCCGCCGACGAAACCAAAAAAATCAAACCCTTCTGGATCGGCAAGACCGAACTAACGTGGGAAGCCTTCGACGTCTTCGTCTACCGGCTCGACGAAGGCGGGCCCGACGCTCCCCTGCCGGACAACATGGATCCGAAGTCCGACGCGGCGACGCGACCGACCAAGCCGTACTTGCCCCCCGATCGCGGGTTCGGGCACGAGGGGTACGCGGCGATCTCGCTCTCGCTGCACAACGCGACGAAGTTCTGCGAATGGCTGAGTGAGAAGAGCGGGAAGCACTATCGGCTGCCGACGGAGGACGAGTGGGAGCACGCCTGTCGAGCGGGTGCGCCGGCGGAATATGAGTACCACTTTGGGAGTGACGCGGCGCAACTCGGTGAGTACGCCTGGTTCGCGGACAACTCCGAGGAGTCGCCGCACCCGGTCGCGACGAAGAAGCCCAACGCGTGGGGGCTGTACGACATGCACGGGAATGTCGGGGAATGGGTCGTAAGCCGAGACGGTAAGCGCGTTGTCAAAGGCGGGCGATGGGACCTCGGCGCGCCGGACGCCAAAATCACCGCTCGCTCCGAGCAAGACCACTCGTGGAACATCACCGATCCACAGATCCCCAAGAGCAAGTGGTGGCTGAGCGATGGTTCGTACATTGGGTTCCGCGTGGTGTGCGACCCGGAGCCAAAGAAGGACGCGAAGCCCGAACAGATCGAGAAACCGGAGTTACCAACAGTACCGAGTACGAAGCCATAAACACGAAGCAAGATCCACAAGCCGTAGCCGTTTGTATGTTCCAAAGCCGTGCATAATCCACATGTAAAAATGAAGCGGAGAGAGACCTCATCCCGCGACAATCGTTCCCAAAGAGACACCGCATGAACCAGAACTACCAATTCCGCCCGTCTGCGTCCGACCCGAACGTCTCTCGTCGTGACTTTGTGAAGACCGCAGCCGTCGTCGTGCCCGCCGTTGCGGGCGCGGGGATCCTCGGCGGGTTCGCGTCGCCCGCACGCGCCGGGTTCTTCGC